>REEP01000030.1 GCA_007695045.1 Rhodospirillales bacterium | reverse complement strand
TGAGCGCGATCAGGCGACCGCCCTGGATGGCAGCCCGCAAGTCGTGCGCTACCTGTGCGTGGTGCTCGGTCTCGAAGAAGCCGACGTCGACCGGCGGGCGCGCCAGGCGATACTGCAGCATTACCTCGGTCAGCATCAGCCGATCCCTCCCTTGCGCCCTGCCGGAAAGCGCTCACGCACAGCGGCGATGATGACTGGGCGACTGAGCGTTTCCGCCAGCAGTCGGTCGATGAAGGCGCGATCCTCATCGCCGAGTTTGGCGAGAGGAAACCGAAGCTCATCGGCAATGGCGCGACGCGCCGCAAGCGGCGTCGGGAACGTCAACTCGTGGAACGGATCGGGGTCGACGAACGGCCGCACCGGCACCGGGCGCGCTGCCCCCGGCCCTGCCCCGACCATGACGACGTCGTCCCCGCCCGACAGCGCTGAGCGCGGCAGGCTGAGTTTCGCCGCCAGTTCGTCGACCTTGTCGGCGCGGGCCTCGCGCCTGCTTTTCCGGTGCTTCCGGTAACGATGGAGAGGGACAGGCCCGCTGACGGGGTGATATGGGCCCCAGCGCTCCTCGCCTCGTTCGACCCAGAGCTCCTGGTCGAACAGACCCCACCAGACGACGACGGTCTCGCCGGCCAGCTCGGCGTCGACCTCGTAGAGGACACCGGCAACCGTCATCCGGCAGTCGATGCCGACTGCGCGGCGCTCGGGCTCGCGCGCAAAAACGCAGAACCGCTCCCAGGCGCACATCGCCCTAATCCCGCCCTCCGGCAGATGCGCGAGCCAGTCCTTGATGCGCGAATGCGGCTCGGAACGATGGTCGGCGCGGTTGTATGTCGCGACGAAGCGAGCGAGCCACCGGTTCGCCTCCTCCTCCGTTTCCGGCTGGTGGAAGTGATAGAGCGTCTCGTGCGCGTCTTTCACTGTCCTGAACGGCCGCTCGACCTTGCCCTTGGCCCGGGCAGTGGTCCGTCTTCCGTCTGATCCTGCCGGCATGTGCGGCACGACTTCGACGCCGAGGCTCTCCATGACGCGCTTGAACACTGCCGACTTTGCCACCGGCCCGTTGTCGAGATAGAGGGTGGACGGGATGCCCTGGAACGGTTCGACGTCCGGCTTCGGCGACATCGCGTTGAACAAAAAACGGAGCGCGGCTTCCACGTCCTCGCCGTAGACGCAGCGGTATTCCTGATAGGCAACGCCGGAGCGGTCATCGACGACGCTGAACAGCATGAGGGTCGGAGCACCTTGCCGGTCGGGATCGAGCCAGGGCGGGCTCTTCAGCTGCTTCAGGTCCGACGGACTGATGTCGAAATGCCAGAGCGCATTCGAGTGCTCGGCCTGAAACCTGACCGCCGCCGGCTCGCGTGTCATCCGCTTATGGTCGTAACCGAGGCGGCGCAAATGGCGGTTGAGGGTGGACGCGGTCAGCCGACCGGCGGCTAGTCTCTGCAGTCCTTCGGGTGTCTCGACGCCGTGGTCGACGAGAAGCTGGAGAATACGGGCGGTCGAGAGATGCCGGCCCTTTTTGTTGGTCGTGCGCACCTTGATGGCGGCGACGATCTCGCACCAACGCTCGATTTCTGCTGCCGGCATGGTGCGGGACCGACCCCGGTCGGCGCGATGCGCGTCTCTTGGGCGTCGCTCTCCGCGCAGTAGCCGGTAGAGCGTGGCGCGGGAGACGCCGTAGAGTTCGGCAGTGGATGCCATGAGCGGCTTGCGCTCGGGATGCCGCGCCGGCAGCGAATCCAGACGCCGTCGGAGCGTCGCGATCGCCTCGATCGGGACCGCGACGCCCGCCGGCATCACGCGGCCGCGGCTTGCTGCGAGCGGGACGGCTTAGGGCTACCGTCGTGCGATGGTCCGTCAAGAAGCGCCTGGCCCGCAGCTTTTGGCGAGCCGTCGCCGTTGACGTAGGTGTAGAGCGTCGTCGTGGTCAGCCCCAGCCGCTTCGCCACTTCGGCCGCCACGGCTTTCGGGTCCGCCATAGCCGCCATCGCCATCTGCAACGTCGCCCGATCCATCTTGCGTGGGCGACCTCCGAGCCTTCCGCGTGCCCTGGCGGCGGCCAAGCCAGCCTGGGTGCGTTCCGCGATGAGCTCGCGTTCGAACTCGGCGAATGCCGCGAAGATGCCAAAGGCGAGCCGCCCATTAGCGGTGGTCGTGTCGATCTGGGCACCGGCGCCGGTGAGCACCTTTAGCCCGATGCCGCGAACACGCAGGTCCTCGACCGTGTTGACGAGGTGGCGCAGGTCGCGGCCGAGCCGATCCAGTTTCCACAGCACGAGTGTGTTACCGGGCTGGAGCGCTTTCAGGCAGGCGGCGAGGCCGGGCCTCGCGTCGCTGCGACCGGAGGCAAGGTCCTCGTAGATCCGCTCGGGTTCGACACCGGCGGCCAGCAAGGCATCGCGTTGCGGCGACAGCGTCTGCGAGCCATCGGACTTAGATACCCGGACGTAGCCGATCAGCATGTGCACACTCATCGTCAGAAAAGACCGGACGAAGGGTGCAACTTCGCGTTGGTTTCCGCAACGGGTTTTCTTGTGAACTTTCGATGCCAGGCGCGAGTTCGATTAACCGCCAATTTACCGGCCGTTTTTCTGGCGACCGCATCCGCCGTCGCCGCCGCCCTCGTCGGTGTCACCGAACCTGCATCCGGCTCGCACGATCTCGCGTCCGTCTCACCGAGCATGCACTGCGTCTCAAGTAGCGTGCGCCGGAGACCTCCGTCCGTCTCACGCAATCTGCGTCGGAAACGGCCCTGAATCTCGCGTCGGGCCACACATCATTGTGCGTCGCTACA
>REEP01000058.1 GCA_007695045.1 Rhodospirillales bacterium | reverse complement strand
GGTAGACCTCGACACCTCCGAGTTGGGCTGCTTCGAGGAAGGCGCGTTTCGACGCGGCCGCGCTGGCGGCAATCTGGTCGATCGAGCGGTTGGCCAACGCGAGGCCCTCGTCCGCTTTCAGCGACTTCAAGTACGCATCGAGGCTGTTGAACCAGCTCTCGCTTCGCCGCTTGGCGTCTCGGGCAGCGCCGACGCCAATCAGATGCACCACGTTGAGGCCCGTGTAGTCCCCGCTCCGCCGCGTGGACGCCCAGAGCGTCGAGGCGTACCGCACCCCCTTGATGGTGTTGATCGCATCCACATGCGCCAGTTGCTCGCGCGCACCTAGGCTCCGATTGCCGCTAAGAAAGTTGTTAAGCCTGTTGGCTACCTCCTCGATAGCGGCGTTCAGCGCCTGGGCTTCATGGTACTCGATGATGTCCTGCGAGGCAGCGCACAGGTCAAAGAGCCGCTCTTCGACCGCTTTCCGCATCAGGCTCAACTGCGCGAACAGGTCACCACGGACCGTGGCGGCATCATCGGCCTCAACGTTGTAGAAGAGCATCGGAACGCCGGGGAGATCCTCGGCGGCAAGCTCGGATGAGACGTGCATTCGCTTGAACTCGTAGCCCTCTGCATCCGTCAGCGCCTGTTCGCCCATATCGTCCTTCATCGCGCGCGCTTCCTCGGACCGAGGCAGCGCCAGCACCGATACCTTTCCGGTGTCCAAGCGCTCCGAGAAGGTCTGGCGCATATGCTGAAGCAGCACGCGCGTACTGGTTCCCGGCGCATCGTTGAAGCGCGAGCAGAAGACAATCGCTGTCCGAGGGTCTTTCAGCCGGTGGTCCAGGTCCTCACGGACCGCAACGTCATCGACGCCCTTGGTATCGATGACGGTGATGTCCAACTCGCCGAACGCCCGCCCAAAGTTCGGGATGAGCAGGTCAATGCTCTTTGGCAGTGGCACGTCCTTCAGGCGGCCGTTGTTGACCGCCTTGAAGGTTTCGGTGACCCACTCCATCGGGTGCTTGCGGGTCGAGCTGTCGTACCAGAGCTCGCGCCGCGTCCGGTCATCGAGATTCATCAAGGTGAGGATGCGGGTCCGGAACTCGTCCTCGCTACTGCTGGCCTTGGCCAGGTCGCCCACCGGGTCGTGGTAAACGGTCTTCCCATCGACCATCTCCCGCTTGCGTCCAAGCCCAGACATATTTCGGATGGCGCGCTCCGCTTCCCGGCTGATGCCGACCGTTTCACCCGCCTCACGCTGTTCGCTCGTGTGAACAGCCCACTTCGCGGCGCAGAAATCCGACACAAGCTCCCGCATTTCTACATCGCTCATGGGCAGTAGGGAGATACCGAACTCGGGACCACTCTTGATGTGCACCTCGCAGATCGTCGTGCCGCCGGCGCCGGTTTCCAGCACCGGCCGGTTGATCGTCTTGTCGGCGAGGGACGGGGGCACGAGCAGGTCAAAGATGAAGCTGATGGCCGTGGACTTGCCGACGCCCATGTCGCCGATGAAGGCGATATTGTGATTGAGCCGGCCTAAAAAGCTCGCCCCGCGGAGCAGCGAGTCCCGCTGCCGTTCGATTTGACGGCGTAGTGGCCAGGGGTGCTCTTCGTCCGCGAGGAAGGTCGCGATCTCGTCGAGGGTTTCTTCGGTGATCTCAAGGCACGCGCGTTCCGGGTTCCAAAAGGAGGGCGGTTCGATGTGCTGCCAGTCCCGGCCGATGTACTTCCTGAATGCTTTGGCCTTCGGTACGCCGAGCGCATCGAGAGCCTCCAGCACCCGGTGCACATCCGCGCTTGCGACGACTTCGCCCTTTTCGATGCGAGAAACCCTGCTTTGGTCGAGCCCGGATTTTTCCGCCAGTACGGCCTGGGTGACATTGGCCTCGGCCCGCAGACGGGCGATCGCCGTGGCAACCTTCTGCGTCGCGGTGTATTCTGGCATTTCCACCTCCAGCCATGATTTGATGCGGCATATATGCAGCATGAATGTGGCCGTGTCAAGCGAGGAGGGGAAATGCTTCGCCAGCCTGCAACCGCATGTGGAATTTCTATCCCGCAAGGCCCAAGCGCCGAGCCGGGAGCCGCGCTGGTGATCAGCGACAACCAAGTTAGCGGTCAAAATGGTTGACGCGCTACACGCTGGGCTACCGCATGCGGCGGTAGCGGTCGGCGCGACTGCATCCAGAAGCCCCTAAAGGATCGTTCTTCCATACCGATCAATAAAGAGTACAGCCGGTCGCGGTGACTGTGCCCCTTGAAACACTATAGGTAATAGTGTTTCAGGCCCGAGTTCGGCGGCACTGTGAGCCGGCGATCGATCTCCAGACACCTCCGACGTCGGTGGTTTTCGAGGTGGCGTGGTGAGGGATTGCTGCGGGTGGCGAGTTCAGGTTCCCGTGGGAGTGCCGCCGGCGCGGGCGATGAAGCACGGCGCGCTTACTGGAGCTCCAGTTTGATGGTGCGGCCAACGGCCTTGGCCGCGCGGGAGAGCGTGGCGAGGGTGACGCTGTCGTTGTCCGGATCGAGCAACCGATCGAGCTGCGAACGGCTGGTTTCCAGTCGCCTTGCCATCTCCATTTTTGAGATCCGCTGCTCGCGCATGGCCTGGGCGAGCTGGAAAGCGATGACGCGTTTGATGGCTCGCTCGGTGGTTTCCTCGCAGGTTCCCTGCTCTTTGAGGAAATCCTCGAAGAACTCCCCTGCCCTACCCTTTTCGGTGTCGTCGCTCATTTCAGACCTCTCATGCGTTTTTCGGCGAGCTCGATCTCGCGTTCGGGTGTTTTCTGCGTCTTCTTGACGAAGCCGTGCAGCAGGACCATTGCGCCTTCGTGGGCACAGAAGAAGACCCGGGCGATGCGGCCATCCTTGA
>REEP01000117.1 GCA_007695045.1 Rhodospirillales bacterium | reverse complement strand
CCCCGCCCCATGGGGGATTTATTTCCGCCCCCTCACCCATCCTCTCCCCCTTTGGGGGAGAGGGGTTGGGGGGGAGAGGGGTTGGTGGGGTGGGGGAAACTAGAAGAGGCGGAGCACGCTTTGCTGCGCCTGGGAGGCGAGGGAGAGGGAGACGACGCCCAGCTGCTGGCGGGTCTGCAGGGCCAGCATCTTGGCGCCTTCCTCGTTCTGGTCGGCGAGGGTGAGCTTGTCGGCGCCCTCGGTCAGGGTGTTGATGGTGGCGCTGGTGAAGTCCTGGCGGGTCTGGATCACCGACAGGTCGTTGGCGAGCGAGCTGCCGAACTCGCGCACCGCGGTGAGCGCGGCGCGGATCTCGGTCAGGGCGGCATCCACCTTGTCGCGGCTGCTGAAGTCGGCCTTGTTGATGCCGAGCCCTTCGGCCGTGAGGGTGCTGCCGGTGCTCACCAGGATGCTGGTGCGGGTTTCGTTGAACGCGGTCTCCAGCACGCCGCCGTTGAGCAGGTTGATGCCGCGATAGCCGGCATCCTTGACCAGCTGATCGATCTGCGACCGGATGGCATCGAAATCCTTCTCGAATCGTGCCACGGCATCCAGATCGGTGGGATCCCCGGTGCTGAAGCGGACGCTGCGCACGTCACTTGTTACCGGCGTATCAGTAGCATCGGTAGTCCCGGAGTCGACGTTACTGGCCAAGCCACCGAAGGCAAGGTTGAACTCCAGTTGAGTACCCGTCCCGAGGGCGGTTGTTGTCTCAGCTTGAGCACTGATATCGATGCTGGTGATTGACGAGTCCAGGCGGTTCAGTGAGATCTGGCCAGTTTCCTCGTCAAACTCAGCACGGATGTTGCCTTTCAATGTGTTGTCGTCATTGATCAGGTCGATGAGCCCGCCGAGCGTGGTGTCTCCGGCGATCTCGATATCGGCGGTGGTCGCACCGTTTAAACCAATCCGCATAGTGAAAGTATCATTGGAAGCGGTACCGCTGGAATTAAATCTGAAGACGTCACCTCCACCAGCAATGTTTAGGTCGCTCAGCGCCGTGGTTCGTGTGGCAACAACTTCACCAGCGCCGTCGCTGAACAGTGCGCGGGATGTGAGGGCTTCGGCGCCGGAGGATACCGACAATGCGACGGCAGCGGTGCCATCCGTTTGAGTCATGCCGCCGAAGCCGAGGGTGAAGGCCAAGTCCTCACTGATAGCGAGATCGGCGCCACCAGATTCTTCAATACTCAAGTTGAAACTCAAACCCTCGGCCGCGTTGAGCACCAGCTGGCCGTTGGCATCCAGCGACGCCTCGATCACCGCGTTGCCGGCGTCATCGCGGATGGCATTGATGTTTTCGACGATCGTATTGATGTCTTCGTCAGCAGCGAGCGTGACTTCGCCGTTGGCAGGGTCCGTGGTAACCGCATCCCCGTTGGCGTCGGTGAAGCTGAACGTCAGGGTGGCGCCGGCAAAGACGGTGCCGACGGCACCGATGGCGAAATCGCTAACATCCCGGTTGCCGCTCACCTGGGCGGTGGTGCTGGCCTCGCTGGCCGCGGCTTCGCGGGCGGCGTTGGCGATGGCGTCGGCCTGCTGCACCATCTTGGTGAGGGAGGTGACACCGTTGTCCGCCTGCTTGAGGGTGGAGATGGCCTGCCCCATGCCGTCGAGCAGGCGGCTGAGGTCGGTGGCGCGGTTGCTGAGGGCCTGGGCGGCGAAGAACGACTGCGGGTTGTCCAGGGCGCTGTTGACCTTGCGGCCGGTGGCCAGGTTGAACTGGATCCCGTCCATGTTGCGCTGGGTTGACTGCAGGGTGAGCAGGTTCGACCGCATCGCGGCCGAGAGAGCAACTTCACTCATGATCGTGTCCTTTCCTCGGGTATGATACGCCGGGTCTCCTGCCCGACACCCGCGACACTAGCAAACGCAGGGTTGCTCTACGATTAAAACGTGTGTTGTCAATTTCGGTGCACTTTCGTCCCGTCCTGCCCCACCCAACGCCACCCCAACCATGAGGTGCCTGCCCGTGCAGATCGTATTCCTGGACCGCGACACTTTGGCGCCGGAGGTGCGGTTGCGCGCGCCGGCCTTTCCCCATGACTGGCGCGACCATCCGCGCACCGCGCAAGCGGAGGTGCCGGCGCGGGCGGCCGACGCCGACGTGATCGTCACCAACAAGGTGCCGATCCGGGCCGACGCGTTGGCGCGCCTGCCGCGGCTCAAGCTGGTGGCGGTGGCGGCAACCGGGGTGGACCGCGTCGACGTGGCGGCGTGCCGCGCGCGCGGCATCACGGTGGCCAACATCCGCGGCTATGCCGTGCACACGGTCTCCGAACACACCTTCGGCATGATCCTGGCGCTGCGCCGCAGCCTGATGGGCTATCGCGAGGCGGTGCAGCGCGGCCGGTGGCAGGAAGCGGAGCTGTTCTGTTTCTTCGATTATCCGATCCTGGACCTGCACGGCGCCCGTCTCGGCATCATCGGGGCCGGCACCATCGGGCGGCGGGTGGCGGCGATCGCCGAAGCGTTCGGCGCGGTCCCCGTGTTCGCCGCGCGCAAGGGGGCGGCGCGGGAGGATGCCGGGGCAGGCGGGGCGGGGCGGGGCGAGGGGGAGCGGGTGCCCTTCGATGAGGTGCTGGCCACCTCGGACATCCTGAGCCTGCATTGCCCGCTGACCGATGCGACCCGGGGCCTGATCGGGATGGCCGAGTTCGAAGCCATGAAACGCCGCCCGCTGCTGATCAATACGGCACGGGGCGGCATCGTCGACGAGGCGGCGCTGGTGCGTGCGCTCGATCGCGGGCTGATCGCCGGCGCCGGGTTCGATGTGGCCCGGGACGAGCCGCCGCTGCCGGACAGCCCGCTCAACGCCATCCTCGACCGGCCCAACGTCATCGTCACGCCGCATATCGCCTGGGCCAGCGCCAACGCCCAGCGCGTGCTGGCGGATCAGCTGATCGACGTGATCGAGGCGTTCGCGGCGGGGAACCCCATCAACGTGGTGTGAGGCCGGCCGCGGCGCCGATGGCCGGGTCAGTGCGGCTGATGTCGGTCGGACGACAGCAGGTCGAGCAGGGCATCGCGATCCCTGAGCGCGGCTTCGCCCCGGCTGCGGTGATCCTCGAGCTGGCGGGCAAGCCGGCTCAGTTCGCGCTTCTGCTCGAGAAGTTCGTGGTTGAGCTGTTGCAGGCGGTCGTTCAATTGACGCAGCCGGGCGATGTCGTGCTCCGCCACCAGCAGCAGATCGTCGTCCAGTTCGGTCACCTGGGCGCGCAGCGAGACCACGTCGCCCGCGGGGTCGCCCAGGTTGATCATGCCCTGATACAGCACGGTCCCCTGGCGCCCGGCGCGCTTGCCGGCCAGTTGATCGAAGCGGGGCAGGACGAACAGGTCCCGGATGTCGAGCAGCCGGGTTGCGGGGGTCTCCGGCGGCAGCAACTCGATAAAGCCGCGATTGGCGTCCAGAAGGACGCCGCTGCGACCGATCAGGGCCAGTATCACCGCGCGCAGGTCCTTGCAGAAGTCGGGGATCACGCCGAACGCGGTTTGGGGCAGGCTGGGGGACAGTTCGCTCATGGTCGTCATGCCTTTTCCAGATCGATCGCGGCGATGGCGTCGAGACCCCAGCCATCGGCCCCGAGCCAGCGCCACAGGGGCTGCATCTCATTGGTGGCCAAGCCGCCGATGACGATTTTCGGGCTGGCCGTTCCGAACGCTTGCCGGACCCGGCGCATGATCCGGTGGAGCATCGGCACCTGCTCCAGCAGCGACACGGACAGCCCGAGCAGATCGGGGCGGCGATGGTGGATTTCGGCGAACAGGTCGTCTTCGGTCACGCCCGCCCCGAGGAAGTGCGCGTCCCAACCGGCCAGTTCGAAGGCATCGGCCACCATGTGGGGCCCGATCACGTGACGATTGCCGATGACGGGAGCGATCAGCGCGGTGCGGCCGACCGGTTCCGCCCGGGGTGCCACGGCAAACAACTCGGCGAGCAGGGCCGCGGCCACGGCGGTGGCGCCGTGTTCCTCGGCCACCGTGATCCGGCGCTGCTGCCAGCGGTCGCCCACCTCATAGAGCGCCGGCTGGATCAGGCGGGTCGCCACATCCAGGCATCCGTGCCCGCCATCCAGGGCACTCTGAACGAGGCACCGGCATGACGCGATGCGGCCGGCCAGCAGGGCATCGGTCAAGGCATCCACACCGGGCAGAGGCGGCTCGGAGGGAGAGGACTGACGGTCCGGGCCGTCGGCGTCGGGACCGGTGCGGGCCCATCGCTCGGCTTCGGTCAAGCCGGCGTCCAGCACCGGCAGCGCCCGTGCCGTGACAGTCGGATCCGCGCCCTCGGCATAGAAGCGGCGGAGTGCCGCCACCACCGCCGCTACGGCGAATACGGCTGCGCCGCGGTCGGCCTGATTGTGCGCCATGCGCCGGACATGCGCGACGAAATAATCCTTGCTGCCAGCGGCCACGGCGCACGTCAGTGCCCTTGCGGTCACCGCCACGTCGGCGCGGGTCGGCAGCCGTCCAAGCGCGGCCGGATGCAGGGCGACGCCGGCAGGGGGGCGGTAAATGTCTTTCCAGGCGGCGGCCACGGCCGCGTCCGTCATCGCGTCCAGCGAGCGGTCGATCGCCGCATCGCCGCCAAACCACAACGTTTGCCCGCTTGACCTCACGCGCTAACGCCTCCTACCCAGGCGGCCTGCAGAACGGATGGGGACCCGCTCAAGGCCATTTCACCTTAGTGGTATTGGGGACAATGTGATTGAGGCGAACCCGCCGCGCAAGGCCCCAGACCAACGCCAGACCAAAGAATGTCTTGGCTGAACAACGGTATGCAATCGATAGCTGTGATATTGCCTCGTCACGGATGGCACCGGCGGGGCAGGGAGAAACCAGTCATGCCCGTCTCAATGGCATTTTCCGAAGTCGGTTCCGGGGAGCCGATCGTGATCGTCCACGGCCTGTTCGGATCCGGACGGAACTGGCAGGCGACCGCCCGTGACCTGGCCCGGGACGGTTATCGGGTGATGACCGTCGACCTGCGCAACCACGGCCGCTCGCCGTGGACGCCGACCATGCGCCTGGCGGAGCTGGCCGACGATCTGGCCGCGTTCCTGGACGAACGCGGATTGGTCGATGCGACCGTGCTCGGCCACAGTGTGGGCGGGAAAGCGGCGATGCTGATGGCGCTCGCCCACCCCGAGCGGGTCCAGGCGTTGATCGTCGTGGACATCGCTCCGGTGCGCTATGCCCATTCGTTCCTGGGCCATGTTGAGGCGATGCAAGCCGTGGACCTGAGTGCCCTGGAGCGCCGGGCCGAGGTCGCGGACCGGCTGCAGCCGGCCATCCCCGATGCGCCGACCCGCCAGTTCCTGGTGCAGAACCTGGTGCGCCGGCACGGGCGGCTGGCGTGGCGGCTCAACCTGGAGGCGATCGCGGCGGCGATGCCTGATTTGACCGGATTTCCGGACCCGCCGGCCGGGACGCTTGGCGAACGCTATGATGGCCGGGTGCTGATGATCCGCGGCGCGGAGTCCGACTACATCGCCCCGGAACACCAGAGCGCGATCTTCCACCTGTTTCCGCAGGCGGAGTTCGCGGTGATCCCCGGGGCGGGCCATCGACCGCACGTGGAACAGCCGAAAGCGTTCCGCGAGCGTGTCCGCACCTTCCTGGAGAGCGGCTACGCCTGAGGAGTCGTGGGCTCAGGTGTCGCGGCGTTCACCCCGACGATCGGCCCGTCAGCCCGGTAAGTTGCTCGCTGAGCCGCCACAGCCGCCGTCGTGCGTCGGCGTCATAGGCCTGCGGGTGCGCCTTCGCCGGTCGCAATTCGTCGAAGTAGGTGCCGGTGACATCGACCAGATCCGGGCTGGTGGCGACGAACACTTCCGATGCGATGCCCTGTTCCACCGGGCCTTGCGGCGTTCCGAAGCCTTCGCGCACCATCTTGGTATCAAGCAGGGAGCCGGGGTGCACGGCGTTGACGGTGATCGCCTGTTCCTCGAGGCATCTGGCGAATTCGAACGTGGCCATGACCATGGCGAGCTTGCTCTGGGCGTAGGCCCGGAAGCCGTCGTAGTCGCGCTCCAGCATGACGTTGTCGAAATCGATCGGCCGCTGCGCCGCCGAGGCGACATTCACCACCCGCGCCGGCATGCCCTGCGCCAGCAGCGGCAGCAACAGATGGGTCAGCAGAAACGGCGCCAAGTGGTTCACGGCGAAACGCAGTTCGTGGCCATCGGCGCTTTGTTCGCGGCGTTGGGCCCCGCTGGGCCCGGCGCCGATGCCGGCATTGTTGATGAGAATGTCGAGGTGGTCGGTTCGCCGGATCACCGCGTCGGCCAGTTCCCGCACCTGGGCGAGGGCCGAGAAATCGGCGACGAAGGGGTCGATGCGTGCATCCGGTGCTATCCGGCCGAGATCGTGCTTCGCTTGCGTGACACGTTCGGCGCGGCGGCCGTGCAGGAGGATGCGCGCGCCCATGGCGGCGAGTTCGCCCGCCGTTCCCTTCCCGATCCCGTCGGTCGCGCCGGTCACCAGGATCACCTTGTCTGCAAGCGCTGCCATCACCGCCCTCCTTGTCGTTGCCGGCACCGGAGGCGGCCTGGATCGGCTGCCTGACTGCTGCCGGATCATATAAAACGCACGAAGGCCGCCCGGAGTTTCATCGCGTGCGTCCGGGCCGTGCGTCCGGGCCGTGCGCCCGGGCCGCCGCACCATCGCCTCGCATCCGATCAACGCACCGGCCCAAGCGGTCCGGCCGGCCCGGCAGCGGGCTTGCGATCACGGATTCCCTACCATAAGACACGAAGCCACAGTCACGTAGCGGAATGCCGTCGCGGCTTCCGCGCAACGGTGATGCCGCGCCAGCCGTTGCACCGACCATCGGAGAGCGCGCCATGACCGGTTTTTTTGCCCATGACCGTCCGGACGGCCCGCTCTGGCGCCGCCGGGACGTGGCGCTGGCCGTCGTGGGCAGAACCGGTTTCTTCGTGGTGGTATGGTGGGCGCTGTCACGGGACCTTGCGTCCGCCTGGCTGGTGGCGCCGATCGCCGTTGCCGCCGCACTTCTCGTCTCGCTGCGGGTGGCACCGCCGGGTCCCACGGGGCTGTCCCTGCTCGGGCTCGCTCGCTTCGTTCCGTTCTTCCTGTGGCAATCGCTTCGCGGCGGGGTGGATGTCGTGGTCCGCGCACTGCACCCGCGGTTGCCCATTCGGCCGGGTTTCGTCGATTACACGGCAAACCTGCCACCGGGCCCGGCCGTGGCCTGGTTCGCGGTGACCGTGAGCCTGCTGCCGGGATCGCTGGCCGCGCGTGTGGACGAACAGCGCTTCGTTGTGCATGTTCTGGATACCGCGCAACCCGTCCCCGCCATGCTGGCCCGTGTGGAAGCGCGGGTGCGCGCCGTGTTTGCCAACGCCGGTCCGGCCGGCACGCCCGTGCCGGTGGCATCGGAAAGGTAGGGCAGCATGACCCTGGTCCTGTTCGGGCTCGCTGCCTTCCTGGTCCTGAACATCCTGGTCGGGCTGGTCCGGGTCGCCCGAGGGCCGGCGCCGGCGGACCGGATGGTGGCGGCACAACTGTTCGGCACCATGGGGGTGGCGATCCTGCTGCTGCTGGCGGAAATCGCCGGGCGGCCGGGCCTGACCGACGCCGCACTTCTGTTCGCGGTGCTGGGCGGTCTCGCGGTGCTGGCGTTCGTTGACCGCGCGGGCGGTCGGGTGCGGAGCCGGTCGGCCGCGGCGGAGGAGGACGCGAAATGAGCGGGGCCGACATTGCCACCGTGGCCTTGCTGGGCGCGGCCGGTTTCTTCTTTCTGGGCGGCACCGTGGCGTTGCTGCGTTTCCCGGACGTGTTCACACGGGTGCATGCCGTCACCAAGGCCGACAACCTGGGGCTTGGTCTGCTTTGTCTCGGCCTGGCCCTGCAGGCGGACAGCCCGGCTGCCGCGGTCAAGCTGATCCTGATCTGGATCATCGTCATGATTGTCGGCGCGTGCGCCGGCAATCTGGTGGCCCGCCACGCTCTTGTCCGCAACGGGGACGGGAGTGACGAGCCGTGAACGCCGCACTGGCGTTCGATGTGCTGCTGGCCACGGGGCTGGTGTGGGTGGCGTGGCGGGCACTGGGCGCCGCGTCCTTGTTCGTGTCGGTGGTTCTGTTCATTGCGTTCGGCCTGCTCATGGCCCTGGCATGGGCGCGCCTGGACGCGGTGGACATCGCGCTCGCCGAAGCCGCCATCGGCGCCGGGCTCACCGGCGTGCTGCTGTTGGACGCCGTGGCCACCCTGGCGCGCCGCCGCCGGGACGATACGGAACAGGAGCGGACGTGACCGAGGTGGCGCCGAAACAAGGTCCAGGCGGCCGGTTGGTCCTGGCGGCACTGGTGATGCTGGTGTTCGCGGGCCTGGCGTGGGCGGCACTGGACCGTCCGGCGGCTTATCCCGGACTGGCCTCATCCGTGCTGGACCGACTCGCCGACACCGGCGCGGCCAATCCGGTAACCGCGGTGCTTTTGGATTTTCGAGCCTACGACACGTTCCTCGAGGTCGGTGTGCTCTTGATTGCCGCGATCGGCGTGCTGTCCCTGGTCGGCCGGGAGACCAGGGTGGCAGCATTGCCGCCGGGCGATCGCACTCCGGTGCACGGTGTGCTGCTGCGCGTGCTGCCGCCGCTCATGGTGGTGACCGGCCTGTGGATGCTGTGGGCTGGGACGTCGCAGCCGGGGGGCGCGTTCCAGGCCGGGGCGGTCCTGGCGGCGACGCTGATCCTGCTCGCCCTGGCGGGCAAGGATGCACCGCGCTTGGCCGATACGATCCGGCTTCGTGCCGCGCTCGCGATCGGTTTCGCCGGATTCCTGACCGCTGCCCTGGCCTTCCTGATGCTCCAGGGGGGGCTGCTTGCGTACCCTGCGGTCGGCAAGACCGCCTGGATCGTCGCCATCGAGGTCGGCATCTGCCTGTCGACGGCGGCGACACTGGCCCTGTTCTACCTTCTGCCGGGCAGCCCGGCGGACCGGGCCTAGTCCCACGGCGATGGATCAGGCGGATATCTACATCCTCGCCGGCATGGCGCTGTTCGCGATTGCCCTCCACGCCCTGGCCGCACGTCGCCACCTGGTGCGGAAGGTGCTTGCCATCAACATCCTGGGCGGTGGCTGCTTTCTCGTTCTGATCGCGGTGGCGCGGCGCGCACCCGGTCCGGTGGCGGATCCGGTGCCCCATGCCATGGTGCTGACGGGAATCGTGGTGGCGGTGAGTGTCACCGCGGTCGCCCTGATCCTGGTCCGGCGCATCCGGTCGGCCACGGGCCGGACCGACTTCCCCGAAGACAACCGCGACGACCGGGTCTGAAGGGGCAGCCGCGTGGTCGATACGTCGTGGGCTGCCATCGCCGTCGCCGTGCCATTGCTGGCCGCACTGGCCTCCCTCTGGCCCGGTCGATGGACGGCTGTCGCGGTGATGGCCGTGGCCGTGCCCGGCGCGCTGTTGGCCACGCTGGGGGTGGTGTGGACCGTTTACGAGATCGGCGTGTACCGCCATCCGGTGGGCGGCTGGGGGGCACCCCTCGGGATCGATCTCTACGTCGATGGTCTCGCGGCCGCTTTCCTCGCTTTGCTCGCGGTGGTGGCCGGGCTGGCCTCCCTGCATGTTCTGGCCGACCCCGACGTCAAGGCGATGCCGCGGCGCCGGCAATCCCTGTTCTGGAGCCTTTGGTATTGGGTCTGGGGCGCGCTCGCCGCCATGTTCGTCTCCGGCGATGCCTTCAACATCTATGTCACCCTGGAACTGGCGACCCTTGCAGGCGTGATCCTGGTGTCTTTCGGTCATGGCGCCGTCGCCCTGTTCGCCTCGTTGCGCTATCTGCTGATCGGCACGCTGGGGGCGCTGTCCTACGTTCTGGGTGTGGCGCTTCTGTATGGCGCGACCGGCACGCTCGATCTCGTTCTCCTGGGCGAACGCCTGGTGCCGGGGCCGGCGGTGGTGGTGGCCGCAGCCCTGGTGACGGTGGGCCTCGCGATCAAGGCGGCTCTCGTGCCGCTGCACATCTGGTTGCCGCCGGCCCATGGCAGCGCGCCGGCGGGTGTGAGCGCGATCCTCTCCGCACTGGTGGTCAAGGCGGGCTTCTACCTTCTGGTGCGGTACTGGCTGGGACCGTTCGTCAGCTTGGGCGACGGCGTGGCCACCGCGCTTGGCATTCTCGGAGCGGTCGGGGTGCTGTGGGGGTCGCTGAATGCGATCCGCCAGGAGCGCCTGAAGCTGCTGGTGGCGTATTCCACGGTGGCGCAGGTGGGTTACCTGTTCCTGTTGTTCCCGCTGGCGGCCGCCGGCGGCCATGTCATGGCTTGGTCCGGGGCGCATTTGCTGGTGCTGTCCCATGCCACTGCCAAGGCGGCGGCCTTTCTTGCCGCCGGCAACATCCTTACGTCCCAGGGCACTGACCATCTGTCCGAGATCGGCCGGGCCTCCCATCATCATCGCTTGAGCCTGCTCGCCTTTGGTTTGGCCGGCGCCACCCTGATGGGCCTGCCGCCCAGCGGCGGGTTCCTTGCCAAGTGGCTGATGGTGACGGCCGCGGTGGAGACCGGCCAGTGGTGGTGGGCGGCGGTGCTGATCATCGGCGGCAAGCTCGCCGCTATCTACGTCTACCGTGTGGTGCGGCTGGGCTTTGTCACCTCGCCTATGGAACCGCCGGGGGCGGCCGGGCCGCCACGCCCGCCCGGTCTGCTGCCGGTCCCGATGCTGACGATTCTGGCCGCGCTGGGCTTGGCCGTGGTCTCCGTGGGTCTGGGGTTCGCATCGGCGCCACCGCTGCGGCTGTTGCAGATCGGCATGCCGGCGGCCCCCGGCATAGCGCTTGAGCCGTTGCCATGACCGCCCTCCTTGCGACCGGCGGCTGGCTTCCGGTGAGCGTGGTCTTGAGTTCCTTTCTCACCGGCATCTTCATCTTCTTCCTGCGGGAGGAAGACGTTCTGATGCGGTCACTGCTCAATCTCGGCGGTGCCGTGCTCAAGGTGGCGCTGGGTATCCTGTTGCTGTGGGGCGTGGCTCAGGGGTTCGTCTATACCTTCGTTCTGCCGCTCGGCGCCGGCCTCGACCTGATCCTGTTCGCCGACCCGCTGGCCTTGCAATTCGTCCTGCTGTCAGCCGGGCTTTGGCTGGTCACCACCGTCTACGCCATCGCGTTTCTGGAAGGTTCGCCGGAAAGGAGCCGATTTTTCGGCTACTTCAGCCTGTGTGTCACCGCTTCTACTGGTATCGCGCTTGCGGGCAACCTGCTCACTTTTGTCATTTTCTATGAATTCCTGACCCTCGCCACCTACCCGTTGGTGGTGCATCACGGCACCCGTGAAGCCCTCAAGGCCGGGCGGACGTATCTGATCTACACCCTCGGCGGCGGCATGCTCCTGTTCATCGGTGCCGTCTGGCTGCAGGGCCTGATCGGGCCGGTCGTGTTCGGCCCGGTGCCGGCACTGGCGGAAACCGACCTGCCGCGTGGGGTGTTGATCGCGATTTTCTGGCTGATCGCGGGGGGGCTCGCGGTCAAGGCGGCGATGGTGCCGGTGCATGGCTGGCTGCCGACGGCGATGGTTGCCCCGGCACCGGTTTCGGCACTGCTGCACGCGGTTGCGGTGGTCAAGGCCGGGGCGTTCGGGCTGTTCCGGCTGGTTTACGACGTTTACGGCATCGCGTTGGCGGGGGCGCCGGCGATGGGAGGGCTGCTGGCAATGCTTGCCAGCGTGACCATTGTCTACGGCTCACTCCGTGCCATCGCTGAGAGCGACATCAAGAAGCGGCTGGCCTACTCCACGGTGAGCCAACTGTCCTACATCGCGCTCGGCACCGCTCTCGGCGGCCCGCTCGCGGCAGTCGGCGCCCTGGCGCATCTGGTGCATCAGGGGCTGATGAAGATCACCCTGTTCTTTTGTGCCGGACGGCTGGCGGAAACGTACGACATTCATAATGTGCACGAACTGGCCGGCATGGGCCGGCGCATGCCGGTGACGATGACCGCGTTCACCGTCGCTGCACTGGGCATGATCGGGCTGCCGCCGGTGGCCGGCTTCGTCAGCAAGTGGTACCTCGCGCTGGGTGGTCTGCAGACCGGCAATGACTGGGTGCTGGCGGTACTGGTGTTGAGCAGCGTCTTGAACGCGGCCTACTTCCTGCCGCCCCTCTACGTCGCGTGGTTCACCGCCCCGCCTCCGGAGGCGAGACTACAGCGCCGGATTCTGCCGGGCTGGGTGGAGTGGGGACTGCTGGTGCCGCCGGTGATCACCGCGAGCCTCGCTCTGGTTGCCGGTCTGTTGGCGGCGCTGCCGATCAGTCCCCTGGCGTGGGCGGAACTGATCGTGGCCTTGCGCTACTTCCCGGTAACGGGAGACGGGCCTTGAGCGAAGCGGTCCTCATGCTGGTGCCGACCGCCCCGTTGCTGGCGGCGCTGGCCGCAAGGCTTGTGCCGAGGCACGGTGCCTTGGCCGCCACGGTCGCGGCCGTGCCGTCGGTCGCGCTCGCGCTGTTCCCGCCGGATCGCGCGCTCGACCTGCCCTGGCTGCTGTTGGGGGTGGAACTCGGGATCGACGCCTTGCGGCGGCCGTTGCTACTGCTGGCCGGTTGCTTGTGGCTGCTGGCCGCTGTCTATGCCCGGGCCTACCATCGCGCCGATCCGCGCAGCCGGCCGCTGTTCGTGTTCTTCAGCCTCACCATGAGCGGCAATTTGGGCCTGGTGGTCGCCTTCGACGCCGTCACGTTCTACCTGTCGTTCGTTTTAATGAATCTCTCCGCCTACGGCCTGATCCGGCATGCGGGCAATGCTGAAGCGCGTCGTGCGGCCAAGGTCTATATCGTCCTGGTGATCGCAGGCGAGGGGTTGATCCTGCCGGCCCTGTGGCTCGGCGCTTCGGCTGCGGACTCCCTCGCCCTGGCCGACGTGCGGGCTGCCGTCGCCGCCCACCCGCTGCAGAGCTGGATCGTGGGGCTTCTTTTCTTCGGCTTCGGCATCAAGGCCGGCGCCTTGCCGCTGCATATATGGCTGCCGCTGGCACATCCGGTGGCCCCGACGCCGGCCAGCGCGGTGCTGTCCGGGATGATGATCAAGGCGGGGCTGTTGGCGTGGCTGGTGTTCCTGCCGCTGGCCGAGGCCAGCCTGCCGGGATGGGGGCTGGCCTGGGTAATTTTCGGTCTCGCCGCTGCCTACTACGGAGCCCTGATGGGTGTCCTTCAGGATCGCCCCAAGACCGTTCTCGCCTATTCCAGCATCAGTCAGATGGGGTTGATGACCGTGGCAGTGGGTCTTGCCTTGGCTGCTGCACCCGGCCCCGCGCATGGCGCGGAAGCCGCCAAGGCGGCGATGATGGCGGCGGTGGTCTATGCCGTGCATCACGGCTTTGCCAAGGGGGCACTGTTCCTCGGTACCGGGTTGACGGACCACACCAGCGGGCGCGGCCGCCTTGTGGTCGTGGCTCTGCTTGCCTTGCCGGCGCTGGCGTTGGCAGGCCTGCCGCCCACCACGGGCCTCGCCGCGAAAGCGGTGCTGAAGGATGCGACGGCCGTGGCGATGCCGGCCTGGCAGAACTGGCTCGACCCGCTGCTGGCGCTGGCGGCGGTCGGGACCACCCTGTTGCTGGCCCGTTTTCTGGTGGTGGTGGCGGGACCGGCGGCGAACTCCGCCCCCGGCCCGGCCGGCTTCGGTTTGTGGGGGCCGTGGCTGGCAACGCTTGCGGCTGCAGCCGGTGCCGCCTGGCTGCCCTTCGTCATCCCGGCCGGGCCGGCGGCCGAAGCGTTCACGGCAGGGTCATTGGCTGACGCGGCTTGGCCCGTGGCGGTGGGCGCAGGGGTGGCGCTGATGGTGTGGCGGTTTTTCCTGGCTCGGCCCCGCGCAAGGCCGATCGTGGTGCCGGCCGGCGATATCCTGGTCCTGCTGGAACCCGTGGGCCGCTGCCTCGAGAAAATGGGGCGCGACACGGTACGCCGGCTCGGGACGATGGACGGTCGGTGGGCTTGGTTGGGTCATGTGCTGCTCGTTTACGTCCGGTTCGCGGAGGGCAGGTTGTGTCGCCTGGAAAGGCGTCTGGCGTCCTGGCCGATCCTCGTGGCAGGCTTCGGGATGCTGCTCTTGCTTGTCGGGGTTATCGCGTATAACGGGCGGTAGGTGGGCGGCCGAGGTCGCGTTATAGTTTTATGAGGAGCCTGCCTTGCCACGATAACGATAAAGAACGAGAACCCACGCAAAGCTTCTCAAGTGACCAAAAAATGATTGAAAGGGAGGCCCAGTTGAATAAACTGCGCTGTCGGTTGATTGGTGAAGGACCGCAGCCATGCACGGCAGAAACCTGCTGACGGTGCATGAGGTTGCCGAAGCCCTGAAGGTGAAGGAGACGACGATCCGGACCTGGATCCGGGACCGCAGGCTGCGCGCCATAAAAATGGGGAAGGAATATCGCGTCGACGCCGACGACCTGGAGAGCTTCATCCAGGACCATACGAACCACTGAGCCCTGCTGCGCCGCTTCCGCGGCAAGGGTCGAAAGTGAGCGGGAAAGGGGGGTGAGACAGCCGTGCGGGTAGCCTTGCCGCAAGACGATAGGGTGACGCCATGGCGGCGGTAGGTCACGATGCCCGCATGCCGCTGATGGCGTGGCTGGTCAGTCTTCTGCCTCTGGGCTTTCTGATCCTCTTTGCAAGCTACATCCCGGCCGTTGCCGCCGGAGAAGCGGTGCGCATCGTCTATCCGTGGGCACCGTCCATTGGCGTGACTCTGTCCTTCGTGATCGATGGGCTCAGCCTGCTGTTCGCGCTGCTGATCAGCGGCATCGGCTTGATCATTTTCGTTTACTCGGGCAGCTACCTCGCCGGCCATCCCCAAATCGGACGATTCTACCTGTATCTGGCCTCGTTCATGGTCTCGATGCTGGGTCTGGTGGTGGCGGACAACCTGATCACGATGTTCGTGTTCTGGGAACTGACCTCGATCACCTCCTACTTCCTGATCGGGTTCAACAACGAGGACCAGACGGCACGGCGAAACGCCTTGCAGGCGCTGCTGGTCACCGTCGCCGGCGGCCTCGCCATGCTGGCGG
>REEP01000120.1 GCA_007695045.1 Rhodospirillales bacterium | reverse complement strand
AACGACCGTTCATTTTGAACCGGTGTACGCATCGTGTCCGTCCCCGAGAAAGATCCGCCCCAGATGATGCGCACCGCAGCAGGCTTCCATCGCGACGACGCAGCCGGGATGGTTGCGTACGAGAGCAACGACGGCGGAACGGCTGGTTCGCTTGCGGAACACGATGCGTCCGCCCGCGTCCATTCCCACGACACTGCACGAGTTCTTTCCCAGGTCGATACCGATCACTTTCACGTCCATGGTCGTTCTCCCTCACCTTCGATAAGACGCCAGCATAGCCTCGACGCTGGATGAGGGGGGCGGGCCATCCCATAATCGGCGTGCAAAACAGCCCCGGGATCGGCGTCCAATTCGGCCCCACACCTGCGGTAGAGTGCGTGGCGCTGTCCAGGCAGTCCACGGGAGGGCCCCGCCCGGGCGCCGCCGCGCCCGTCCAGGGGGCAGGCGGCGGTGCCCGGGCGGGAAGGGGCCTGTGGGCCCGCCTGGGCAGCATTTACGACCGGTTGCGGAACCGCCAGCTCTCGTTGCCGGTCTCGAGGATGTCGCAGTGGTGGGTCAGCCGGTCGAGCAACGCCGTCGTCATCTTGGCGTCGCCGAAGACGGAGGCCCATTCGCCGAAGCCGAGATTGGTCGTCACGATCACCGACGTGGTCTCGTACAGGCGGCTGATCAAATGGAACAGCAACTGGCCGCCGCTCTGGGCGAAGGGCAGGTAGCCCAGCTCGTCCAGCACCACCAGATCGACGCGGCGCAACTGCTCGGCCAGGCGCCCGGCTTTTCCGGCCCGGGCCTCCCCATCCAGTCGATTGACCAGGTCGACAGCCGTGAAGAACCGGCCGCGGGCGCCCTGGCGGATACAATCGGCGGCAATGGCGGTTGCCACATGGGTCTTGCCCGAGCCGGTCCCGCCCACCAGCACGACGTTCCGCTGGGTCGCCAGGAATTCCCCGTCGTGCAGCGTGCGCACCACGGCTTCGTTGATCGGACTGACCGAGAAGTCGAACTCTGCGAGCGTCTTGGTCACCGGGAACTTGGCGGCGGCGAGCTGATAGCGGATGGAGCGCGCCCGCTTGTCCACGATCTCGGCCCGCAGCAGATCGCCCAGGATCTCCTGCGGGCGCCGGCTCCGGTTCAGGCCGTCCCGCAGTACCTCGTCGTACGCTGCCCGCATGCCTGCCAGCTTGAGCTCGCGCATCATCTCGAGAATCGCGGGACGCTCCATGTCAGGTCCCATCGTTGGCGGCGCGCAGCGCGTCATAACGGGCGCAATCGGCGCGCGGCGGTACCGCCAAGGTCAGCTGGGTCGGGATGGCAACGGGTTGCACCGCCGGCTCTTCCGTCCGCCGGTTCAGGATGTTCAGAACGACGTCGGGACGGCACGTATTCTGAGCCAGCGCCTCCCGGCAGGCGGCGTCCACGGCCTCAACCCCGTGCTCCGGGATAGCCGCCAGGATGCCGGCAAACTGGCGATCCGCTTCGTCAGACCGCCCCAGGCGGCTCTGCACCCGCCCCAGCCCGACCGGCAGCCGCCACTGCCGGAAGGGGGCACCGTTGCGCAGCGCCCCCGGCTTGCGCTCAAGGATCGGAATGTAGTGCACGGGGTCGTAGGCCACCGCGCCGCGGCCGAAGCGTCGCTCATGGACGCCAATCACCGCGCCATCCTTCACGATCACGATGCGATCGGCGTATGCCCGCACCTGAACCGGGCTGCTCGCCGCACAAGCCTCCACGCTGTACTGGTTCCGGTCATAGCGAACCAGGCAGGTGCGCGATGCGGCGGCCTCGGTCTCCTTGTAGCCGTCAAACGGCACCGGCGCCGGCCTCAAGACCGCTCTCTCGGCCTCGAACACCGCCCATATCGTCCGGTCCGGCTGCTCCGGATGCTTGGTGGACCGGGCCCATGACCGGCAGGACTCCTCAAGCTGGAAGTTGAACTCGTCGAGGCTGGCAACCCGTGGCCGGGGCCGGAAAAACCGTCCCCGCATCGTACCCACCTGGTTCTCGACCTGGCCCTTTTCCCATCCCGATGCCGGCGTGCAGGCCGTCGGTTCAACCAGGTAATGCGAGCACATCTGTGCAAAACGCCGGTTGAACTGGCGCGTCTTGCCGGTGAACACCACGTCCACCGCCGTTTTCATGTTATCGTAAACACCGCGCTCGCAGGCGCCGCCAAAGAAGACAAAGGCGCGCACATGGGCGTCCAGAACCATCTCCAGCGTCTGGCGCAGATACGCGCGCATGAACGGCATCCGGCTGTGGCACAGGCGGACGTGCGCCACCTGAACCTTCGTCGTCGCCCCGTTCAGAACGATCCATTCCTCGGACCAGTCAAACTGGTAGGCCTCGCCCGGATCGAAGGCCAGCGGCACAAAGGCGCCCGTCACGCCATCACCAGCCCGGCGCCGCCGCTCATGCCAGCGCCGCGCGTAACGCCGCACCGCGTCGTAACCACCACGGTAGCCCTGGGCCACCAGAGACTCGAAAAGCTGGCGCCAGCTCAGTCGATCACGGGCCGTGCGCTTCTCGTTCTCCTCAAGCAGAGACTCCAGAGCCGCAATGTGCGACCCCAGCCGAGGATGCGGTTGCGTGGCACGCTCATAAACCGCCTCCGTCTGACCGGATCGAAGGTACTTCCGAACCGTGTGCCGCGACATCCGATGGTCCCGGGCAATCGCCCGAATGCTCTTCCCACCGGCATGCTCACGCCGGATCCGTGCAATCGTCTCCACCCGCAGCATCCCTCCCCACTCCACCTCAAAAGCCACCAGAGGTGGAACACTCTCAGCCAGGGGTGGGGCTCTTTTCCACGCCGATCACCCCAAGAGTGGGGCACTTTTGCACGCCGCTTCACACCCGGTGGACCTTCGCGAGCGCTACCGACAGGCGACCGGGCGCGCCCTCGACACC
>REEP01000003.1 GCA_007695045.1 Rhodospirillales bacterium | reverse complement strand
GCATGTCCTCGAGCATGTCGACGTAGTCCTTGGCTGCGAGCATGATCTCACGACGATCGGTGACGACCATGTTGGCGACCGAGCGAGAGCGGACAGCAGCGTGCATCTCGCGGGCTTTCAGGTGCAGCGTATCGGCAGCGAGGGTTGCCGAAGCCAGCGTGCGAGAGGCGGCAGTAGCGACGTCCGTTACCACGTCAAAGACAGAGGCGGTGGAGCGACGAGCAGAGGCGATGACACTTGCCATGCGTCTCCCGACATTTCAGTGCTGTCCGGCAACTTGAAACCGGAAGACTCCGCCTACCGGCCGGTACCGCTCGGCCGGATGCAGATGTCCAGGATCGCCTGCCGCACCTGTGGCAGCCGATCCATGCCGCGGGGATAGCGCAGGCGCAGGATGGGAACCGTACTTGCGGCTCGGGCCAGGACATTCAGCCGCCGGTGCTGCCAGCCCAATGCGTCGATCCAGTCGACGGCGAAGGAATTGCCCATCAGTTCCGCCAGGACCTCGCGCGCGGACAGGGGCTGCATCTCGACCGGCTGGCGGGCGTCGTCGACCATTTCCGGCACGAAGAGACGCGCCAGGGGCACCGGCCGGTCGTGGAAGCTGCCCAGGCCCTGCGGGCCGACGGGAATGCGGCGCTTGGCAAAGGCGGGATGGACGATCTCCGTGTCGTTCCAGTCGCCGAGAAAATGCGCCGCCACCTCGGGCCACATCCGCATCTGCGGAAAACCGGGATGGCCGATCACGCCGCCGGCCGTCGCCTCGAGCGGCAGGATGTCGTCGGTCAAGAGCGGGCAGCCCGCCTGCATCAGGCTGGCCGCGAGCGAGGTCTTGCCGCCCTTGTTGCTGGCCAGGAACCCGATGGCGGCCTCGCCGGCCACGACCGCCGAGGCATGCAGCGCGATCACCCCCCGGCGTTCCAGCCAGACGGACAGAACGTCGCCAAGGAGCTGGATCTCGACCAGATATTCATGGGCCGGCGCGCGCAGATGCGTGACGATGCGATCGGGATAAAGGTAATGGTCGGCCGATTCGGGGTAGTTGAACACCAGCACTTCGCCCGGGGTGCCGGCGCGCAGCGCATAGAGGCGCAGGAAGGGCACGTCGTCGCCCGGATGGATGGCGCTGGCATGGACCGGCGGCTGGGCATCGGGATCGAAATCCTCCGGCGCCTCGAAGACACGCGTGAAGACGAGATCGGGCGCGCCCGCGCCCGTCGCCAGGCGGTTCCGGAACGGAAAGTCGCTGGCCATGGTGAGGCCATAGAGGCGATGGCGCGGCCACGCGGCCGCCCTCGCGTCGCCGTCCCCGGGATCAGGCATCCGCGTCACCCCGCCGCGCCAGAAGGCCCTTGCCGAAGAGGGTCTCGGTGAAGGACTGCAGGTCGCGGCCGAGGGTGGCCTCGTCCACGTCATAGGCGGCGCGCAAGGCGGCAAGGGCGGGTTCGATGCCGCCGGCCGTCACCAGCGCCCGCCACATGTCGGCCGCCACGTCATCGAGCGCATGGGTGCGGCCCGACCGGGCCTCGCCGATCAGGATCGTGTCGCCGAAATCGGCATAGAGCACGCCCCGGCCGGCAACGATCGGGCCCGGTCCGTCCTCGTTCACCTGGATCCGTGCCGCATCGGGGTCCCATCCGATCCGGTTCTTGAGGCAAAGCTCGGGCGGCAGGAGGTTCCAGGCCTTCTCGCGCCGGTTGGTCTCCGGGTTCCAGAAGCCGGCATCCGGCTCGTTCCAGGCGAAGCCGAAGGGCGTGTACTGACCGTACCAGTAGCAGGTGTCGTCATCCCTCTGCCGCTGGCGCTCCAGCCAATCCGCGTATCCCCTGCCCTGCCGCACCGGCGCCTCGTCCTCCAGATCGCAGGCGCTCAGGCAATCGAGCACGCGCGGCTCCTGCGCGCGGATCGCGCGGCGCAGTTCGGCGGGGGAATAGAGCGGCGCGAAGATGACGGTCTCGCTTGCCAGCCCGGGCAGGAGGCCCTTGAACCGTGCGCCACTCAGGGCGCAGTCATCGACGACGACGAGCGGGATCCGGGCCGAGCCGGGGAGCGCAAGGCGTTCGGCGGGAAGGTCGAGCGCGTAGGCCAGCATCCCGAGGACGATATGCCCGCCGCGCGGGATCGCGACATAATGAAACGCGTCCCGGGCGGCGCTCCCGAAACGGTCCTGCAAGAGGGTCGCCAGGCGCAGGCAATCCGCCTGCGCCTGATCGTAGCTGATGTAACGGAGCCTCGGCAGATCGTCCCGAAGACCCTGAAGCAGGTTTTCCAACCGCACCTGATCCGCGGAATCAAAAAAACCGGCGACGCCCAGACGCGCCTCCGGTCCGGTCCGGACGACAAGAACTGCCCTGTCGAATTCGCCCCAGATGGGGCTAGTGGTCAGCGCCCGGGCAATTGCCTGAACGTCATGCACCCTTGAAACGTCATGGAGGCAGGCTCCGCGTGTTTCTGGCGGAACCGAATCATCTGGTCCCGCCAGAAACAGGAAACAACCTGCCTTCATTCGAAGCGACCGCTAGCGATCCACTCGCCCCGATGCCTCCGGACGTCGCACAATCATTAACGACCGTCCCACCCGTTACCTTTTTTGCCACCACGAGAGTGTCTTGCCGCCATTAACGGGGGTGTAACCGTTGCTGTTGTTCGAGCCGTTGCCGGGGACAACCGAACCATTGTAGCCGTTGCCCGCCGCAACGCGGGTCAGGTCCTTTGCCGTGCCCAGATCCTCGAGGACGGGGCGATGGTATTCTTTCCGAGACGTATTCATTGTTGCATCCTCGTACACAAAAATATTCCCTGCGTCCGGCAGCCCTCCACCCACCCGCGGAAAGACGGCGCATACCCGACGTTTGAGAAATCGACTCTGCCCTTGTAATCGAGACAAAGCAATAGTGTATTTACTAATCAAAGCACAACCTTAAGGAGGG
>REEP01000112.1 GCA_007695045.1 Rhodospirillales bacterium | reverse complement strand
TCGGGTTTCGTGTGGTGTGTTCGTCCCCATCTTCGGGCACTGATCCCTGACAGCGCCGCGAAGGCGGCGCGACCGGCGCGTCAGCGCCGCCTACGATTTTTTTGACGGTCGGCGTGGTTTTTCAGCCGGGCGTGCGGTGGGCCTGGCCGGTCTCCGCCGCCAACCGGGCCAGCCGCACCACGCCGGCCGCAATGGCGGTGGGCTCGTCGGCGGTGGCCAGCCGCTCCAACGCGGGCCGCACCGCCAACCGCGCCGCCAGGTCCTGCTGCCGCCCGGCGAACTCGGCAAGCACCCGGAGCGCTTCCTCATATCCTTGCCCAGTCTCGGCGTAGGGGACGCGGGCCGCCGCCGGCAGCAGTCGCAGCGCCACCGCGACCGCGCGCGCCGCGCCGCCGAAGGCGCCGAGCGGCACCACCAGGCGGCCGGCCTCCGCGTGCCGCAGCGCCTCCTCGACAATGCCGGGCATGCGGCCCTGATAGCCCGCGACCTTGCCCGACGCGACCACCCGCAGCACCGTCTCCCGCGCCATGGTTTCGCGCATGGCGGTGAGCGCCCGCGCCGCCGTCTCACTCACACGCGCCTCCCGCAGCCGTTGCAGAAGGCGGATCAGGTCGCCTTGCGTCAGACCCGCCGTTTCCCCATCCGGCAACACCTGCCGCAGACCATCGTCGGTCCAGAACACCGCGTCGTAACCGCCGCCGGCATCGAGGAACCGCGTTTCCGCCACCCCACCCACCGCCTGCAGGTGGCGCAGCAGTTCTTCGGTGTCGGCCTCCTGCCACGATGAGAACGGAAAGTAGTGGACGATCGCCGGCCGCGCCGTGGGCGCCAGCTGGTTGCGCTGATAGGCGGCGGTGAGCGCCTCGAACAGGTCGCGGGTGTAGCCGTCCCGCCGGAGGTCGCCGCCGTAGCCGACGCGACAGTCGGCCCGCAACAGGCCGATCAGCACCTCGGCCAAGACCTGACGCAGGTGGCGCTCCAGGTAGCCGAAGCGGGCCAGGTCGGGCCCATCGGACACGGAGAGCGCGACGAGGGGCCGGTCCGTGGCGGTCATGGCGCCGTCTCCAGTTCGGACAGGGCCTTGAAGTCCAGGCCCAGGCCCGCGCTCACCGCCTCGATCAGCGGCCGTTCGTGCTCGTCCAGCGGCGGGTCCGGATAGACGATGGTAAGGTCGCGACGGCCGGCGATGCGGAGGTAGGCCACATCCACCAGTTCCGGCACCCGCAGGAAGTAGGCGATGGGACCGGCTGCCACCAGCGGCGGGTCTGCGGCTTTGGCGCGTTTCACCGCCGCCGCGGCGCGCAGGCGCCAGATCAGCGTCCTCAGGACCTCGGTCAGCATCGCCAGGACGATCCGTTCGATTTCGGCCGGGGCAAGACCGGCGGCCGTCCCGGCGGTTCCGCCTGCCGCGCCGGTGCCCGTCACCACCCGCAGCGCCGGCACGTTGCCGGCATAGGGAAAGATCCGGGGCTCGCCGCGTTCGATCAGGTCGACCACCAGCAGCGGCCGATGGTGGCACTTGCCGCGCAGCATCTCCCATCGGCACCAGGGCCGGCCGCCGTAGCGATCGCTGCGGATGGCGACCAGGGCGCTGCGGGCGATCTCCGCCTCGAACTGGCGGTCGAAGCGGGCCCCGCCCGGCAGGTCGGTGGCATCCACAAACGTCTCGACGCCATACCGGTTGAGGGCCAGGTGGTCCTCGATCGCCGTGGCGACGGCCCAGCCGTCGGCCTTGGCGTGGCTGAGGAACAGCCGCTCGCGATCGATCAGCACGTCCTCGATACTGCCGCCGTGCTGCGCCACTTTCTCCCGCGCCTTGAGGTGCCGGCCGATGGCGTTGACGATGTGCAGCAGCAAGCGGGTGCGCCAGGCGGGATCGGCATCGCTGCCCGGCCAGCCGGCGGTGGCAACCCGTTGCACCATGGCAAGCCCCGGCAGCGGCGCGCCACCGGCGCCGAACGACAGCACCAGGGTGCGGTCGGCATGCGCTGCCCGTTCCGCCGCCAGCGCATCGAGGAACGGCCGCCATTCCCCCTCGGCCGCGTGCTGCAGGTCCCACGACTCCAGCACCCCGACGACGTTCACGTCCGCCGCGGCGAAATCGATCTCCCGTGGCGCCCCCTTGGCGGAGCCGTCCCAGGCTTGCGAACGAACCCGCACCGGCACCCGCATGCCGATGCCCTCGCGCACCAGCGCATCGCCGTCCAGATGCGCGGCGATCGCTTCGGCGAGGCTCTCACCCCGGGCGTCACCGGGATGCCAGACCACGTAGATGACCACCTGCGCCATGACGCCCTGCCAAGCCGTTTGCCACCTGTTGAAGCCTAACCGCATCGGCGGTTCCGCGGCAACGGTGGCCGAGGCATGTGGCCGAGGGATGGCATCGGGCGCCCATCCGGGGTAGGATTCGATCGAGACGACATGCTTGATTTTGGGGGAACCGACCGAAGAACCGGTCGCATCACTATGGCGGGGACCATTTTCATCTGCTATCGCCGTGGCGACGACACACCCTCGGCCGGGTGGTTGCGCGCCTTGCTCATCGGCGAAGGCACATTCGAGCCCGCCCAGGTTTTTCTCGACGTTGACGGCATCGAACCCGGCGAAGATTTCGTTGCCGTTCTCGAGCAGCAGGTGGCGGCGTGTGACGTGCTGTTGTGCATGATCGGACGGGGCTGGCTGAACGCGTTGGACCGTCTCGAACAGCCGCAGGACTACGTACGGATCGAAATCGCCGCCGCCCTGAAAACCGGCAAGAAGGTCATCCCGCTGCTGCTGGATCAGGCCCGGATGCCGTCGGCGGACCAACTCCCGGAAGACATCCGAAAGTTGACGCGGCGCCAGGCGGCGTGGTTGCGCCACGATCACTTACAGGCCGACCTGCACCAGTTGATCCCCAAACTGCAGAAGACGCTCCCGACGAGACCACCGGAACTGCCG
>REEP01000116.1 GCA_007695045.1 Rhodospirillales bacterium | reverse complement strand
CTCGCGCGGCTCCGCATCCATCAGGTGCTGGCCCACATCGCGGACCTCCACGCAGCCATTTGATTGGGGCGAGATGGTACCAGTTCGTGGGACATGCGTATTCCGGGGAATTTGAACGGCCGTTCCAGTTCAAAATGAACGGCGGTTCCGGCGAATGTGAACGCGGCGTGACGGCTTGCATTGGTGAGGTTCTCCTGTCAGTTCGGCGGTATCGGGTCAAGGGGCGGGTCGACGCCGTCGTCCACAAGGAGGGGCCCGCGCGAGGCGACGCGCAAATCACGGCGCCGGCGGCGCGCACTGCGGCAGGGGGCACGATATCACCTTCGCCGTCGGGACGGGCGAAAGGCTTCCCTTCGCACCTGCCACGTTCGACCGCGTCGTCGCGGTGACCGTGCTCTGTTTTGTCGACGACGCGGCGCTCGGCGAAATCGGCCGCGGCCCTCGCCCCAACGGACGGCTGGTGATCGCCGAGTTGGGGCAATGGAGCACCTGAGCGGCGGCTCGTGCCAGGGCCACAACAACCCTAAAAGACCAAGGGGTTATTATAGGAAGGCATAAGGGGTCACAGTTCGGCGCCGGTTGACACTCCGGTTTGAATCGCCCGACTTCATCGGGGAAGTTCGTCGACTCGAACGGCCCACCTCCGCCTATACGCCGACCACCGCCGAGCACGGCCTAGTCGTCGACCTCGACCGGATCATGACCGTTGAAAAGACTATCGTCGCCCGGTGGAGCCGCATCCCCGGTTGCTGGACCGACAACCATCGACGGGCTTTCGCCGACGCTCTCGCCCGCAAGCGCTCGCGCTTCGCCTTTCCCGACGATTTCGTGCGCGCCGCAAGGGGCGTTCAGTCTCGGCTCGCCGGCCCGCATGACAAGCAGACCGACGAGGGCGCCCATCTGCGCACGCTTCGCGAAATCCGGGTCCGAGCGGCCCCATCCTGGGATCACGACCAAGTCCGCCTGAGCTGGTGTTCGCGACATCACGCGCTGGAAACGGTTGAGCCCTCGGACTCTGTCGCCATACAATCGTCGCCTTACCGGGCGTGTGTTGATGGCCGAGGCCTTGATGTGGATTACCCGCCACCTTTGCCGCAGACGGGGGACGCGTAGAGCCGCGACCTTGGCGCTTCTGACGATGCTGGTCAGCCTGTCCGCGGCCTGCGCAGGGCCGTCAGGGCCGGGGTCGCGGGGAGCGCCCGTCGGTGACTATGAGCAGATTCTGCGCTTGGCTGAGGCAACCTTTCAGGGCGGCGACCTCGCGTCTGCGGCGAGCTTCTATGAGCGAGCGCACGTGCTGGCACCGGATCGCACCGAACCGCTGATCGGGCTTGCCGGCGTGGCAGCCGCTCTCGGTCGCGATCCGGCGGCGGCGGATGCGCTGCGGCGGGCGGTGCGCGCCGCCCCTGAGGATCCCGCTCTACGGGCCGCCTACGCCCGCGCCCTGCTGCGCCAGGGCATGCCGGAATCGGCGGCGGCCCAGTTCGAGGAGGCGATCCGCCTGGAGCCCGGCGACGGCCGCTTTTACAACGGTCTCGGCATCGCCTTCGACTTGGCGGCGCGCCACAAACTGGCGCAACAGGCCTATCATGCCGGCCTGGCGCTACGGCCGGACGATCTTGGCCTGGTCAACAATCTGGCCTTGTCCGAAGCCTTGTCCGGCGACGTCGACCAGGCCCTGAGCCGGTTGCGCAACCTTGCCACCCATGCCCCGACGGACCGACGGATCGGCAACAACATGGCTTTGGTCCATGCGCTCGCCGGGCGCGTCGACGAGGCCACGGCGCTCACCGCCCGGGACCTGTCGGCCGAGCAGGTCGAAAGCAACCGTGCCTTCTTCCAGTCGCTCCAGAACCTCGCAGGGCCGTCCCGGGCCGAAGCAGTGTTTCACGCGGAACTGGCGGACATCAGTCGTCCCGGGCTCCCGAGCGCTGCGTCTGCGGCGCCCGAGTGACCCGCATCTACATCCGGGTCATGGCATCGAGGACCCTGAGAATGCCGGGGCCGATCAGGACGATGAGCAGGGCCGGCATGATGAACAGGATCAGCGGCACCGTCATCACCGCCGGCAGCTTGGCCGCCTTCTCCTCCGCGCGCATCATCCGCTCGTTGCGGTATTCCGCCGCCAGGACCCGGAGCGCCTGCGCCAGCGGCGTGCCGTAGCGTTCCGTCTGGATCAGGGTGTTGATCAGGCTTCGTACCGGTTCGATCTGGCAGCGCTCGGCGAGGTTGGTGAGCGCCTTGCGGCGGTCCGGCAGGAAGCCCAGTTCGATGGCGGTCAGGGCGAACTCGTCGGTCACCTCCGGTGCCGCCCGCGACATCTCGCGGGCCACCCGTTTCAGGGCCGCATCCAAAGACAAGCCGGCCTCCGCGCAGATGACCAAAAGGTCCATGGCATCGGGGATGCCCTGGCGCACCGCCTTCTCACGCTTCTGAATGGCGTTGGTCAGGTAGACCCCGGGCGCGTAGAAACCTGCCAGAACGCCCGCGACGGGCACCAGGTTGGCCAGGGCGGTCGGAAGATCAAGGGCCTGAAGCCCGTCGATCAGGACAAAGCCTCCGGCACCGCCGGCAAACGGCAGCACCAGCTTCGCCACCAGATAGGTGATCAGCGCGTCCTTGGACCGAAGTCCGGCGCGTGTAAGCTTCGCCCGCGCGCGTTCCGCTGCCGTGCTGCTGATCAGGTTGAGCCGCTTGGCGACCGTGCGCATCAGGCCCATGGTCGCTTCGGCCCGGTGGGTGTTGCGTGTCGGCGTCAGCAGCGATGTCCGGAGCTCGCGTTGGCGCTGATGCAGCCGGGCGGCGCGGGCGGCAAGCGGGTCGCGCGCCAGCAGCGCGCTCCACACCGCATAGACGGTGACCGCCGCGGCCAGCGCGGCCAGCACGGTAATCGCGTCCTCGACGGCGATACCGAACATGGCGAGCGCGTCGGCAATCATATCTGGAACCGCACCATCTTGGCCATCACGGCGACGCCGATGCCCATGCTGCCGAGCCCGGCCGCCAGCATCACCACGCCACGGGGATCATTGATCAGCTCGCCGGCGTAGGTCGGGTTCATCAGCGAGACGACCAGGAACATCACGAACGGCAGCGAGCCGAGGATATACGCGCTGGCCTTGGCCTCCCCGGTCAACGCCTTGATCTTGAGCCGCATCTGCTTGCGGCGGCGCACGATGTCGGAGAGGTTGCCGAGCGTCTCCGCGAGGTTGCCGCCGGTCTCCTGCTGGATCGACAGGCTGATGACGAAGAAGTTGAACTCGGCAATATCCAGGCGTTCGGCCGTTTGCCAAAGGATGTCGTTCAACTCTCGGCCGAAGCGAACGCTTTCCATGATCTGGCGAAACTCCGCGCCGACCGGATCCGGCAGTTCGCGGCCGGCGGCGGACATGGACTCGCTCACCGGAAGGCCGGAGCGAAGGCCGCGCACGATCAGATCGATGGCGTCGGGGAACAGTTCGAGAAACCGCTTGCGCCGGCCGGCCCCCATCGCGCCCACGACGCCGTGCGGAATGCCGATGCCGGCCACCAGCGCCGCCAGGATCACCACCGGCGGCGGCAGGCCGGCCACCGGCCCCACGAGCACCACGACCATGCCGCCGATCGCCAGGTTGGCCAGAAGATATGCGCCGAGGCTGATGCGGCGCCCGGTGCGGGCCAGCCGATCGCGCAAGATCGATTGCCGGGGCAGGAAACGTCTCGCCAGTGCGTCGAGGTGCTTGAGCCGCGACGGGTCCGTTCGAAGGATGCTGGTACTGTCGGCAATCGCCGCCGCTTCCCGACCCTGCGCCGCCGCGGTCCGGACCCGTGCGGCACGACGCTGCAACCGGCCCCGCTCGGGCCCGCCGAACCCGACCAGACCCACTACCGCCAAAATCAGCAGGGTGACGGCGGCCAGCACCGGCAGCGACAAGCCGGTCATGAGCCCGGCCCGGGGTCGGCCGATTCGGCGATCGCCTGCAACAGCGCCCGGTCCAGCCCGAAGTATTGGGCCCGAGGCAGAAAGTGGGGGCGAAGCCCGGTCGGTTTGAAGTGCCCGAGCAGGCGACCGTCGGCATCTTCCCCGGTGTATTCATAGGTGAACAGGTCCTGGGTGATGACGATGTCGCCTTCCATGCCGACGATCTCGGTCACGTGGGTGATCCGGCGGTAGCCATCCCGCATCCGGGCGATCTGCAGAATCAGGTTGATGGCGCCGGCAATCTGCGCCCGAACCGCCTCCGCCGGCAGCTTGACGCCGGTCATCGCCACCATGTTCTCCAGCCGGGTCAGGGCCTCTCGCGGACGGTTGGCGTGGATCGTGCACATGGACCCGTCGTGGCCGGTGTTCATCGCCTGCAGCATGTCCAGCGCCTCGCCACCACGGATTTCGCCCAGGATCACCCGGTCGGGCCGCATCCGGAGGGTGTTGCGCACGAGATCGCGCTGGGTGATCTCCCCTTCCCCCTCCAGGTTGGGCGGGCGCGTTTCCAGCCGGACCACGTGCGGCTGCTGCAACTGCAACTCCGCCGCATCCTCGATGGTGACGATACGCTCGCCAGGATCGATCATCTGCGACAGGGCATTGAGCAGGGTAGTCTTGCCGGAACCGGTACCGCCGGAGATCAGGATGTTGAGCCGGCAGCGGCCCGCGATCATCAGCACCCGCGCCATGTCCGGCGACAGGTTGCCTTGGGAGGCCATCATCTCCAGGGTGATCTTGCGCTTGGCGAACTTACGGATGGAGATGCTCGGCCCATCCAGGGCCAGCGGCGCGATGATGACGTTGACGCGCGAGCCATCGGCCAGGCGGGCATCGGCCAGCGGCACGCTTTCGTCGACCCGGCGCCCCACGGCGGTGACGATGCGGGTGGCCACGTGCATGACGTGCGCATCGTCGCGGAACACCACATCGGTCAGTTCCAGCTTGCCGCCGCGCTCCACGTAGACCTGCTTGGCGCCATTGACCATGATGTCGCTGACGCTGTCGTCGTCCAGCAGCGTTTCCAGCGGCCCCAGGCCCAGCATCTCATCCAGCAGCATGGTCACCAAGCGGCGCTGTTCCGCTTGGTTCAACTGCATCTTCTCTTCGACCAACAGGTCGGCCACCACCTCGTTGATCTGCGCTTCCAGGTCAGGCCGTTCCAGTTCCGCCGCTTTGGCCAGGTCGATGCGGTCCAGCAGCAAGGGTTGCACGTGCTGGCGCGCCTGCAGGATGATATCGGCAGAAACCCCCGAAGCTGGCGCACAGGGGCCGGCGGCACACGGGTTCATGCCGGGCCGGGCTTCCGGGTCCTTCGCCAGCCGGGCCAGTGCCGGCTCGGGCAAGGCCGGTGCGGACGACGCGCGCCCGATGCCGGCGGTCACATCGGTGTCGGAGCCGGCCGCTGGCTTGGGGCCTTGGGCGGCCGGCGGCGGCAGCTCGTGCGACGGCGGGACCGGCTGGGCTGGAACCGCCGAAGCAGGGCGGCGACGGCCGATCACGTCAGGTCCCCCAGTGCAACAGCCGGCCGAGCGGCGACGGCTTGGCGGTGCTCTCCTCGGTCCCGGACAACTTCACCGCCAGTTGCTTCAGGGCACGCGCCGTCCGGGACCGGGGCGCCACGCAGACCAGGGGCTTGCCGGCGGCGGTACTGGCCACGGCGGGCTTGGCTTCGAACGGGATCACGCTGCCGATCTTGATGGAGCCGTCCTGTTCGAACTCCTTCTCGGCCAGTTCGGCGCCCTTGATGGCACCGCAGCGCTCCAGCACCACGCTGAGTTCCGCCTCCGGCGCCAAGTGCTGCAGCATCTTGGCCAGCCGGATGGTGTCGCGCAGCCCAGCCAGGGACGGGTCCGACACCAGCACCAGCGACGCGGGCGGAGTCAACAGCGACACCTGCGTGCGCGCGGCGTGGCGGGGGAGATCGAACACCGTCATCTTGAAGTTGCGACGGATGGTCTGGACCAGCACATGCAGCGCCTCGCGCAGGGTGTCGCGGTCGACCGTGTGGTAGAATTCAAGGTCGTTTTCGGCGGCGAGCAGGTAGAACAAGTCGCTGATCCGCACCATCACCCGTTCCAGGAACAGGTTGTCGATCCGCCCGGGGCTCTCCAGCGCGAGGCGGAAGCCGCGTCCCGGCTCCACATCCAGAGCCAGGGCGCACGTACCGAAATAGAGGTCGAGATCGACCAGCGCGGTCTTGAGCTTCAGGTCATGCGCCAGCAGCCAAGCGGTATTGACGGCGACGGTCGTGGACCCGACCCCGCCACGGGCGCCGATTACCGCCACCAAGCGCCCAAGCGGATCCCGAGGCGCTGTGTCCTCCGTTTCTGCTGCCGCCGCGCCCAAGGCGGTGAGCGCCGCGGCCAGCGCCTCGGAGGCCAGCGGCTTGACCAGGTAGTCGTCGACACCGGCGGCGAGCAGCTTGCGGTACAGATCGACGTCGTTGACGGTGCCGATGGCGATCAACGGCGTTTCCCCATCGCAAACGTCGGCGATCAGTTCGAGATCGGCCAGGGGATCGGCGCTGCCCGACAGGTCCACCAGCAGCCGCGCCGGCGTGGCCGAACTGGCCAGGCGCTTGACGGCTTCAGCCGGGGTCGCGGAAAGGACATCGGCATCGGCCCAGCCCAGCGCCGCGGTCACCCGCCGCACGTGCGCCTCGGTCGCGGCGTCGGCGACGAATGCGGCCAGCGGCTTGCGCGTATCGGCGGCAGACGAACGGGCAGAAGCAGCAGCCATGGCCATCATCCCCTGCGGCGATCAGACTCAGCGGGCCGTCGGCAAGCCATGCAGATCGCTGGCGCTCTCGCCCATCAGCGGGCGGACCTCGTCTTCGCGATAGCGCTTGATGGCGCGCGCCTGGTGCTCACCGTCGGCCGGGCCGAGATCGCGACCGCGGACCAGGTCACGTGGATCGTGCAGCATCACGCCGAAGTTGATGGCGGTGGCGCAGCCCCAGTTGGACGACGGCTGGTTATTGTAGGTGGCGTGTGGAGTGCGGGTCCAGTCGGGGCACGGCGGCAGCGTCACCACATGGCGCCGGACCGCCACGCCGACCGCGCCCGCCGGCGCCCCGGCCGCACCATCGGGCAGTGGATCGACGCTCACGGCGGCGGCACCGGCGCGACGCAGGATCGTGGCCACGGCGTCCGCCCGCCGCTGCTGCCGGCGCCAGCTGTCGCCCGGAAGCGGCACGCCCGGATGGACGTGGACGCTTTCCGCGCCCGCCGCCTGGACGCGTGTGACGAACGCCTCGAGACGCCGGCGCTCCGCCGCCGACAGCCGATCTTCAGCCCCCGGAAAGGCAACGATGTGGTGCAACGTGACCAGTTCCGCCTTGGGGGTCGGCGGCTCGTGCACGTTGGACCAGTTCTCCATTCGGGAACAGCCGGTGATCGGCACGGTGACCGCCAACGTCAACGCGGCCAGAAGGCCGGGACACCAACGCAGGCCGAACCGCCGATGCAGCATCGTCGCGCCCTTTCCTCAGTCCAGAATGAAGCCGGCCGGGCCGATCAGCCGGGTGCCGTCCGGTGCCACCACCGAGGCCGGGCCGCGGAGCGGCTGGCGCCGATAGGTGCCGCCCGAGACCACGCGCTCCAGGTCGTGCGGCGGCGAGAAACCATCGGTGGGCAGGGCGAAAGCCGTGGCTGTGGCCGGCCGCACCACATAAGGGGTGACGATGATCACCAGTTCGCTCTCGTTGCGCTGGAAACGGTCGGATCGGAACAGCGCGCCCAGGATGGGGATGTCGCCCAACCCCGGGAATTTCTTGACCGAGTGGGACACGTTGTTGCGCAGCAGTCCGGCGATAGCGAAGCTCTGCCCGCTGCCCAATTCCACCGTGGTTTCCGCCCGGCGCACGGTAAGGGACGGGACCGACAGGGTGGAACCGGCCACCGGGATGGTGACCGCCCCTTCGGTGGAGAGCTCGCTCACCTCCGGCCGGACGCGGAGACTGACGCGACTTTCGCTCAGGAGCGTCGGAGTGAATGCCAGCGACACACCGAACTTCTTGAATTCGATGGTGATGCGGCCGTCACCCTGGGGCACCAGGATGGGAAACTCACCGCCGGCCAGGAAACTCGCGGTCTCCCCCGTCAGGGCGGTCAGGTTGGGCTCGGCCAGGACGCTGATCAGCCCTTCCTGATCGAGCGCATCGATCAGGACGTTGGCATCGACGCTGCTGGTGTTGAGGGCGCCCAACACGCCATCGGTAACGACGTTGGCCGCGAACGGGTTGAACACCCCGAGGCCCAGCTGAAAACTGCCGATGGATCCCAGCACGTCCCAGTTGAAGCCCAGCTGTTTCTGGACGTCGCGGGAGACCTCGGCGACCCGGACCCTCAGGTTGACTTGGCTCGGCGCGGTCACCGCCAGGCGGTTCACCACCTCGCCGTCGTCGCGGTCGATGAAATGGCTGGCGAGGCGGCGCACATCCTCGGCAATCGCGGCCGTGGGCACGTTGCCTTCGATAACGACGGCGCCGCCGACGCTGTTGAGCCCGAGATCGATGCCCGGGTGCAGCCGCTGCACCGCCTGGCGCAGGCGCGACAGGTCGTGCACCACCTGCACCGGCATGCCGGTCAGCACCTGCTCGTCGCCGTCCACGGCATAGAGAGTGGTCTCCCCGGCCTGCTTGCCGATCAGGTAAACCAGGGTGGGGGACACCACCTGGATATCGCAGATCTCGGGCTCGGCGACGAACACGGTGGCGGCCGGGCGGTCCAGGCGGATCAGGCTGCCCTTGTTGACCTGCAAAACCACGGCGGGGCCGTTGGCCGGGATCACCGTGGCGCCGCTGGCGGTGGCGGTTGGGGCCGCGAGGAGAAATGGCAGAACCGCCAGCAGCAGCATGGCCGCGGAGCTCAGCCCCAAAGGGATCGCGAACAGGGATTGCCGAACTGCCGCTCTTCGCCCCGTCCTGAAAACCATTCTGGTCTTCATGCGTTATCGCCCTCGATCAGAAGCTGACGGCCTCGGCCTGGCTTCCCCGCAACACCTGCACCAACGCCGCGCTTTCTCCCGGCCGCGGGATCGCCAGCGGATCGCCCAGCATGTAGTAGATGTCGTAATCCATGGTGTAGCTTCGCTCCGCCGTGCCAGCGTCGTCGCGGCTCCCCTCCCCGGCCTCCTCCTCCGCCCCCGCGCCCGTCGCGAGCGCAAGGCTGCGGAGGCTGAGGGACAGGCTGCCCAGGTTCATCGCCAGCGCCACCTTCTCGGCCTGCTTCGGCGTGACCTCCAGGGTGGCGGTCTTGGCCACCCGGGCCGCGCCGTCCTCGTGGTCCACCCGCTGATCGATGGCCAGGACCCGCACCGCCTGCAGCAGGGTCTCACTGAAATGACGAGTCTGGGCCCGACTGGTTTCCGATTCGTTAACCGCATGGCGAAACGTGAGCAGGACATCCACCACGTCGCCGGGGAAGACGAAGCCGGCGATGCCGCTGGTGGCGTCCACCGGCACCGCGACGGCGCGCAGGCCCGGTTCCAGCACCGCGGCGAGGAAGCCTCGGTCCCCCGGCTGCACCAGCCGGGCCGCGGTGATCGGCTCGCCCCGGGTGATGCGGGCGCGGGCAACGGCGCCCTCGAAGTCGGCGATGACAGCGGGGTCGCGAACAACAAAGGCCGCTGCCACGGCTTCCTCGGGCCAGCGCTGCCAAGTCAGGTGATCGTCGCGGATGAAGCTGCCGGTGGCGATGTCCTCGGCCGCCACCAGCACCTCGGTCATGGCGATGGCAGGCTGAGCCGGCTGCTCAATCGCGGCCGGCGGGGCGGCTGCGTGCTGGTCGGCGAGCCAGCCGCGCACGGCCACGGCAGTGAGCCCGGCAGCGCCCAGAGCCAGAAGGAGAAGAATGGCTGTTCGCAAAGACATGGGGTGGGTTCCTCACTCAGCCGTTGAACAGCGCCGGGGCGATGACGACGACCGCGCCGGTGGCGATGGCGACGCCATAGGGGATGCGGGTGCCGAGCAGCCGGTCGCGCAGGTCGGCCGCGCCCAGCCACTCGCTCACCCCGGCGACGACGAACCGGAGGCGGGTGGCCATCAGCAGCGCCAGGGCACCGCCGGCCAGGGTCGTCACCACCAGGAACGGCAGGACCAGGGCCGGCCCGGCCCACAGGGACAGCGCCGCCATCAGCTTGACGTCGCCGCCCCCCATCCAGCGGAACACGAACAGCCCCGTGCCGACGGCGAACACCCCGGCGGCGACGGCGATGGCGAGCCCGGCATCGGCGAGCCAGCCGGTCCCCGCGGCAGGCGCGGCGGCCAGTGCGTGAATCGGCCACAGCAGCGCGATCAGGGCGGAGATGCGGTTGGGGATGCGAAGGTCATCGATGTCGGCCAACGCGGCCAAGATGACCAGCCCCAGCCAGGCGGTGACGATGAAGCCGGCGAGGGCCGTCATGGCGGTCATGCCTTTGCCTCATCCTTGCGCCACGCACGCTTCTCTGTCATCGCGAGCTCGGCCCGGCCATCCACGAAAGACGGTGGGACGGCCACGACCGCGCTCGCAGTCAGTAAGACGTGGATGCCCGGGACAGGCTCGAGACAGGCCCGGGCAAGCCGCTCCCCCTGGCGTTGGTTTCCAGATTTGGCCGGGCTGGTCTCGTTCCGCGGCCCATGCCGACGCAGGCCGAACAGCGAACCATGGCCCCGCAACAACGCGGTCCGGCGGTGCCATGGCTGCTGCATCGAACTTTTCGCCTTGCATCCGTCGGAATACGCCTTTGGCTATTCCGACATCGCAAGCCTCAGTTAGGGAGTGCCGGCAGCTTACCCGAAATATTGGTGAAAAATGTTCCCAGATCCCCACCAAGAGTCCCTAACGCACCGATAAGAGCCACCGCCACCAACGCTGCAATCAACCCATATTCAATCGCGGTGGCACCGGAATCGTCGTCGATGATGGATGTGATCTTGTTGAACGTCATGACAGACCTCTCTACATGTTACGGAAGGGAAATCAGGTCCCGCTTCCGATTTCGGATGAGCCCATGTTCGCTGAAATCGATTATCGGGTCAAAATATTTATTCACATACAAACTGTGGTTACCCTTGTATGAATCCAGAAAATCAGAATCTGTTCTCATTTTATTTGTTTCTGGGCTTCCGGTCCATTCCATCAATCGATGCTGCGCAGCGTGCCGAGCCGCGGGCGGTAGTAGGCGTCTTGGCGGATGGTGACCGGGTCCATCCAGGTCACGAACACCGGCTCGAACCGGTAGAACACTTCGGCCACGACCACGGTCTCGTTGGCGCGGACGCTGATGGATCCGGGCAAGGCCGCAGCGGCACCGGCGCTGCCGACTTCGCTCGCCGCCACGAGCGTGCCGCCGCCTTCGGCCTGCCAGAACACCCGGGGATTGTCGTCGGTGTCGGCGCTCACGCCGGTCAGGATAAGCCGGCCCTGGCTCGCCATGTCGAACGGCGCGACAATCTGGCCCACGGCGGCGAACAGGCTGTCCAGGGCGGACTGGGTCAAGGCTTTGTCCCGGCTGGCCAGGTCGGCCATGGAGGAGGCGGCGTTGAAGGTCTTCAGGTGCAGGAGCGCATAGCGGCCGAGTTCGAAGCCGGCGAGCGCGATGCCGATCATCACCGGGGCCAGCAACGCGAATTCGATCATGGCGTTGCCGCGCCGGTCACCGGCCAGGCAGCGGGCGAGGCGGGTCATGCCGGCGATACGGGCGATGGCGACCATCAGAACGGCTCGTTCCGCACGACGATGCTGCCTGTCAAGGTGACGCCGCCAACCAGGGTATCCAGGAGCTGGGTCAGCATCCCCCAGTCGTAATCCACGCGGTAGACCACGATATCGCCGGGTCCGCCCAGGCCGGCGAGGCCCATATCGGCATCCCACACGCCGTTGCCGTTGACATCGACGAACGGCTCGCCTTCGTCGTAGACGCCGTTGCCGTTGAGGTCGGTGAACGGCTCCGGCTGGCCGATGCTGTCGAACGTCGGGTAGATCAGGGCGGTGACATTGTCCTCGGTGAGCGTGATCAGGCCGAAGGTGTTTTCCTTGAGGATGTCCAGGACGCGGTCCTGCCGGGAGACGCCGTCCGGCACACTGCCGGTGATGGCGTAGCGGGAGGCGGCGAGCACGCCGCGCTCCAGGGCGGAATTCAGGAACAGCACCATGGTGAGTTCGATGGTGCCGATCAGAAACAGGAACAGGACCGGCGCCACGAAGGCGAACTCGATCGCCGCCACCCCCCTGTCGTCCCGACGGATGCCGGGTATGCGGAACGAAAGTGTCATTCCATGATGCGCAGGTTGCTGAGATGGCCGCCGATGGTGCGAAACGCCGCGGCCAGGTCGTCGTTGCTGGGGGAATGAAAGTAGAATTCCGGCTTGCTGGCACAGTTGCGGTAGAGCGCCTGCGTCCCTGAGTTGGGCGTCGAGCCGAAGGTGATGGTGTAGAGCAGGATCCCCTGCGCCTTCATCGCCTGGCAGGTGCGGGCCAAGCGTCCGTCGAGTTCGTCCCGCGCCAAAGCCAGGGTGGGATAGGCGCCATTGTCGAATTGCAGGAGCCGGCCGTAGGCCGTGTCGTCGGAGCCGTCCGGTCCGTTCGCGCCGGGCCACTTGTAGAACTGGTTGTCGCCGTCGGTGAGCAGGATCACAACCTTGTCCATCAGCGGCGTGTCGTAATCCAGCGGCAGCGCCGGAGGCGACGGCAGACCCCAGAGCCCGCGCCATGCCGGCGAGACCACCCGCCAGCCCCATACCAAGCCGAGGTTGCCGGTGGTGCCGCCGCGATGCCACGGCAGCATCTCATCGATGGCGGCGAGCACGGTGGACTTCTCCGCCACCAGCGGCGTGATGGCCGGACCGCAGCCGAGGTTGGGGCCGGTACCGTCGTTCTGGGCGTCGTTCCTGTCATCGATGGGCGGCCAGACGTTGTCCACGTCGGCCTGGTACAAAAAAGAGTTGAAGGGCGCGATGCCGGGCGTGGTGTCATCCTCATCGAGTCCGCCCGATCTCGCCCGCACACATCCTTTCCAAGCCGTGGGCTCGAACGGACCGGGGACGTCGAACAACTGATCGTTGGGGTCCAGCCAGTCGCTCCGCCCCGATCCGATGTTCACCATGGCGGTGTACGGCACCAGCCCGACGTAGAGGTGCTCCGCCGTCTCCTCATCGCCGTAGACGATGTTCACCAGGTCGGCAGCGGCATTTTTCATGGCGGTGATCATGCCGCCCGAGCGCATGGACCCGGTGTTGTCCATCACCAGCACCAGTTCCATGCCGCGGGTCTGTCGCTCGATCAGCGCGCGTGCCCCCACGGTCAGGGAGGACGAACCGAACAGGTGCATGATCCGGGTCGGCAGCGTCGCTTCCGCCGCCACCGTGATGACGCGGTTGTCGGCATCGGCCACCGCCGAGACGTTGGTCACCGTAGACCCCAGGTAGCCGTTCGGGAAATTGGCGTAGAAGAACTTCTGCGCTTCGGCGTTGACGTCATCGGTCAGGGCGTTGCGGGCGGCAGCCAGACCAGCGGCATCCACCGCCTTGGACATGCGGGCCTGCACGAGAAACGCCAGGGCGGAGTCGATGCTGAGGCCGGCGACCGCCAGAAGTGACATCACCGCCGCGGCGGAGATCAGCGAAACGGAAGCGCCGCAGTCTGAAAAGATGTGCCGCCAAGGCCTAAGCGAGAGCATAAGCATGGATAAATCCCGGCCAATATCGGTACCGATCCGGGAATATTACCGCCGAGGCGCCGCCTCTTCACTATATTTAAGTGTCTGTATTGGCAACGTATTTTCAAGCGGAATTGCATCGTACCTGAGCGTATTTTCGGCGCTTGGCGAGGGCTCCGGCGCTTACCTCGTAACGGAGCGCTACGACGGGGCGGACGGACGAGGTTCTTGCTGACTTGCGCTGGCGGGCCTCGCCCCGTCAGCCGGCGTCCGGGGCCGGGCGCGGTTTGGCTGCGGGCCGAGGGCCGACCCACTGGTCGAACTCCACATCATCGGCGGCACAGGCACAGCAGCCCTATAGCCCCGCGTCAATGAAGGGTGCCGCATGACTGCCGCTTTGGACACCCGACCTATGGCCGGATCGCTTGCAATGCCGGATGTCGGGAGCTCACGCTGCCAAGAAGCCTCCGTTCAACAGGGTCTTGACGATTGACACCAGCGGTCGAGCCACGATCCGCCCCGGTTCGCTTGCCGGGGCTTACACCGCCGCTTCGATGGCAGCGCGCCAGGCCCGCCAGCCGCCGAACCGGCTGATGTCGCTGGCCGCAGCAATGGCGTGGGACTCGCACAGAAACCCGGTGACCCAGCGGCCGTCCGACAGTTCCACCTTGCCGATGGCGAGCGGCGGTTCGATGCCGGCCAGAAACGAGCCCAGCTGGTCGGCCGGGACCGCCCACAGTTCACCGGCAATGCTGGCGCCGCCTCCGGGGTCACACACCAAGCCTGGACGCGGCGGGTCCAGATGCTGAAGCGCGTACAGCCGGTAGCGGGCGGCTGTGGCGACTGGCGACACCAGGCGTGCTCCACGATCTGTCAACTGCGGGTTGAGCGGCAAGCCCGCCATGTGGGCGCCGAATACCGCGAGTTCGATGCCGTCGCTCCCCGCAGTCCGCGCCGGCGGCCGTATTTCAAGTGGCAACGGGCCCGATGCCGGGAGCGGCTGGCCGGTGGCCCCGAGCGACAGCCCGGTGTGCTGCTGCAAGGCCCAGCCGACGCTCAGCAGCAGATCATCCCGGAACGCGGGCGCGAACAGGGTCACGCCGAACGGAAGGCCGTTGCGCTGGAATCCCGCCGGGATGGCCACCGCGGCCAGGTCGAGCAGGTTCATGAAGTTGGTGTAGTAGCCCAGGTCGCTGTTGCGTTGCACCGGTTCGGCCGTCACCGCCGCGAGGGTGGGAATGGTGCCGGCGGTGGGCGTGACGATGACATCCACATCGGACCACACCGCCTCCGTCCGGCGCTTCAGCGCGCGCAGCCGGTAGGCGGCCGTGAAGGCGTCGACCGCGGTGAAGCGGCCGCCACCTTCGATGATCCGGCGCACCACCGGGTCCCCGGCCGCGGGATGCGCGGCGAGGAAGGCCCCGACGGCGGCGGTGCGTTCGGCAACCCACGGTCCTTCGTAGAGCAGGCGGGCCGCCTCCAGGAACGGGTGCAGGTCCACCGTTCTGACTTCGGCGCCGATCGTCGCCAGGTTTCGGACTGCCTGATCGAATAGCGCCGGGGTCTCGGCATTGCCGAAGAACGCCAAGTCCGCCGCATTGGGCACCCCGAGCCGCAGCGGTTGCGGAAGCGGGCCCGGCATGGCCGCGAGTGCACCAGGCGCGCGGCGGGCGAACGGGTCTTCCGGATCGAACTGCGCAGCCACGTGCGCCACCCGCGCGGCGTCGGCAGCGGTCAGCGCGAACACGGTGACGCAGTCCAGCGACCGGCAGGCCGGCACCACGCCCCGGGTGCTGACCCGGCCACAGGTGCCCTTCCAGCCGACGACGTTGCAGAATGCCGCGGGCACCCGCCCCGATCCG
>REEP01000088.1 GCA_007695045.1 Rhodospirillales bacterium | reverse complement strand
AAGCTCGAACCAGTCGCCGGCGACGACCGGGAGGACCGCGCTCGCGATGTTCCGCATCTGATTGCTGTAGCCGCTGTCGCCGCGGACGATGAAGGAGCCGCCGCCGACCACGGCGCCGCCGTTCTTGCGGATCTCGACCAGCTGGCTCGTGGGAGAGGTCTGCCACTCGATGTTGCCGACGAGCCGGACCTTGGTCACGCCGGCCGGCACCGTGAGCCGCGTCGCCTGGCCGGCGTCCCAGAGCGCATCACTGTCGTAGACGGCGCTCTGCCAGGGGATCGCGACATAGGTGCCGGTCGTCGAGACGCTGAGGTTGGTGGTCCGGCGCACCAGCGCGCCGCGGAACGGAAGCAGCGCCCGCTGGAATATGCCGACCCCTGCGGGTCCCCAGGCCGCGCCGTCGAACTGGAGCACGTCGCTGGCGACCGCCGCCCCGACCGAGACGTCAGTCAGGTCATTGAGCGCCCCGGCGCCGCCACCCACGCCGAAGAGATCGCTGCCATTGCCCTGCACCAGCACGGTTGCGCCGGGCACGATGATGACCTCCGCGCCCGAGCCCGGATACTTGGCGCGGACCTCCTGGCCCCCGCTGGTCGCATTGCGGATCGCGAGCCGCCGGTGGTTGGCGGGCAGGGTCAGGACGCGTGCTGCCGTCAACGTGCCGGTCAGAACGATCAAGCCGTTGCGGTTCGCCTGATCCGCAGTAAGCGTCACATTGGCATCGGTCATCGCCAGCGACAGCGTCCGGTTCATGGCGTTGTCGAGGGCGTCGACCGCGTCGTTGATTGTAACCTCCTTCTGGTTCTGCGCGGCCGCGACATGGGTGATCGAGAGGTTGGGGCTCGGCATCAGGTGACCTCCAGGGTGACGGCGCGCGGGAAGCCGCGGCCGGCGACCGCGCTCAGCTGGTAGACGGCGATGGACAGGCTCGCCGGCACAGCGCCGAAGTCGACGAGGATGTCGGCGTTGGCGTAGACGGCGCTCGGGCTGGTCGAGGCGAGCGTGCGGAGCACCGCGCCGCCGGGCCCATCGAGGATGTCGACCTCGTAGGCCTCGCTGGCTTCCCCGAGCGGCACCGTGCCGGTGCCATCCTTGAGCTCGCCGCCGATGCGGGTGCGGCGGACCCAGGAGAGGGTGATGTTCTCCGGGCTGCCGCTCTTCACCGCGCGCACGTTCCACGGCGCGTAGGGCTTGAGGTCGCGGCCGCTATGGCTCTGGACGATGGTCTCGGCGTCCTCGAACAGCGTGCCGAACCCGACGGCCCGCCAAGAGCGGGCCAGGCCCAGATCCCCGAGGGAGACGACGAGCGTCTCGACGTCGTCGGGATCGAGCAGCACGAACAGCTCGCCCGCCGCATGGCCGTCGACGAAGATGTCCGTGCCGCGCCGGCCGCGCAGGAGGCCTCGAAGCGAGGAGGAGCCGTCCGGGTTCAGCGTCACGTCGCGGAACTGGATGATCTCCGGCTCGCCATTGGCCTTCAGGATCAGCGCCGCGTTGGCGCCGTTGACCAGCGCCTCCTGGGTCACGCTCTCCAGGCGATCGCCGCCGGTCGTCATAAAAACGGTGAGGCCGTTCTCCTCGTCCGTACCGAAGGGCGAGGGCGGGGAACCAAGCGCGTTGGCAGTAGCGCCCCAGGCTGCCTCGCTGAGCGCCCGTCCCACCTGCGCCCAGGCCGAGCCGTCTGCGCTCCGATAGAGAGCAGCACCCGGCCAGCCCGGGCTGCCAAAGCCCGCCATCAGGTAGTAAGCCCTTGAGCCGGCTCCGCCGGCATCGTCGACGTCGCGCAGGAGCGGCAGGTCGGGCAGGATGAGTCGCGTGGCGGCCTCGGCCCCGATCACCTGCGGCGGCAGCCCGGAGCCGCCGTCCGCCGCGACGGTGGAGAGGTAGGTGGCGGCCGTCTCCGACACGCCTTTCAGCGCCAGCGAGAAGTCGGCGCCGACATCGAGCCGGGTGATCCGTGTCCGGAACGCCGATCCCGTCGCAAAGATCACATCCACCACGTCGGTCGGATCGAGGCGCAGCCAGTCGGGCGGCAGCTCGGCCTCGTACGCGCTGCGCTCGATCCAGGCGCTGTAGAGGGTCTTGGCGGCGATCCGCTTGGCCGTGGTGGCGTCGATGGCGAGCGCCAGCTCGAGGCTCGCCTGGTTGCGCGAGTGCATGGTCGCAAGCGGTAGCGAGGCGCGCTTCTCGCTCTGCGTGCCCTGCTGGTAGTCGGCGTCGCGGTCCATGTAGACGACGGCGACGCGCTCGGGCAGCTCGACTTCCTGGGTGCGGCGCTCGCGCCAGCTCTCGCCCGTGCGCTCATCGAGCGGCACCAGAAGCTCGGCGCCGATGGTCGCGGCCGGCGCGCGCCCGCGCGTGCGGAAGCGCAAGGTGTCGTCGCTCTCCGCGGCATCGAAGAAGTAGGCCTGCGCCAGGGGCTCGATGGCGCCGCGCACGGTGGTTTGCCGGCCGATCACATAGCCGGGCACCGACGGCGTGAGCTCGGCCACGTCGATGTCGGCAAGGCCGAGCCCGGCGCGCGCGCAGAGATCGGCGACGATGGCCGACAGCGCCTCGCCCTCGCCGCCGCCGCGGTTGAGGAAGAGCCGCGCCCAGCCGTTGGTGCCGCGCACGAGATGGGTGTCGGTCACCGCATCGTAGACCTGGGCGCCCTGCTCGCTCACCGCATTGGGCCAGAGCTCGTTGAGCACGATGGCGCCGGTGGCGGTGTCGAGCTGTACGACCCGCGTCGAGCGCATCAGGGTCCAGCGCTGTCCCTTGAGCCGGCTCTGGCCGAAGAACGGGCCCTCGTAGTTGATCTGGCTCGGGACGGCGGTCTGCCAGACGATACCGGCATCCGCCCGCCATTTGATGGTGTAGATCGTTCCGGCCGAGCCGCCATTCGACATGCGGACCTGGAAGATCACGCTGTCGTCGGTGGCGTCATAGGTGAGACCGCCGGCGCTGCTGTAGAACCCGGTCGCGCCGGCCTCGATCTCGGCCGGGCTGAAGGTCGCCAGCTTCTCGAAGGTGACGCCGAGGGATTGCGCCGTAAGGGAATCATACTGGGCGAGCGCCGAGACCCGGATGCGGTAGAGCCCGAGGCTCCCATGGTTGGTGCTGGTGCCGCTGCCGAGCAGCCAGCCATCGCCGAAGCCTTCGCCGACCATGCCACCGATGACGCCCCGCACGCGCGGCTCGGTCACGGTCTGGCCGGCGCCCCAGACGTAACCCATGGTGTCTGCGCGCAGGAGGCCGATGTCGTCGAAGAGCGAGCCCGTGAGCAGGAAGTCGACGCGGCCCGAAGGACCATAGGCCGAGACCATGCCCAGCCAGCTCGTCGCCACGAAGCGCGTGGTCGTGTTGGAAAGGCCGGTGCTGGTGAACCCGAAACGGCCCACCTCCTTCAAGGCGTTCGGCTCAACCCGGATGATCGGCCGCGAGTTGCCGCTGCCGACCGTCATGTAGAGGTGGCCGTCCTCGCCGCAGAACAGCGTGCTCGGGAAGTTGTTGGGCGTGACGCTGGTCACGTCCGTCATCCGCGCCTGGCGGTCCTCCTTCATGGTGCGAAGGCTGAAGCGGCGGATGCCGGCGGCCGCCGCGTCGACGTTGCTGCGCAGGAAGTAGCCGTAGCCGCGGCGCCAATCGATCGCGAGATCGCTGATCTGGTAGGAGCCGAAGTAGCCACCCTCGGCCTCCGTGATGAAGTCGATGAGCTGATAGGGCTGCTCAGCGGCGCGCCGATAGGTGATCTCGGCGGTGATGTTGGGGATGCGGTTGCCATAGTCGGCGAGCGCCAGATCCTCGAAGACGATCACGCAGAGCCCGCGATGCGCCGGCGCGCGCCCGGCGCCCAAATGGGCCTCGATCAGGGGGTCGGGCAGCTGGGTCTCGTTGCCCGGATAGAAGCGGAAGCGCAGGTTCGGCTTGGCGACGTCCGGGCTCGACCCAGTCTTGTCGTAGATCAGCTTGCCGTCGGCCCAGATGCGAAGCACGTCCTCGGCCGGCCCCTCGCCGAAGCTCAGCGCGAAGGACGCGAAGTAGGAGTAGGTGATCGAGGTCTGGCTGCTGCGCCCGCCGCCCTTGCCGCCGGAGCGGGTACGGGTCACGTTCTGCTGCTCACGGATCCCTGATGACCAGATCATGTTGCCGGCCATGCGCAGCGTGCCGTAGCCGATGGGGATGGACGCCCCATAGGCGGAGGACGAGACGGCGAGGTCGCCGAGCCGCGGGCCCTCGGTGGTGACGTTCTGACCCTTGGCCGGAAACAGCAGGCTGCCGACCACCGAGCCCACCAGCCAGCCGGCCTGCCAGCCGACACCGACGGCGGAGCCGAGCGCGGCTCCGCCCACTGCAACGAGGATGGCCATCTTCGGAGATCAGACGTCAGAAACCGGAGGACGGAAGCGGAAGGCGAACTTGACCTTGGCGAGCCACTCGCCGGCGTAGGGCTCCTCGATCACCTTGCGGCGGAGCGCATGGGCATGGATGAGATGCGCATGCCGCAGCCGCTCGGAGAGAAAGCCGCAGTGGCAGGGATAGGCCTGGTCGGCGAAGACGAGAATGTCGCCGGGCTTGGCATCCGGAATGGCGACGCCATTCATGTTGGTGCGGAAATGCTCGACGAAGCCCTGGCCCTGGGCGCGACGGCCATAGGCGGTGTGGTCGTAGTTCGAGAGCTCGAGGGCGCGCGCGACCTGCACCACGAGCCCGACGCAGTCGATCCCGGCGCGGCTCCGTCCCTGGTGCCGCCAGGGCACGCCGAGCCAGCTCCGCGCCTCCGCAACGATGCGCTCGGGCGTGGCGGTCTCAGCGGGCATCGGGGTAGCTCATCATGGCGTCCTGCCCCGGCACGTAGGGCTCGCCGCGGAAGTTGAGGACGTTGGCGAAGCGATCGATGCAGGTGTCGAGGCGCTTGTCGCAGCCCGGGTGGATGCGGAAGAGATCACCGATCTCGATCGCGTAGCCCATGGGCAGGAAGAGCTCGATCTGGCCCGTCGCCTGCGCCCAGCTCTTGACCTCGATCGAACGGCCGGCGTTGGTCCCGCTCTCCCAGGTGAGCACGCCGCCCGCGAACCAGCCGTCGACCGCACGCGGCTCGTCGATCGCGGCGGTGAAGATGGCGCGGTCGACGACACTTATGACGACCCCGGCGCGGCTCCAGGCCTCCATCGCCTCGAACACGGCGCTGCCGTCCGTGGTCTGCTGGCCGACGATCGTGTCGTAGGTGGGCTCGACCTCGGCGGTCATGCCGGCGACGACGCAAGCGTAGATGCGGTCCTCGTAGACCTCCGAGCCGCTGCCCGACCCGGTTGCGACGCGCACATGCTCACCCAGCGCATAGGCGGTCTCGCGCGCGACCACGGGCGGATGGATCGGCACCTTGCAGCGGTGGTCGCCGAGATCGGCGCGGCATTCCGGGCTGTAAAGCTCGCCGATGCGCTGGGAGAGCGCCTGCGTCATGCCGCGCAGCTCGGTCCGGAAGACGCCCTGCTCGGTCAGCACCACCTCGCCAAACCAGCCGCGGCGCATGCGAAGCGCGCCCATGGACGGATCGGCCCAGTTGACGAGGAAGATGCGCACCTCGGCCTGATCGAACAGGCCGGCGCGCAGCTCCTCCTCGGTGATGGCCTCGTCATCGAACACGCCCTCGACGTCGAGATTGTCGACGCTGAGGCTCGCATCGTTGGCGATCGCCGTGCGCGAGTAACCCGAGCTCGCCTTGTAGACATCGCCGTCGAAGACGAGATCGCGGTCATGGTCCGTGAAGAAGAACTCCCGGCCATCCACGCGGGTGATGCGCCAGCAGGTGGCGAGCGTGGTCACGGGGCCCGCCAGGTGAGTGGCGAGCGCTGTCGATGTTGACTTCATGGGCGGATTTCCAGCACCGGGATCTGGCCCCAACTGCCGAGCTGATAGGTCTCGATGGTGATGTCCATCTGGTCGCTGTCGAAGCGAACCGGCACGTCGAACTCGAAATCCGCCGTCACCTGGACGCCTGAGGTGGGCGCGGTCGTGAAGGTCACGAGCCCTGTCGCTGTGTTCACGGTCCAGCCCGACACCGCCTCGACGCCGTCGCGGTAGATCTTCACCGTGCCGGAGACGGGCTTGGCGATGAGGCGCGTCTCGATCTCGCCGCCGCTGGGATAATACTTGATCAGCTGGAAGGTCTTGTTGGCCCCATCGCCGACTCCGAGCACCTGCGCGAATGCCTGATAATCGGTCCAGTCCTTGAAGCGGAATCCGTAGGCGCGCCCCTTGCGGGCGCGGAAGAAGGCGATCAGCGCCGCGACCTGTTCCCGCTTCTTCAGCCCGTGCGCCACGTTCCACTTGCCTCGCGCGGCGGCCCAGTTGGCGTTGCGTCGTTCATGGCCCGACGCGGTGGTCACGACCGTGGTCGAGTAGCCCGGCCCGCCCGACGCCCCGTAGGAGATGTCGGGCGGGAACTGCACCTCGTGAAATCCACTCATCTATCGACCCGTCAGAGATTGCGACGCGCTCGTTCCATGGCGCGGGCGGCGTCAGCCGCGATCTGGCCTTGCGCGTAGCGGAAGCTGTTCGCGTCAGGCGTCGAGATGTTCATCACGACATTGACGGGCGGGCGCGTATCGGGACCTGAGCCCATCGCGGCGAGCTGGGAGCGCGACAGCACCATCTCGCCGCGCTGAAGGATGGCGGGCACCTCGTCGGGACGAAGACCCGCCATGCCGCCGCCATGCAGGCGCGGCGCACCGGCAAAGGCGAGCGCCGGTACGAGCCGCTGCGGAGCAGGCGCGCCGACGATACCGCCCGCATGGAAGATGCCCGACAGGATGCCGCCACCACCGCCGAACAGATTGCCAAAGATCCCGCCGCCTCCGCCCCCACCGGCGAGCGCGTTGGCGAGCGGGCCGAGGATCGCCGAGCGCACGGCGATCCGCGTGATGTCGGCGAGGATGCTGTCGGCGAGTGCCTTGAAGTCAAGCTTGCCGGTGGTGACGAACTTGGCGATGGCGTCCTCGGCGCTGCGGAACGCGCTGGTGAGCGCGTTGCCGAGGCCCTTGCCCCACTCCATCGCCTCGTCGGCGTAGCGCGCGAGCTCATCCCTGACCGCCGCCCAGCCGGTCGCCGCCTGCTCCGCTGCATCGTTGATCTCCTTGCCCGCCTCCCGGCTGGCCGCGGCGGCCCGACCGGCAGATCCCGCGCCGCGGGTAGCGCCTCCGGCGTCCTCGCCAGCTCCGCTGATCGCGTCGAATGCCGTGTCGAGGCGCTCGGTGGCGGTCGCGGCATTGTCGATCTCGTCCGTGGCGCCCGTCATCGCTTCGCGAAGCGCTGCGACGGAGGCGAGCGGCGCGCCAGCCAGATCACTCATCGCATCCGCCGTTTCGCGCGCGCTGTCGGCGGCGCGACGGGCGTTGTCCGCGAACTCGGTGAGTCCGAGATCGGGGACCCGAAATGCATCCGTCTCGAAGGCGGCGGCAAAGGCATCGCGCGCCGCAGCCCCCGCGCGCTCAGCGGCGCCCGCGAACTGGTTCTCGATGCGGCCGAGATTGATGTCCGGAACGAGCCTGATCTCAGTCTCGATGCCGATCGCCGAAAGCGCGGCGCTGATCCCCTGCACCAGGCCGTTGATGCCGCGCGTGGCGCCGTTCAGCATCCACTCGACGGCGGCGATCAGCGCATTGGCCGCCCGGATGGCAAAGTCGCCGATCGCTGCCGGCAGGCGGCTCCAGATCGCCACCATGGCGTCGAAGGCGCCCTGGAAGGTGTTGACCGCCCGATTGCCGAAGCCGACGACTGCCTCCAGCGCGCCTTGCAGCGCGTCGGCGACGTTCGCCTGAATGCCGAGCCACGCGGCGGCAATCCGGTTCTTGAGCACCTCGACGAGCAGGCCGATCCTGTCCCACACCTCGCGGGCGACATCGCCGAGCAGGTTTAAGGCCGCACCGAAGCCGCCGGTCGCCTGCACGAGCCGCCCGAACTGATAAATCAGCTCGCCCGCCGCGACGACCAGCGCACCGATCCCGGTACGTATGATGGCGCCACGCAGGAAGACGAGCGCGGTGGCGAGACCACGGACCGAGACGGCCGCCACCACCATGCTGGCGACGAAGCGCCCGGCCATCAGCCCGACGAAGGCCGCGGCGATCGAGGCTAGGCGCCCGATGTTCTCGAACAGGAGCTGGATCGCCCGGCCGAGCGGGCCAGTGGTGCGGGCCATGGCGGCGAGCGCGTCGGCGACGGCTTCGAGCGCCGGCGCTGCCGCGACGGCCAGCTGGTTGGATATCCCGCGCCAGATGAGACCGAGCCGCGACAGCGCGTCATTGGTGCGCTCGATCTGGGCCGCGTCGGCTTGCGAAACCACCACCCCGAAGTCCCGGACGTCCTGCGTCGCCGTCCGGAGCGTCGCCGTGTCGATGCGCGAGAAGGTCAGCGCCGCGCGATCGCCGAAGAGCTTGGAGGCGACCGCTGCGCGCTCGGCCTCGGGGACATAGCGGGCCAGAGCGTCCTGGATCGCGGCTATACGCCGATCGAGGGGCAGCCGTTGCAGCTCCTCGGCGGTGAGCCGCAGGCGCTGCAGCGCCTCGACCGCCGGCCCGGTTCCTGCCGCTGCCTGGCTGAGACGCCGGGTCAGCTGGATCGTCGCCTGCTCGATCTCACCCATGGAGACGCCGGCAAGATCGCCGGCGCGCTCCAGGACCTGAATGCTCTCGACCGTGGTGCCGAGCGAAGCAGCGAGCTTGGCCTGGCTGTCGATGACCTGGAGCCCCGAGCGGATCATCGCCGCAGCGGTGGCGGCGAATGCGGCCGCGGCGGCGGCAGCGGCGATCTGCAGCCGGCGATAGAAGGCGGCGACGCGGCTGTTTGCGGCATCCATCTCGCGCGACAGACGCCGCATGCTACTTTCGCCCGTCTCGCCGATCCCTTGCAGCTCGGCGCGCACCTCGCGGCCGCCGACGACGGCCAGGCGCACGGAGACGCGCTTCTCAGCCATCTTGCTCAGCCCTGATTTGAGTGTTCAGCCCGCGTACTGTCGCGGCTTCGATGTCGAAATTCCGTGGACCACCAAGGCCTCACTGATACCTTGCGGTCTCATTTGCGGGACCGGCTTCCCCCGAGACACCCTTGGGCACGGTCAGCACTGATCCCTTCAAGACACTCCGACCGTCGCTCGCGCGCCCCAAGGTCCCGCCAAACTAGCATCAAGATACAATGATGATGCTTGTTTAGCGTATCTCTTCGTATCATGTTGGCGGGGTGAGACTAGGAGACCGCATCATGGCCACATCAATCCATGCTGACTCGCTCAAGACGTACCGTGCCCGCAAACATTGGACCCAGGAACAGCTGGCTGTAGCCACCAAGGGTCCGAACAAGGTCAGCTTGCCGACCATCAAGCGCATCGAGAGCACAAAGGACGGCACCTACCTGGCCAACGACCGCGTCGCGGAGGCGCTGGCCAAGGCTCTCGGCGTCAAAATCGAGGACCTTTCTCAGCCACCCCCGCAAGAAGAGGATCAGGAAGCATCCCTCCGGAAGTTCGGCTATCGGCCGCTGCGCACGATGCTCGATGCTGAGACGGCTCTGGCTTTCAACATGGTTCAGCACATCTACGGTATCCCGATTCGTTCCCAGATCGAGATGGCCCCGCTATTCGCGGCATTACTTGCAGAAGGAAGCCTAGCTTGGCGACGGAAACGGGTGGAAGCCATCGAAGAAGCCTCCGCCCACCTTCAGGAACTGGGCGGTGGTCATTGCTCTTTCGTCTATGCCACGTGGCGTGTGGATGAAGGCGCCGCTGAGGAGCGCGAGTCGATTGAGGAACGCGATCTGTTCGGCGTTCGGGCGTCGGAGCAGGCATTCGACTGCGGCTACGATCGTTCCACCAACAATCCCTTTGCCGACTACCTCGAGATGTTCGCCCAAGAGGCTCAGGCGAAGACGATTGCGTTCGACAAGGACTTTGGCTGGAAGACCAGCGAGGGTCTGCCGAAGTACCGGATTGGCGCGGACATCATCAGTCAGCTGACCGGAGACGACTCCGACGCCGAATACGCGCTTCTGCGCGGGCACGTCCGGTTAAAGGACATTCCGGCCGACCTCCTCAGTGACGAAAAGAAATCCGATCGCGTTGCATGGATGATCGCTCGGATTCCCGAAGTGGATCTCGCAAGGAGGAAAGCCGAGCGCGACGAACTCTCCGCTCTCCTCGGGGACCTGGACATTGCACGCCCGACGCAATCGCCGGATGTGACGGGGGATGGCGATCATGCTTGACCTTCGTCTTACAGATCATGCGGAAGCCCGTATGCGCCAGCGCGGCTTCCGTAAGGCAGACGTCGACCTGGTTCTAAGAGTCGCCACGCGGGTTGCCGACGACGCATTCTTTCTGACCGATAAGGACGCCGCGCGTGAGATCGAGAGGCGACGGCGCGAGATCCAGCAGCTCGAGCGCCTACGTGGCAGCAAGCTCATCGTCGAAGGTGGTGTTCTCATCACGCTCTATCACGCAGACCCGAAGCCCACTCGGTCCAGCAGCAGAATGCGCAGGAGGCAGTCATGAAATCCGACTTCGTGGACCGCACGGTGCTCGTTCATCTGCCTGCCACCTTCATCGACACCTTGCTGAAGGTGCGCGCGACCCTGGACAATGACCTCGCATCCCTCCTTGAAACAAGCCTTGCCAGCTGTTCCGGGTCACTCAAGGAGCTCGACCAAGAGGAAGCGACGAAAGCGGCCCCGCTGCCGAACGGGAGGTACGTCGCAGAATTTCTCGGTGTTCCTTTCGCCACGAGGACCTTGCCCGAGGTTTTCGCGGAAATCGTAGATATGACTGCCGAGGTTGCCCCGGAAGCGCTCGACAGGTTGTCGGAAGTTAGCGCCCGCACAAGGCGGTTTGTCGCCCGCAGGCCAGAGGCCGTTCACCCCGGCAACCACCGCTTACCGGTGATGCAGACCGCCTCCGGCTGGTGGATCAGCAAGAACATCGGGCAAGAGGATCTGATGCGGGCACTTCGCGCGCTCTGTCGCGCCGCTGGCCTCAGTTTCGGGGCGGATGTGAAGTTTTCGCTGCGACACAGAGCGACGTAGCGGAGCGTTCCCATTCCGCCCTCGCAGAAGGAGACGACCGCGCAGGCGGTGGGAGAGGCACTTCTCAGCCATCCTGTTCAGCCCTGATTTGAGCGTTGAGGCCGCGCACCATCATTCCCTCGATCTCCGGCAGCAGTTCGGCGCAGATGAGCGGCTCCACACCCAAAGCCTCGGCCACCGCGAGTGCGGCTGTCATGTCGAGCCCGAGGACCGCGCCGGGGATGACGCGCAACTGGCCCGTGAGCCGCAGAGCCAGATCCCAGACCTGCCAGCCCTCGATCGTGACGGGTCGGTTCAGGACGGCTGGGCACTCGGCACAGGTGCCGCGGCAGGATCGGCAGTACTGGTCGCCCCCGCTGAAGTGCCACTCGGCGAGGGCGCGGAGCCGTTTTTTTCCGCTTCCAGGAGCAGGCCCTTCGAGACGTAGCGCAGCTGGAAGGCCTCGAAGAGCGGCAGGATGTCGAGCAGCGCATCGATCCCTTCCGGCGTGACCGGCACGGGATTGCCGTCGGCGTCCCCGACGCCCTCCCAATCCTCGACCACGAGCCGCGCCAGCGCCTTGGCCATGGCGACGGCGATCGTTTCGTTCGATGCCCCGTCCGGCAGGCCGGTCACGGCAGGATCGCTGCGCGCGGCTGCCATGAGTGCGGTGGTCAGTGGCCCCACGCGCAGGCGCACGCCGTGGCCGAGATCGAGCCAGCGCGGCTCGCGGGAGAGATCGAGACGAATCATGGGGCCGCTCCTTATGCGTAGCTGGTGACGTCGTTCAGCAGGTGCGCGCGCAGCATCGTGCCTTCGCTGTCGTCGAAGGCGGCGCGCCAGTCGAAGCTCGCCTCGACCCCGCCGGGGCCGGAGACGGCGTATTTGGGCTTGGGCAGGAAGACCCGCGGCAGCTCGAAGCGGAGCGCATAGCCTTCCGGGAAGGTGAAGCCGTATTCGAGGGCGACCGGATCGCCGTCGGTGGCTTCGGCCACCAGCGTGGCGCCGTCGAAGCGCACCGACATCGAGCCCTCGGCGGACGCGAAGGTGGGATCAGCCGCCTCGATCTTGCCGTCCTCGCGGATCACCCGCACTCGCTCCAGATTGTTGGAGAAGGTGAGGCTGCCGCCGGTGACGCCGGCGAGCGCCGTCCCGCCGCGGCGGATGAAGCCGCGCCCCTGGCTGAACCGGCGCAGCGAGTAGGCATCCGGGTTCGCGTCGATCGTGGCGGCGAATTTCTCTTCGCCCTGGGCCACGAGCTGGAGGCGGGCGTTGGCGGGGCCTTCCTGGCCCATCTCGAAGTTGAGGCTCTCCATCACCGTGCCGAGATGGCGGAAGAACACGGGCGTCACCAGCTTCGGGTGGCCGATCTCGATCGTGTAGCTCGGGATGTCGTCGGCGCCGCTGTCCCAGACATGGTCGTAGCCGCCGCCGGTCAGAGTCGGGCCCGATGTCGTCGCGGCCGATGCGGCGAGCGTGAAGGCGTTGCCCGCCGGCCCCGTGGTGTCGAACTCGATCGCCAGCGTCTGGGTGCCGGTCGGCCGGAAGTAGGTGCACTTCGACACCTCGGCATCGGCCGAGGCGTTGAGGTCGGCGACCAGCTGATCGACGGTCTGGGTCACCGTCCCCTGGATCTCCGTCTCGTTGCCCGAGGCCGGGCCCGACACGAAGGTCCACACTGTGCCATTGAGCGTGATGGTATCGCCTGCCGACGGGTTCGCGGCGAACGCGATCGACCCGCTCGCCTTGACCGCAGTCGTCACCGGGTCGCCGAACAGGCCGGTGAGCCAAAAGCCGGTGCCGCGCAGATCGAAGGGGATCTCGATCTGGCCCTCGTCGGTGATGAGCCCGCGGTAGGGATCCTGCGCATTGCGCCCGCGCCCCAGGAGCGGGTCGTCGCCGAGCGGCTGGGCCGAGGATAGGTCGGTCGCCTTGAAATCGAGGCTCCGGTAGCCGGAGAGCGGCGCCACACCGTAGGCAGCCTCGCGGCAAGCCTTCAGCGTGGCGTCCGCGCCGTAAGCGCGCACCTTGGGCATGGGGAACTCCTTGAGCTGGAAGCGTCAGTCGGCGAGCGGATCGCTCACCAGGTACTCGACCGTGACGACGAGCCGGGCGGTAAGGATCGGCGCAGCGCCCTCGATGGCGAGCGCGCCGGTCTCGGGCGCAGACGGGATCAGGTTCTCGGCGAGACCGCCGAGCGCGGGATCGACCTTGAGTGCCGCGCCGATAGCCCCGAGCAGCGCATCGAGGGCAGCCTCACCGCCGCCAACCGAATCCCGCGGCATATAGGCCTCGATCTCGACCCGGTGGGCGTAGAACTCCGTGCGGGGGTTGAGCGTCACATCCGGCTCGCCGGGATCGCCATCGCGCAGGATGACGAGCCCCTCCGCCGGCGCCTTCTCGGGCAGGACCTCATTGCGGCGAACCCTTGCTGTGAGAGCAGTGTCGAGCGCCGTAACGAGCGCTGCGAGAATGTCTTCACGGCGGGACATCAGCGGTTTCCTCCATCGCCGGAGAACCAGCTGCGGACGACAAGACCCGGCAGGCGCTCCTGCCAGCGGAGCGCGGCGCCTGCGACGTCGAGCCGCTTTCGGAAGGTCACTTGCGGCACCAGGATGAAGATGGGCACAGTGACCAGCCCCCGCCCGCTGCGCATAGCTGCGGCGCTCGCACGCGCAAATCCGCCGCGATTGCCGGTGCGCGCGCGCATGTTGTCGGCCACGAGCAGTGACGGCGCGTGGCGCCGATAGACGAAGCGCAGCCGCTGGCCTGTCCGCCGCTCCCAGCCGCCCGGCGTGATCTTGCGGCCGCCATCGCCATAGCGCCCGGCCGCCTCGGTCGGGATCGCCAGAAAGAAGCCCCTGGTCGAGCGGATGGTGGCGCCGTCCTCGTAGATGCGGATGATGCCGGGCGCCTTCGACCAGACGAGGCCTGCGGCGCGGATGCTGTTCTGCCCCTTGGGAAAGGTCTCCGCGCGCCACGTCCGCGCGAGCCGCGCACCGAGCCCGGCGCTCGTGACCTGCGCTCTCAGCTCGTTCTTGAGCCCATCGGCCGCCTCACGAACACCGGTCGTTGCGGCTCGCTCGGCGGCCTTGACTTCCTCGGCCATGATGCGGCCGAGGTCGCCGATGATCTCAGCCGACAGCCTCATGCCTTCCTCAGCTCCGCCGTCCAGACGAGTCGCTCGCTGTCGCGCACCGGCTCGCCCTGCACCACGAAGGCCTCGCCGCCGATCTCGAAGACATCGCCCTCTGCGAGCTCCGCCACCTCGACCATGCGCACCTCGATCACGGTGGTGGCTGCGAGCAGGCGAGTCTCACCGAAGCCCCCGATGCGGTCCGGCTGGCGCAGAACGATCCGCACCGTCACCGGTGCGCCCGTGCCGCCCGCCCGCCAGGCGGCATCCCGCGCGAGGTTTGGATCGGCGAAGAGGTCGTCGATCGCCTCCGCGAAGATGCTCATGCTCAGTTGCTGGAGAAGATGCGCACCGCGAGCCGCGGACGCTTGTTGATCGGCAGGATCGAGGCCTCGGTCTTGACCTCGATGGCGCTGCCATCGGGTCGGGCGATCTGGCGCGCGTAGATCGGCAGGCCGACCGTGTTGACCGTCTCGATCAGGTTGGCGGGCGCGCCGTAGGTGACGAAAGTGTCGAGGGTGCCGAGCGGAAACGCGATGCCTTCGCCGGCCGGGATCAGCGTCTCGGTCCCGCCAGTGGAGAGCGTGACGGTCGCATTGTATTCCTCGAACAGGATCCCGGCGAAGGGGAAGCGCCGGCGGGTGTCCTCGCGGAGCGGCTGCGCCCCGGTCGAGGAATAGTACTTGTAGGCCTCCTCGACCTTGGCGTGACCGATCAGCTTGTCGAAGAACTCAGGGCTGACGAGAGCGAGCACGCCGGTCATGGTCTCGCCCTTGAGCTCAGTCTCGACCTTGCGGAGCACGTCGCGCACCTTGCCCTGGACCTGGGTGCCGGCAGTGCCGAGCACGAAGTCCGTTTCGAGCTGCGTGAGGCCGAACTCGGTGAAGTAGTTGTAGAGCGCGGTGCCGGCGCCATCCTTGACGATGCCGCGCAGCGCATTGACCTCCATGTACTCGCGCGTCTGGGCGTGCTTGACCCGCATGCGGGTGAGCTTGCGCTCCATGACGGTGGCGAGCGGGTCGGCGGCGTCGGCCACGCCGAAGCCGCGCACGCCCTGGATGTCCTGGGGCGTGATCACGTCGTCGTGGGGAATCCACGGCACCGTGAAGGAGCGCATCGAGCGCGTGTCGCGATTGGCGACGGTGGCGGGACCGCCGAGCGGCACGGTGGGCAGGAGGTTGAGCACGCCCTCCGCCTGCTCGATGACGACGGAGCGCTGGGTGACACCCTCGAAGCGGAAAAGGCCCATCTGCCCGAGCCGGGTGTAGACGTTGGGCAGGATGTTGATGGCCTGGGTCATGTCGGCGAGCGAGTAGCCGCCCGCGTCGAACGGATTGATTATGGCGACCATGATGTCGGGTCTCCTTGGGATGTGACGGGCATGAAAAAGGCCCCGAAGGCGGACGCCTCGGAGCCGGTGACGGATTGGACCTGACGAGCGTGGATCAGGCGGTGTCGCGCGGCACGATGCCGGCAGAGCTCAGCTCGGCGTGCTTGACGGCCGTCTTGGCCGCGTCATCGACGGAGGCGTCGAAGATGAGCGCCGCCTTGGAGACGATCACTGGGCCGCGGGCAACCACGAGGCCGGTCCTGTCGCCGGCCGTCGCGTCGACCGCCTCGATCAGGACGGCCGTTGCGACGTCCGCACCCTCGTCTCCGACGACCTCGGCGTCGGGCGACAAGCGGTACTTGCCCGAGGCGGTGATCCGCCCGAGCACGGAACCGAGCACATAGCTCGTTCCGGCCTTGAGCGTGACGGTCTCGCGGCAGTAGCTCGCATTGAGCTCGTACTTGAGAAGATCGCCCAGCGTGGGCGGCATGGTCAGCACAGGCATGGCTCACCTCCTCATGCGTTGCGGTTGGCGGTCGCGGCGCGCTCTCGCGCGCGGCGGACGATGGGACTGTCGCCAGGGCCAAGCGCCTGCGGCGCCGCGGCAACCACGGCGCTCGCTTCGGCACGCTGGCTGAGTGCGTCGAGCACGGAGCGGCGCAGCGCCTCCGGCCGGATCCCCTTGGCCATGGCATCCGCGGCATCGACGGCGATGCCAAGCCGGCCGGCCTGCGCCGCGATGGCGGCGATCTCGGCGTACTCGGCCCGGAGCCTTTGCGCTGCAGCCTCAGCCGGCGCTTCGGGCGAAGCCGGTGCGGAGACGGGAGCCGCCGGTGCAGGATCCGGTGCCTGGCCGTTGTCCACCTGGGGTTCGGGAGGATTGGAGGCGGGCGCACCCGTTTCGATGTTGGCGGCATCCTCAACGGCCGCGCCGGCATTGGTGTCGGTGGTCATGGCAGGCTTCCTCCTTGAAGGTTGAGCGGGAAAGGTGCGCGGCGTGACGCCGATCTTCGCCGAGGCGAGACCCCGGCTTCGGACAGGCCGATCGAGCGTTGCGGCGAGATCGGCAAGAGCCTGGGCCACGCTGCCCATGCGGTCGGCAAATCCGATGTCGATGCCGCGCCGGCCGCGATAGATAGCCGCTTGGCTGGCGCGGACCGCGTCCGGGCTCATGTTTCGGTTCCGCGCGATGAGGGCGACGAGCTCGTCATGCAACGCATCGACATCGGCCTGGATGTCGGCGAAGGCCCCGGCCGACAGCGGCTCGTGGGGATTGCCATCGACCTTCTTCGCGCCCGCGTGGATGAGCGTCCACTTGAGGCCGGCCATCGCGTCGGCGGCGCTCTTGTCGACATGGATCGCGACGACGCCGACCGAACCGACCTCGCCGGTGCGGCTGACATAGAGGCGGTCGGCGGCGCTCGCGACAGCGAAGCCAGCCGAAAGCGCGCTCTCGTGCGCCACCGCCCAGAGCGGCTTCTGCGCATCTTCGCGCAGCGATGTGAGACGATCGACCAGGTCGAACAGGCCCCCGACCTCGCCGCCCGGCGAGTCGAGCTCGAGCAGCACGGCGCGGGCCGACGGTGCCGCGAAGGCCGCTGCGACGGCGCTGCCGATCGCGCCATAGTCGGTCGCGCCGAAGAGCGCCGTTAGCCAGTCGCCCCGGCTCACAAGCGGCCCGAGCACCGGCACCACGGCGATGCCGCTGTCCGTCACCGTGAAGCCGCGCGATGCCGCCCGATCGGCGTCGGGGAGGATCGGCGTGATCGCGGATCGCGCATCGATGGTCAGATCGGCGGCGAGTAGTCCATCGAGCGCGCGCGGCGCGATCGCCAGCGGCCGGCGGACAAGCCGGGTCAGCACAGGATGATGTGGCGTCATGGACTCCTCAGTCGGTGGCCAGCGAGGGTACGGGCTGCTCCGGATCGTCTGGCGGGACCGGATCGGTGCGTGCGCCGGTGAACGCGAGCCCGAGGCTCCGCTCCCGCTCGCGGTCGGCGGCGATCTCGGCGTCGACCTGGTCCGCGTCGTAGCCGCGCTCGGCAAGGGCTTGCGTCCGGCTCTTGAGCCCCGCCTCGATCTGCTCGATCTCGGCGCGGGCATCCTTCAGCGGGTCGACCCAATCCCACTTCGGGGGCAGCCACGAGCAGGCGATGTAGTCGCGGCGGCGCGCCTCGTAGCCGGGGAGGTCGAGAGCGCCCGCCATGACCGCCGTATCCATCCAGCGCGTCCAGACGCGCCGACAGATCTGCCAGACCATGACGGCATGCTGATAGGCCTCGACCCGGCGGCGGAACTCCAAGAGCGCGAGCCGCGAGTTCGAGTAGTTCGCCTTCAGCATGTCGTTCGACAGGTACGCGTAGGGAACGCCGAGCGCCGCCGAGACCTGCAGGAGCGTGCGGTACTGGAACGGCTCGTAGGTCTGCCCGACATCGGCCGGCGCCGAGGTCTGCACCTCCTCGCCTGGCTCCAGCATCACGATCTGGCCGGGCTGCAGGTCCATGGTACGCTCGCCGCTCTCGTCGCTCTCGGCGACATCGAAGGGCTCCGCCGGCGCCGGCGTGGTGATGAAGAGCGCGTGCATCGCCGCGACCTTCTTCCGGTCGAGCTCGGCGTCGTCGTACTGGTCGAGCAGGAACAGCTTCACGATCCCCGGCGCGAAACGGGAGATACCGCGGAGCTGCCCCGCATCCACCGGATCGATGACGTGGACGATCTCGGACGCCGGCACCCGCACCGTCTCACCGGAGAGGCCCGGGTCGGTCGCGTCGCCGGGATGGCGGCGCAGGAAGTGGTAGGCGACGCGCCTGCCGATGCGGTCGAACTCGATGCCCTGGCGGACGACATTGCCGCCGGAAAGCTGCTCGTTGCGACTGAGCGGCAGCATCTCGGACGGGATCATCTGCAGTTGCAGCGGCACCGCGAGCCCGTCCTCGGGACGGCGTGGGCGGAAGCGGAGGAACACCTCGCCCGCGATGAACACCTCGCGCGCGGCGCGCCGCTGCTGGCCGTAGAAGTCGGTGAACCCCTCCGCGTCGCTGTCGTCGGTCCAGTCGAGCCAGAGCCGCTGCACGCGCGCCTTGAGATCGGCATCGGCGATCAGCGACGACGGCTTGATGCCGTCGCCGACCACGTTGCCGGCCCAGCTCTCGATCGCGTTCGCCGCATAGCCGTTGTTGCGCACGAGCCAACGGGCGCGCGCGGTGATGTCGGCGCCGGCGGCGGCGATCAGCGTGTTGAGATGCGCCCGACTCGGCTGGAAGTGCCGCAGCCTGCGGCTCGCCTCACCGGCCTCGAAGCCGCCGATGAAGGCGCCGACCTGCCGGCGCCAGCGCCGCATCATGCCGAGCATGCCGGTCACAACCCCTTGCTCGCCGCGGTGCGCACGATCCGGCGCCGGGCCCCCGCCTGGGTCTCGGCGATGCGCCGCTCGAGGTCGGCAAGCGCCGCGGCCATCTCGGCATCGGTCGCATAGGTGATGCGCCGACCTTCGATCTCGACGGTGCGCACGCCGCGGAAACGGGCCGCTAGCAGGGCATCGCGGCGCGCGATCATCTCTTCGAGGTTCATGATGTCGGTCTCAGCTCAAGTAGCTCGGCGTGAACACCCTCCGGCCGCGCGGCCGGCGCTCACGCCGCAGGAGGCCCGCCGAGGGCGTCTCGGAGGAGTCCGGCTCCGCAGACGGATCGTCTGCCTCCGGCATCGTTCCGCTCTCGCCATCCTTCGCCGCGACCTGGGCCTCGAGGTCGCGCCAAGTCGCTTCGCTCCAGCGGTCGATGCCGGCGATCCAGGCGGCGGCGCGGGCGTAGACCCGGCAGTCCAGCACCTCGTTGCGCTCGCGCAGCTTCTGCCATTCGAGGCGCTGGAAGCCGCGGCGGGTCTTGACGGTCACCAGCTGCTCGGCGACGAGCTGCTTGACCCACTCGGCCTCCGTCCCTTTCGGCAGATGGACATAGCCGGCGGGGTACTGCGCCCCCTCGGCGAGCTCGTCCTCCGTCGGCCAGCCGAGCCGCAGGAACCGGTAGGTCTCGCTCTTGAAGGTGGCGACGGCCACCGTCCATAGCCGCGCGCCGCGGCGAAGCTTGCGGCCGCTCGTCGTCACGTCGACATAGCTCGGCCCGACCACGGGTGCGGCGCGGTTGAATCCCTCGACGCCCTTCACGGGTGCCACCTGCGCGAAGCCGGCCTGGCGCGCCCAAGCGTAAACGGCCGGCGCCTCATAGCCGGTGTCGATGCCGAGCTTGGCAAGGCCGAGCCGCTGCCCATGGGCATGCGGCCAGGTGCGGTCGAGGAGCGCGGAGAGCTCCGCCCAGGCTGAAGCGTGTTCTGGGCCGCCGTCGATCACGATGTGGTCGACAAGCCAGCTGGTGAGGCCCCGCCCCCACGCCCAGACCGAGACCTCGATCCGGTCCTTCTGGACGTCGGCCCCCGCCGTCAGAAACAGCCCGCCGGCCGGCACCGTGCCGACGGCGAAGTCCTCGCGCCTCTCGTAAAGCCGCTGCCAGTCGGGCGCCTCGCCGGTCTCGATCCAGGTCTCGCCGAGCACGCCGTTCTTGAAGCTGCGCCTGGCCTCGTCGGTGGTGGCCGCCTCCCACATGCGCGCGATCGCCTCCCAGGAGAGCCAGCCGACCGGCGAGTAGAGGGCCGAAAGGTGAAAGCCGATCGTCGCCGGATCGGAAGGCTCGGCCGTCGGCCGCCACTCGCCGGCAATCAGCATCGCCGTCTTGTGGTGCTCTTGAATTGCGCCGTCGCAGGCCTCGCACAGGTAGTGCGCCGTCTCCGGCCTGCCCTTGTCCCACTTCAGCCGCTCGAACCTGAGCCACTGGCGATGAGCGCAATGGGGGCATGGCACGAAGAAGCGGCGCTGGTCGGACACCTCGTACTCGCGCTCGATGCGCGAGATCCCGTGGATCGTCGGCGTCGAGGTCATGAACACCTTGCTCCGCCAGGAGAAGGTGCGTGTGCGCGCCTCGGCGAGCGCGACCGGATCGCCTTCCTCGTCGGCCGAGGGCGGATAGGCATCGACCTCGTCGAGAAACAGGTACCGCGCCGGCATCGAGCGCAGGCCGACTGCCGAGTTGGCGCCGGTGATGACCAGAAGCCCGGCCGGGAACTCCTTCGACAGCACCGTGTTGCCGGCATCGCGCGAGCGCGCCGGCTTCACCCGCTCGCGCAAGGACGGGCTCTCGGCGATCAGCGGGTCGATGCGCTGGCGCGAGAAGCGCTTGGCGAGCTCGACCGTCGGCTGGACGCTGAGCATCGGCCCCGGCGCGTGGTGGATGACGTAGCCGATCCAGTTGTTGCCGGCCTCGGTCGCACCCACCTGTGCCGCCTTCATGAAGACGACACGCCGGGCGGGATGCGACGGCGACAGCGCATCCACGATCGCGCGCATATAAGGCGTGCGATCGGTGCGATAGCGCCCCGGCTCGGCCGAGGCCCGCGGGCTCAGGAAACGGTGTTGGTCCGCCCATTCAGAGACATCGAGCAGCGGGTCCGGCGTGAGCCCGTCGCGCCACGATTGCCAAAGCTCCTCCGCACCCTCGAAGGCGAACAGGTCATCGAACCGAGGCTCCGCGCTAGCGAAACTCGGGCCGGACCTCGGCGAGCTCGGCGAGGTGTGAACGGACATGCGTCTCCAGAAGCTTCTGCATCGGGTGCGCCTCGACACCGAGCTCGGCCGCCATCAGGGCAGCGATCCGCGCTGGCCAGTTCGCCCAGGCGTCCCGCTCCTCGCGCGCGAGCCGGAACACGAGCGCCGTTGCTCGCGCCCGGTCGACGAGCTCGCCCTTGCGTTCCTGCAGCCGGAGCCGCGCGAGATGCGCCTTGGCGATCTCGTGCGCCGTGCGCGCCTGCACGAAGGTCACGCTGCCGCTCGCGGGCAGCCCCTGCTCCTTCAGCGTCTCGCGCACCGAACCGACCGCCGCTTCGGCGACGGGCTTCAGCTTCTCCGGCTTGGCACGCGACCGCCCGGGCTCGGTCGATCGCGCCCAGGCCGCATCGGCCTTGGCGGGATCGATGGTGCCGTCCGGCTCCAGCGGAATGCGGCCGGCCTTGGCGGCCTTGAGCACCGCCACGTGACTGACGCCGCGGGCCCTCGCATAGGCGCGGATCGAGATCCCCATAACCTTGGTCCGATGATCGCTCTGGCCCGGAAAAAGCAATCAAATGATGCACTTATCCGCTTGGCTCCGGGCCGAAGCAGCGCCTCTATGGCGGCACAAACGATGGAGACCGCCATGCGCCACAACCGGCATAAGCCAACCGCCCTCGATGCCTTCATCGCGAAGAAGGCGGAGATCGACGCGATGCTCGACCGGCTCAGGGCCCTCAGCGACGACCACTTCGACACCAGCCCCGACGAGATCAACTGGGGGCACGTCGGGACGCTTTCACACTACGCCGAACTGCTGAAGCGCATCACAGACGCGGCTTTCAAGGAGGGCGAGCACGCCGAATAGCAGCGCGGTTTCCCGCCTCTGCCCCGACCGGCGGAGCCGGCGGGGCTCGGGGCAGTAGGAGGGCCAGGATGGTCCCGGCCCCCTTCAGCAGAAGGACTGCCCCAATGCCCAAACTCTCAGATACGCAACTCGTGATCCTCTCGGCTGCGTGCCAGCGGGACGATCGACTCATCCTGCCGCTTCCCGACCGCCTTAAGGGCGGCGCGGCCGCGAAGGTCGTCGAGAGTCTTGCCGCCAAGGGCCTGATCGCGGAAGTCGATGCAAAGCGCGGGGACCCGATCTGGCGCGAAGCCGGCGACGGCCACGGCATCACGCTGGTGGCGACCGACGCCGCGCTTGAAGCCCTCGGCATCGAGCCCGACGACGCGCCTGCGGGCGGCACGGCGGGCACGGACGAGACCGCCGGCACCGAGGCCACAGAGCCTGCCGAGCCCGCGCCCGTGTCGACCACGGCCGCGCCGGCGCGCAAGACCCGCGAGGGCAGCAAGCAGGCGCAGCTGATCGGCATGCTGAAGCGACCGGAAGGCGCCAGCATAGAGGAGATCGTCGCCGCCTTCGGCTGGCAGGCCCACACCGTGCGCGGCGCCATCGCCGGCGCGCTCAAGAAGAAGCTCGGGCTCGACGTGACCTCCGGGAAGGTCGAGGGCCGCGGACGAGTCTACCGGATCGCGGATTGAGGGAGGCGCCGATGAGGACCATCAAGGTCAGTGACGCTACCTACCGGGCGATCACCGAAGCCGCCCTCTTGCCCTTCCGCTCGACGGCGACGCGACAGCCGGACGGCACCTGGACGGTGCCGATCGAGGACGACACCTACGAGCGGCTCGAAGCGCATCGCCTTCCGGGCGAGAACGACGACGACACCGTCCAGCGGCTCATCCACCGCTACCGCGGCCAGCCGTTGAGCTGAGCCACTCGGCTGCATCCCACCGCCGGGCTCACTGCCCGGCGGTGGTCGTCTCACTGCTCCGAACGCGGATCGCCTCGAACAGGCGGCGCAGCGCGTAGGAGCGCATGATCGACATGCCCGTGAAGATCGCGCCGATAGCCAAGTTGTCGGTGAACGGCACGTCGAGCCCGAACAGCGGGAACACCGCGATCTGGGCCAGCACCGCCACGCCGAAACCGATGCCCACGTTAGCGATCGCCTCGACCAGCGACATGGTGCGCGACTGCCTCACGCCGCCGCCCGCTCGTCCTTCACGTCCGCAAAGCTTCGATCATCGCCATCGAGAATCGCGGGCGATCCCGTGGACGCCTGCCACCGCTCGACGATCACGTCGCAGTAGCGCGGGTCGATCTCCAGCGCGAGGCAGACTCGTCCGATGCTCTCCGCGGCGACGACGGTCGTGCCGCTGCCGGCGAAGGGCTCGTAGACGAGATCGCCGCGCTTGCTGTTGTTGACGATCGGCCGGCGCATGCACTCGACCGGCTTCTGCGTGCCGTGCGTGGTCGCTTCGTCCTCGTCGCCGCCGCTGCCGATCGTCCACAGCGTCGACTGGTCTCTCGCGCCCTGCCAGTGCCCGTTCGCGCCCTTGCGGACCGCATAGAAGCACGGCTCGTGCTGCCAGTGATAATCGCCACGCCCGAGCACGAAGCGCGGCTTCGCCCACATGATCTGCGAACGGATCATGAGCCCGCTCGCTTCCAGGCTCTCAGCGACGATGCGCGCATGGACGCCCGCATGCCAGACATAGGCGACATCGCCCGGGAATAGCGCCCAGGCCGCGCGCCAGTCGGCGCGATCATCATTGGAGACACGGCCGGTGCGCGCGGTCGCCGACACGCCGGCCTCATTGCGCCAGGAGGGATCGTACGCGACCCCGTAGGGCGGGTCCGTCACCATCAGATGCGGGACCGCTCCGGCGAGCAGCCTCTCGACGTCGCTGGCGCTGGTGGCGTCGCCGCAGAGCAGCCGATGCTTCCCGAGCCGCCAGAGGTCGCCCGGGCGGGTGACGGGTTCCACAGGCGGCTCCGGAACGTCGTCCTCGCCGTCCGTCGCACCATCGGTCCCGTTCAGGTCATCGAGCAGGCGGTCGAGCTCGTCCTCTCCGAAGCCCAGGAGTTCGAGATCGATCCCATCCTCCTTCAGGCGCGCCACCTCCGCGGCGAGCATCGCGTCGTCCCATCCGGCATTGAGCGCGATCTGGTTGTCGGCGATCCGGAACGCGCGCGCCTGGGCGTCGGTCAGATGGCCCAGCCGGATGACCGGAACCTCCGCAAGGCCGAGGCGCCGGGCCGCCAGCAAGCGGCCGTGGCCGGCCACCAGCACGCCGCGCTCATCCACGAGGCACGGGACGTTGAAGCCGAACTCGGCGATCGATCCAGCGATCTGGGCGACCTGGTCCTCCGGATGGGTCCGGGCGTTCGCCGCATAGGGCAGCAGCCGCTCGATCGGCCACTGCTCGACCTGCAGATGATCAGGCTGCATCGTGAAAGTCGACGCCGCGCTCGGTGGCGATCGCTTCGAAGGCCCGGCCGTCCCCGTCGAGGACGACCTTGGTTCCGGGAAACAGCTGGCGCCAGCGCAGGAGCGCGACGTCGACGTATTCCGGCGCAAGCTCGATGGCGCGCACGGAGCGCCCCGTTCGCTCGCCCGCAATGATCGTCGTGCCGGATCCCGCGAACGGCTCGAATACCACGTCGCCCTCCGCCGAGTAGGTGCTCATGACGAACTCGGGCAGCGCCACCGGGAACACCGCCGGGTGCTCGGTCTCGATGCCGCGCGCCTTGTGCCGCGTGATACGCAGGACGTTGTCGGGGATGCGCGTCTCCTGGACGCCCTGGCCGGCATGCGTCCACGCGCCCACGGTGCCGTCCTTGGCACGCATGCCGCCGTGGCTGTCGTTGATGTGCCCGGCCCACTTGCAGGGCACGATCTTGTTGGGCTTCCGCGCGAGGCGGTTGAAGTGGAAGAGAAGCTCGAACGCGGGTGCGAGCCGGCCGTTCCAGTCGCCGGGCAGGCCCGGCCCCTGGTCCCAGACGTAGAGGCCGAAGCGCCGCCAGCCTTGGCTCCGCATCCAGGCGAGCCAGCCCTCCCAATAGGGCTGCCACTCGTTGTCGCGGTGGACGAGGCCGAGATTGACGAGCACCTGTCCGTCCCCGGCCATTACCTCTGCGAGGTGGCCGAAGACGCTGCGCATCAGCGCATCCCAATCGCCGATCCCACCGGTCGTGTAGTTCCGCTGGTTGCCATAGGGCGGGCTCGTGAACAGCAGCGACGCGCGCTCGCCATCCATGATCCGGGCAACAGACTCCGCGTCCGTGCTGTCGCCACAGAGCAGCCGATGATCGCCGAGCCGCCAGAGATCACCCGACCGGCTGACCGGGTTGCGCGGCGGCTCGGGCGCATCGTCCGCGTCGCCGCCCTCTTCGGTGTCGCCGTCCGACGACATTGCATCCGTGTCGTCGAGCGGCGCCATCAGCCGATCGAGCTCGGCCTCGTCGAAACCGGTCAGCGCCAGGTCGAAGCCGTCGCCGTTCAGCGCATGCAGCTCGGCCGCGAGCAGCTCCTCGTTCCAGCCGGCGTTGAGCGCCAGCTTGTTGTCTGCGATCACATAGGCCCGGCGCTGCGCCTCGCTCAGGTGGTCGAGCACCACGACCGGCACGGCATCGAGCCCGAGACGGCGCGCCGCCTCGAGGCGGCCATGCCCGGCGATCACGGTGCCGTCGCCTGCGACCAGCACTGGGTTGGTCCAGCCGAACTCGACGATGCTCGCCGCAATCTGCGCCACCTGCTCGTCGGAGTGCGTGCGTGGATTGCGCACGTAAGCGCGCAGCCGGTCGAGCGGCCAATGCTCGACGCTGTCGGGCAACCGAGGCGGCATGATGGTTTCGGGCGGTAGGGGCGACTATTGGTTGGGGGTGGTAACCGGGCGGGCGGGTTACCACGTTGGGTTACCGCCTATGGCCAAGCCAGAATCCGCGCCGCCCGCGCGCCTGTAGCGCCTAGGGAGGCCAATGGTCGGGTGGTAACTGGTAACTCGGTTTTCGTCGCTGGCGGTAGCGAGCTTCCGGGCCATTGCCGCCAGCATACGATCTCGGCCAGGGAGGACCCGCGCTTCGCGCCGATCGGCGCCATCCGCGCGCGGCTTACCTGAGCATGACCGAAATCTACGCCGATCCGACCGATTTTGTCCGAGCGAAAAGTGTCCGCCGGACACCTTTCTCTTTGCTTCTCAGCACTTCGCCGCTCCGGTCATCTCGATCACTTTGCGCCGCGAATGATTGCGATTGAGCCGCCGCCCATTAAGCCGCCACGCGATCACGCAGAGCGCATAGAGCCAGTGCTCGTGGGCGGCGGAGCGCTGCAGCCCCACCGTCCAGCAGATGGTCTTCCAGCGCTCGCCGAAGGCGCGCATCCAGACGATCTTGCCGTCGACGGGGGCGAGCCCGACGGTCCAGGTCAGCGTCTCCTCCATGCGGCTGATCGCTGCGGGGGACGGCAGCACACGCATCGGCCTGGGCTCCTGTCCCACCAGATCGCTGAACTCGTAGATGATCCGTGGCCAGAGATTGTAATAGCCCTGCAACTTCGGCTCGGGCAGCCGCTTGAGCACGCTTGCCGCCTCGGCGAGCCGCTCCTCGACCAGCGACGGCGTCCAGCGTGCCTCAGCCATGGCGCGCCTCCTGGGACGCGCGCCGGCCGTAAAGCCGCTCGCCAAGCTGGCGAATGAGCTCGCGCTCGGGCCACGTGAGCCGCTCGTCATCGACCGCAACGGCGAGCAGACCCTGCTCGCGCCAACCCTCGCGCTTGATCTCTTCGGCGGATCGGCGCTCCCCGCCATAGCCTTTCGGAAACCACCTCACCGTGCCACCTCCCGCAGGACGGCGGCATAGCCGGCGACATCGACCATGCTGTCGAAGTGCGCCGGATCGTGCGCGAGGCGCGCGAGCTTGAGGTCGATGAGGCAGAGCGCCACCTGCGCCGGGGTCACCGTGTGCCCGAGAGTGAGCGACCAGCGCTTCGCGATCGTTTCCATGCTGGTGCGGGGACAGCCGTAGGTCTCACGCCGATTGGCGACTACCGCGACGGCGTGCTTCAGCAGCATCTCGGCGGTCATCGCACGCCCCCGTGCGTCTCAATCGCCCAGAGCAGGATGGCGATGGCGTCGGCCTCGTTGTCGTCGGCGGGCGCAAAGCCCCGTGCACGGACGGCTGTCATCACCGCCGCCTTGTCGGCGTTCCCCTTGCCGGTGACGTGGCGCTTGATGGTCCCGACCGGCACGCCCTCGTAAGCGACGCTGCGCTGTTCGCACCAGGCGGTCAGTGTCGCCAGAAAGCCGCCGTAGAGATGCGCCGCATCGGTGCCGACGTGCCGCCGGACTTCCTCGAAATAGACCGCACCGGGACCACCGGCATCGCGGGCGAGACCGTCGAGCCATCTGCGGAAGCGCAGGTAGCGCATGCCACCGCCGTCATAGCGGCTCGGGCGGAAGGAGACGGCGCCACTGTGAATGGCTCCGTCGGCCATGCGCACGGCCCACCCCATGGTGGTGCCGAGGTCGAGAGAGAGGATGGCGCTGAGCGGCGGCGCCATGCCGACCGCCGGCAGGCTTGCATCCGCACACGCCGCGGTCAGAGTCGTCGAAGCCATGATGGTCTCCGTGATCGGGATCGTTGTGGTCAGGACGGCGACGGTCGGGTTCTTGGCGGAGCTGGCCGTCGTCGTCCGCTTGGCTCGGGATCTCCGATCGGCAGGAGGATCGCGGACGCGTTGCCGTGGCGGCGCGCTCGTCGCCACAAGGTTCGGCGTCGATGACCGGCGACGGCGGAAATGTGTGGAAGGGCGGGCGATCTTCGCCAGTGGCCACAGTTGCCACATCGGAATTTCATGTGGCCACTGATAAGCCCTTGAAGACAAAGGCGAGTGGCCACAGTTGCCACACTTTCCACTTCCTAGAGATAAAATTGACGCGCGACCCCTCCGCGTCTCTCCCCGCGAACGGAAGGGACAAGGACTCCCTATATTTGTCCCTCGGCTGTGGCCACGGTGGAAAGTGTGGCAACTACTCTTGTTCATCAATGCGTTAGCAGTGGCCACAGCGATTTGCCGTGTGGCAAGTGTGGCCACTGGAATGCCTGCTCGGGTGCCCGGCGCGGCTGGAGTGGCCACAGGTGCCACAATGGCCACACGCCCATGCGTGGCCACAGGTGCCACAGTTGCCACAGCGCGCGGGCGCGGATGGGCGCGCGCCGTCATGCCTCGTCCTCCTGCATTCCGTGGTCGGTCCAGGCCGAGCGGCGGCCGAACTCGGAGCGCTTGAGCGCGTAGGCGTCGATGCGGCCGATCTTCGGAACCCACCGCACGGTGGCGCGCCGCTGATCCTGGCGCGTCGCCAGCAGGTCCCGGTCGGCGAGCGCCTTGACGATCTGCTGGGTCTTCAGCGTCTCACCCGCTGCTTCGCGCAGGCGCTGGGCGGGCACGTAGATGGCCGCGTCGTCGTACCAGGCGACGGCCTCGCGGTTGTTCAGCTTGCGGTCGAAGCTCTCGACGCCGATGTCGACGGATTTGATGGTGACGTCCCAGCGTTCCGCGATCCAGGCGCGCAGGCTCGCGATGCCCTGCTCGTCGGGGGTGAGCGCCTCGGCATCGGAGGACTTCTCGAAGCGCTCCCAGGCCCAGCGGACCGGCGCATCGATGTCGATCGACCAGGGCAGGAGATCGAAGTCCTGGGCGAGCCTGCCGGCGACGAGCGGGAGAGCCAGGCAGGTCGCCGCTCTAAGCCGTGCGGAATCGGCACGGTCGCCGGCAAGCTCACGCGCCTGTTCGAGAATGCGGTCGCGCAGCGCGTCGGGCGCATGGTGGAGTTTCGCTGCGACCAGCCGCTCGACGAAGGCGGGTCCGGCATGGCCGCAGTGGCTCTCGGCGTCGGCGATCGCCTTGAGCCTGGCCGCCGGCACCGAGCGGTCCACCTCCGTCACGTCGACATCGAGGATGCGTACCGCCATGCCGGCGATCCAGGACGCGCCATCGGCGCGCACCTTCTCTTCCAGCGAGCACTCGCTGGAGAGCAGCGCGTAGGTCGACCAGGCATAGCGCTGCTTGAGGATGGCGCCGGCCGTCATGCGCGCCTTTCCCTGGCCGCCGGCGATGGCGTAGATGAGCTTGGCGATCGCCCGGCCGTCGGCGTGGGCGAGCTCGTCTAGGGCGAGGACGGTGCCGCTCGCCGCCTGGGCGAAGACCTCGATGGCGTTCTCGGTCGAGCGCATCGACTGCAGCAGTCCGGCGCCGATGGCGGTCGAGGTCCAAGCGGAGACGGCGAGGCGCTGGGCGGTGGTCTTGCCGCTCGACGAGAGGCCGGAGAGGTTGATGCCGCAGCTGTCGAGGCCGGCGAGCGACTGCACGACACCGCAGAATCCGGCGAGCACGCCGAGGAGGAAATGCGGACAGCCCTGCACGGATGCCGCGGCAGCCGCCGCGGCCATCCAGCCGTCGAGACTGCCGCGCACGGTGTCGTAGCGGGCGTTGGCGACCAGCTCCAGCGTGGAGGCCGGCGCATCGCCGATCGCCCGGCCCGCCGGCGTCACGAAGACCGGACGGTCGCAGCCATCGAGCCGGTGCCAGCCGGGCCGGCTGACGACGAGGATCTCGTCCCGCGGATCGGCCGCCTTGAGGACCGCCAGCGCGACCTGGTCGCCATCGCCATAGCTCCGCAGGCCCGCGGCGAAGAGAGCGGAGCGGATCTCCTGCGCACCCTGGCGGGCGAGGCCGGCGCGCGGAAAGTCGACGGCGCGCGGCTCGCCCTGCATGTCGCGGACGAGCAGGCGCAGACCATAGGTCCCCTCCTGGTCGAGATAGCGGAGCCGGGCGGGGATGCCGAAGGGGCTCGCGACCACGCGCCAGATGGTGTGGCCATCCTTATCCTTGCCGGCATTGCGGTGGACGAGGACATCGCCCTTTCGCGTGCGGAAGTAGCGAAGCTCAACGCCCTCGATGAAGGGCAGCGGATAGGTTGCGGCGGTGCGCGCAACCTCGTCGGGTTCCGGCGCCGTGGCGCCGATGACGGGGTCCATTTCAAGCTGCTGAGTGCCTTCGCCGCCGGCGTGCAAGGCACTGTCTCCGCCCCAGGCCACGGCAGCATCGATGGCCGCCCTGACCGCTTCTGGGCCTTCGCGCAGGAGCAGGTCATTGAAGTCGTCGCCTTCGCGGGGCGGCAGGGCAATGGAAACCTCGCGGCCCTCCATCGCAAGCTTCGCGGCGGCTGTCTCGGCGGCGCGGCGCCCGGCGTCGTCATGGTCGGCGAGCAGCACGACACGCGCGATGCCGTGCGGGAGGTCGATGCTCTCCATGCCGGAGGCGGACAACGTCGCCCAGGCCGGCAGATCCGGGCATGCGGTCATCACCGCGAGGGCCGTCTCGATGCCCTCCGTCAGAGCGATGAGGCCGTCGTGCGGCTCGGCCAGCCGCACGGCGCCGCCGCCGACTGGCCCGAGCGTCTTGCGCGCCGGCGATACGTCGGCTTTGGCTGGCATGGCTGGGTCGAGATAGGTGCGATGGAGCGCAACCTGAGCGCCACTGGCGTTGCGCACAATGGCGACCATGCCGGGGAAGCCGCGCTTCGCCTCCCAATGCGCGAGATCGTCATGGAAGAGGAGGCCGGACGAGGGCGGCAGCGCGAGGCCGCGGGCGGCGAGATATGCTGCCGCATGCGTGCCGGCGATCGGATGTGCGCCCGACAGGATGAAGGCGATCTCTCGCGCCATGTCGTCGGATGATTGGCGCGGAGCCTTCTTTCTCGGGCGTGCCGCAAATGAGGCTTCGCCTGCCAGCTCGGCCGCATAGGCGAACAGCTGGTGCCCGGCGTAGCCGGTCGCCTCCGCAAGCGTGCTCAGGGGGCCGCCGCCATTGCCGCCGTCGAAATCGATCCAGTCCCCGGCACGCTCGCCCTTGAGCGCGATGACGCAGGAGCCGTTCTTGCGCGGGGCATCGCCGCGGATGTTGGCGAGCCGCCATTCGTCGCCTTCACGCCTCCCGTTGGGGAAGTGCTGCGGCACCCAGATCGCCGCGCTGTCCCGCAGGCGTGCGGCGATCGCATCGAGATCGAAGCGGGGCGGAGGAGCGTTCGCGTCGTTGAGATCGATCATGCGCGCGCCTCAATCGAGGATCACGAGGCCGCGTTCGGCGCGGGTGATGGCGGTGTAGAGCCAGCGGGCGCGGTCCTCGGCGGTGCGCGCGAGACCGTCGTCGAAGACGACCACGTTCTCCCATTGCGAGCCCTGGGACTTGTGGCAGGTGATGGCCCAGCCCCAGACCGCCTCGATCAGCGTCTTCTTCTTCCAGTGATCGCGCCGCTCGCGCTCGCGGTCGGGCGCGACGTGCTCATCGAAATGCCCCTTGTAGATGCGGAAACGCTCGCGGGTTCCATTGGCGCCCCCGATCTTCTCGCCATCCTCCGTGTCGATAATCGCGGTGAAGGAGAGTTCGTCCTCGTCCTCGATCTCGGTGAGGTCGAGGAACATGCCGTTGACGAGGCCAAGGTCATTGCGGTTCTTCAGGCAGATGATCTTCTCGCCGCGCCCGATGGGATAGACACCCTCGAAGCCGGCCGCGCGTTTCATGGCAAGGTTGAGCTGGATGCGGGTCGCGTTCCGCCCGCAGATGACCTGGCCGCCGCGCAGCATCTGCTCGGGCGCAATGTCGTGCCTGTGCATCTTCCACACGAAGGCATCGTGCTCGCCGTAGGGGATCGGCTTGCCTTCGCGCGCGAGCGTGGCCAAGCGGATGATGGCGCTGTCGCCCGCCTGCCGGTGAACCTCGGTGAGCAGGACGTCGGGCGCATCCTTGGTGAAGGCGCCTTCGCCCTTGACCGGCGGGAGCTGGCCGGGATCACCCAGCACCAGGACCGGCTTGCCGAAGGCGAGGAGGTCGCGCGCCATGTCGTCGCCGACCATCGACACCTCGTCGAGCACGAGGAGCTTGGCGTCGCGCAGGGCCGACTGCTCATTGAGCACGAAGCGCGGCTTGTGGATGTCGGCAAGGCGGAGCTCGAGCGAGCGCAGCTGCGAGTCCGCAAACAGGCGCTCGGCGGTACCCATGGCGGTCAGCTTCGCCCTGAGGTCGGCGATCTCCTGCTTGATCCGCTCGATCTCGGCCGGGGTCGCCTCCGAGACGCGGTAGATCAGCGAATGGATGGTCGAGGCCGGCGTGCCCTTGCGGGTCATGACCAGCGCTGCCTTGCCGGTGAAGGCGGCATAGAGGACGCCCTCGTCCAATCCCAGCTCGGCGATGGCGTGCTTGGTGATTGTCGTCTTTCCGGTCCCCGCATAGCCGAAGACCCGGAACACCTGGTTCTCCGCCGTGCGGTTCGTGAACCAGTCTTTGATCGCCTCGATGGCCTTCGCCTGGAGCGCGGAGGGCGTGAAGGTCATGGCGCGCCCTCCCAGCAGCGTCGCTGATAAGGACAGAGGCGGCAGAGATAGAAGTCCGATGCCGCGGCGATGCGCGGCGGCAGCTCCCCGGCTTCTGCCGCGCGAATGATCTCTACCGCCTTGTCGGAGAGCCCTTGGGCCTCAGCCGGATCGAAGGCGACGGCTTCGTGATAGAGCGCCTGGGTGTCCTTGTTGATCGCGGTGAAGAGCGCGACCGCGAGCTCCATGTAGGCCATGTAGAGCTGGGCCTGGGCGAAGTAGATCGGCTTCGAGACCGCCAGGCCCCGCTTGACGAGGTCGTTCCAGGATTTGGCGTTGAGCGCCTTGTGCTCCCAGAGAGCCGGCCAGGCGATGCCGACATCGGGCCCGCCGACGATGACGCCGTCGATATGGCCGCGCAGCCGGCCGCCCGCGGCCGAGAACCCGAACTGGCCGCCGTCGCGGCGCTCTGTCCAGAGATCGAAGCCTGCGGCACGCAGCCAGCCGATCGACAGCGTCTCGAAGCGATGACCGGCCTCGAAGATGCGCAAAATGGTGCCGTCGAACTCGCGGCCCTCGTCCGGGGGTGCATGGCTGATCTCATAGACGAGCCGGCGCGCACAGGGCTCGCCGATGCGGCTTGCCCCGAGATAGTCGCGCGGAGGCTGCCGGCGATGGCGCTCGACGAGGGCGCCGTCGACAAGCGCATTGATGCGGGTCGCCGTCTCGTCGGTGATGGTGGCGCCGTAGACGGCGCCCGAGCCGTGGTTCAGATCGATCATGCGCTGCGCTCCCAGAAGCCGCCGGCTTCAGCGATGCAGCGCAGCTTGTATTCCTGTGCGGGCGTCAGACGGGCGCGATCGCCGTAGGCGTCCAGCTTCTCGCGCAGGCTGGCGCAGAATTCGATCTCGAACTCCGTCTCGGCGTTGGCTTCCGCCGCCGCGAGCAGCGCCAGCCAGTTTCCGGCCGGACCGTCATGGTTCAGATCCATCATGGCGGCCGGCCTCCTCAAAAAGGGATCGGATCGTTCAGCTCGTCGCTGCGCGTCCCTTCCTCGGACTGGCGACGGATCGACTCCTGGAACCCATCGATGCAGGCCTCGATGATGCGGTCGATCTCGGCCGCGCTGCGGTCATGAAAGGGCGCCATCAGGCCGAGCTCGGTCAGCGCCTCGGCCAGGAAGCGCCGGGCATCCTTGATCGCGCGGATCTCCATGTCGGTCTTGTCGATCATTCCGTTGTTCCTGTTCGCGAGGGCCGAGCCGGCGTCGAGGCAGGGCATCGAGCAGAAGCGGTGGTGCGGAAATCGGTCCCACTGCAGCCGGTGGACGTAGCCGAAGCCGCGCGCCTGACGCCCGCACAGGGCGCAGGGCTCTACCCGAGCAAGAGCCGGGTCAGGTCCTCGTTGCCGGCTGGCTGCTCCTTGATCCGCTGCGAGGCCAGGACGATGAAGCGGGAGATCGCATTCGAGGCCATGGCCTCGAGGTCGGCCATGGTGAGGGCGGCGACGGGCTGATTGAGCCTTCCGCGCCCTTCGAGCCATTTGCCGACCTCCTTTGCCGCTTCGCGCGTCACGTGCGCCTGCCACTCGTCATCGGTCATGGCGGTCAGCTGTTGAGCCAGGCGGGCCCGGCCGGCTTGGCGGCTGGCTGCTGCGGCGCGGACGCGCCCGCGTTCGCCCAGGCCGGGGCGGCGGCCTGCGCCGGCGGCTGTGCGGGAGCCGCCTGGTTCCAGGCCGGCTGCGCCGCCGGCGCAGCGGACTTCGGGCGGGCGCGGGTGCTCGGGCTCGCAGGCACAGCCTCGCCGTCCATCACCTTGCGCCATTCCGGCTCGCTCGGCAGGACCACGCGGTCGAGCTTGTTGCTGTCGCCGTAGCGGGGATCCTCGGAGGGCTCGATCTTGATCTTGGCGACGAAGGTGATGCCATTGAGGTCGGCGAGACCGCGCAGGATGCGCTTCGCCTTCGCCGCCTCGCTCATGTCGGCGGGATCGAGGTCGAGCGCCGAGTCGATCATGGCGCGGAAGGTGCTTTTGGAGATCTTCCAGCCGATCGAGACGCCATGCTCGTCCACCTTGCCGCCTTGGACGGTGAACATCTGCCAGAACTTGCGCCGGGCATGCGGGCCCTCGGCTATCGTGAACTCGCAGTCGAGCATGAGCACGTCGCTGCCGGGCGCGTTCGAGGCCTTGAGCAGGCCGCGATCGATCTCGGCTTGGCCGTCGGTGCCGCCCTTGCGGATCGCCATCGCCACCTTGGCGAAGGTGCCGTCCGGGATGAGCTCGCCGGTCTTCTGCGGCTCAGCGTCGTTCATGTCGAAGGTCATGGGATTCATCCTTTCGTGGTCGAGTTGATCTTGGAGAGGAGGGCGCCGAGGTCGGGCGGCTCGGTCACGTCGAGGCGGCCGGAGCGGTCCTTGGCGGGGAGGCCGAACGGATTGCCGGCGCGGCAGACGAGGCGCCGCGTCTCGCCGCGCTCCGGCTCGTGCCGCCAGCCGTCGCCGTCGACACTGAAGAAGCTCATGCTGATGACCTGGTCGACGATGCCCGGCAGCTCGCGGCCGGCCTTGCCGCCCTCCATCTGCGGCTGCCACACGGCGCGGCTGAACTCGTCGGTGACCTTCTCCAGGATGCCGACGAAGATCACGGTCTTCGCTTGCGCGTGCTGCAGATGCTTCAGGAGCCCGATGACCTCGCGCGCGAGAAGCCCGTAGGCGCCGCGGGTATCGGGCTTGCCGGTCTTCTCCGAGAAGGCCTCCGGCCGCATCCGCGCCCAGGCCATCGCCTGGCGCGTCAGGTCCGTGATGCTGTCGACGAAGATGATCCGCTTGGATGCGATCAGGCGGACCAGATCCGGATTGGTCGCAGCCAGGTGCTGGTAGTGGGCCTCTGAGAAGAACCCGTCCGGCGGCACCGCGGGATCGACGCCGCCCACGAGGCAGCCGATGTCGATCGCGTCTCCGAACGTGCGCACGGGGATGCTGTCGCCAGGCCAGTCCTGGACCGACTTCATGCCCGCTTCGAGATCGATGCAGAGCGTCTCGCGCGCGGGCAGCGTCTTGAGCAGCGAGGTCTTGCCGACACCGCTCGGTCCGAAGATCGCGAGGGTAGTCTTGTTGTTGGCTTCGGCCAGACGCTCGTCGGCCGTGACGATCTTGAGCGCCATCATGCTCCTCCCTGGATCCGGGCGACGCCGTCGAGCCACCGCTCGAGGCGGGCGGCTGTTTCGCAGGCCATGCGGGCTTCGCGGCGGAGCCGAGCCAGCTGCTCCGCCGGCAGAACGATCAGATCGCTCACCGGCATGTGCCGGATGTCGTCGAGTGCCGGGCGGGCCGTCATCGCGCGCCCCTCCCGGCGGGGCGCATGCCCGCCTTGGCCTTGATCGCGAGATAGGCCATGCGGCCATCGTCGAGCCGCTGCTGGACGGCGATCAGCATGTCCTGCCCGACCAGCGCCATGACGCGATCGGCGACGCGGCCGAGCACCTCGCGCGCACCTGCGGCCAGGCCCGAGGTCTCCCGCGCGCGATCCACTGCCAGGTGGCCGATGTGATAGGTGAAGCGCTCGCCGGGCCGGGCCGCCTCGAACCAGCCGAGCAGCGCGGCTTCGCTGGTGACGATGGTGCGGATGGGATCGGGGAGCTTCATCCCCATTGAAATACCGGCGCGCGCTGCGGGCACCAATTCGAATGATTTCGCGCGATTTCGCCCGCGAACCGGAGAGAAAACAAAGTTATCGGCGCGGGCTTCTGCGAAAGCGCGGCTCTGAAGACCTGCCGTCATCGGCCGGCCTCCTGCCGCTTCTCGTCTTCGAAGGCCTCGACATCTTCGAGGCGATAGACCACGCGCCCGCCGATCTTGAGATATCGCGGCCCCTGGCCGAGCCAGCGCCAGCGCTCCAGCGTGCGCGGGCTGATCCGCCAGCGCTGGGCAAGCTCAATCTGAGTGAAATGTCGGACGGTCACGCTCCTCTCCTTCGGCCTTCAACGAAAACCTGCGAGAGGATGTACTTGCGGGAGGTACGCTGTCGTCGGGACCGCCGTGGGCTCGTCAGCGGACCGCCGGGGGCTCAGCGGGGGACGAGCGGGGGATCGGTTTGCGCGGAACTACTCTGTTTTTAGACGGTACTTTCCACGCTTATTGGACAGCAGCAGCTTTCCCCAACAGGGATGGTCGCCGAACAGGTTGCTCATCTTCCCTTCGGCGTCGTGAGAACCTGCCTCGGCCAGGGTGGCCTTTCCCGATTGCCACGGCTGTCCCGCCACGGCCGCCTCATGGAGAAGGCGGATGACCGCTCGATTGACGTCGCCCGTGAAATAGAACGGCTCACCGCACAACCGGATCTCCGAGTAGTCGGGCGCGTGCCAGAAGACTGCACCATTGTGCGGTTTGTCGGTCCGCCCCACCGCGGCCGCATGATTGCACTCGTCACAGGCGCCGTGGTCGCTTCGGCCGGCGAGCTCCAGGCAGCGGCGGATCTTGGCGCCGACGTCCTGGCCGTCGATGCTCAGCGGCTTCATGATGAAGTCGTTGATGCCGTCCTTGAATGCGCCGATGATGTTCTTCGGTTCCTTGCCGTGCCCGCTGATCACGAGCACTGGCACGAGATGCATGTCGTTGGCGCTGCGGTGGGGGAAGCGCTTGCGTATCTCGAGCAGAAGCGACATGCCCGATTCCACCCTCGGCTTGATCGACTGACCGTCCGCCTTGATCTGCAGATCGAGCAGCACGTAGCAGAAGCCGCCTTCATCGAGGCACGCTCTGGCATCGGCGAGGGTTTCGGCATGCAGGTGATCGTGCCCGAAGGACCGCAGGAGATCGGCAAGCTCGGCGGCCATCTCCGGTTCATCCTCCACGATGAGAGCGATATGACGATCGGCCATCGGAGTCAGTCCTCCGAACGCGCCTGCTCTACGGGCAGGATCACCGTCACAGTGGTGCCCACGCCGTCGCGGCTCTCGATCGACAGCGTTCCTTGATGGTCGATCTCGATGATCTTCTTTGCCAGCGGAAGGCCGAAGCCCATCCCGTTGGCCTTGCCCGAGCTGTAGAGCAGAACGCAGTCGCGCAGCGCCTCCTCGCTCATGCCGCAGCCGTTGTCGGCGACCGTGATCTTGATATGCGTATCCGTCTGCGGGGTGGCGGAGATGATCAGCACGCCGCGGCGCGGCTGGTTTGAGCAGGCCTCGACGGCGTTCACGATGATGTTGATGAGGGCCTGGAGCAGGCGCGAGCGGTTCGCTTCCAGGTTCAACGAGGCTTCGACCTCCTGGTGCACGTCGATGCCGGCGGTGGGAAGGTCGACGTGGCTGAGCGCAAGCTCGGCGGCCTCCTTCACGATGGGGACCAGAGCCTCCAAGGCAAACTCGGCTGGCGCCTCGGTCGTGAACGCCCGGAGGTTGTCCAGGAATTCGGTGATCAGCCGCACGCGCGCCTGGGCCCGGCGCGCATGCAGAAGCGTGCGGTCGGGGACACCCGGTATGCCCTGGAGCTCCTTTTCCAGGTTGAGGAGCGAGGCATCGAGCGGCGAGATGATCCGAACGATCTCGTGGTAGGCCTCGCGCACGAAGCGGTGGTGGAGATGGTCGGCGACATTGAGCGCCGCCCGCCGGGCGCGCAGCCCGTAGCGGGCCTCCAGGGCGGAGAGGAGGCCAAGGATCGTGTCGCCGCGGCAGTCGCCATGAATGTCGGCCCGGCTGAGTTCGCTGCGCCGCTGCAGGGTCTTCCGCGCTGCCTCCCGGACCCAGGCGTTTTCATCCTCGACGATCCGCGCGATCACCGCGGGAAAGGCATCGTGACGGAGGAAGAGCACGGCGTGGGCGACGGCCTTGCGGACCTCCCACTTGGGATGGGACGACAGGCGCAGGAGGCGGGACGCGAGCTCCGACCTCAGGAGGTCGTCGACATGCTGCGTGCGGAGCCAGTCTCCCGCCTGCTCTATGGCTTCCCGGACCGTGCTCCAGTCGTCCGCGTCGAGATCCCCGAGCAGGGTCTGCTCTTCCTCCTCCGTCATTGCGGCCGCCTCAGTGGCCGTATTTCTGCATGCGGAGGACGAAGGCTTCCTTGCCGCCTTCGAGCAGATGTTCGATCTGCTCCTTCACGGCATCCACCGTTCCCACGTGGGAGACGGCGCCGCGCCGGCCATCGGAGGTGAAGACGAACACCCTTTCCGCCTCGCCCAGGACGGGGATGTTCGGGTTGTGGGTCACGAAGATGAGCTGCCGGCTGGCCTTCACCTCGCGCAGGCTCTTGACGATGGCGTGGTAGACGAAGGCGTTGTCGAGATTGTCCTCGGGCTGATCGATCAGCAGCGGCCGCTCGCTTTCGAGCAGCAGGATCGGCAGGATGACGGTGCAGCGCTGGCCCGTGGACAGGTCCGCCGAGTTCTTGAAGTCGGCGCCGTCCTTGAGCGCGATCAGCGGCTCGTCCTCCAGATCGATTGTCTCCAGCCTGGCCGTATCGTCGCCATCCTGGAGGTGGGTAACGATGCGGAGCGCCTGGTCCTCGGCGATCCCGCCATCCTCGGCGAGGCGTGCGGCATCGCCCTTGCGGACGATCCGCGACAGCTCCTCCGGCGACACGCTCTCGACGAGGCGCGCGACGATGCGGTTGTACTGAAGGCCGCTCCCCTTGAGCATGTCCTTCAGCAGGTCCTCGTAGCCGGAACGATCGCCAGACTGGGTGATGGATACCCGGATGGTCGGCCCGAGCGCGGCGGAGAGCCGTTCGGCCACTTCCTTGCGCAGCCCGAAGCGCCGGTCGCGCAGCTCTGACAGCTTCGTGTTCATCTGGCGATGGCTGGCCTCCAGCGCCTTCCGCTTCTGGCGCAGGCCATCGAGCTCGTGCCGCGCCTTGGTCAGCGCGAGATGCCGCTGCTGCAGCTTCGCCCGCTCGGCCGCCCGCTGCTGCTCCTGTGCCGAGCGGGCGATGACCTCGCGATATTGCTGCTCCTGCCGGGCATGCGCCGCCGCAAGCCGCTGCGCCACGTCGTCGAGGCGCGACGTGAGAGCGCTGCAGCGGCTCTCGACCTTCGGCACGGCGTCACGGAATACGCTGACGAACTCCTCGACGGCGGTCTCCATCTCCTCGAACAGGTCGCCATTCGGCCCCTCGCGGAATCCGTCGGCAATGGCGCTCGCGCAATCCTCTGCGACCGAATCGGCAAAGCGTCGAAAGCTTGCGCCGGCTGTCCCGACCGCCCGGCGGAGATCGGTGACAGCCTCGGTCTCCCGGGTCCGCAGCGCCTTGTGTGCGTGGGCGGCGTTGATCAGCTGCGCGTCCGCGCCCTCGACCACCTGCATTTCCTGAAGGCGCTTGCCAACGACCTCGATCTCCGGGACCACGTCCTGAAGCTCGCGGATGCGCTGGTCGAGATGCCGGAGATCGGTAGCGCTCTGCTGGATGGCGCGCTTGGCCTTCTGAATCTCGGCGCTGGCCGCGCGGATCGCCTCCTCGGCGAACTTGTCGATCAGCGAGAGCTGGAACCGCGGATTGGTCGCAATCTCCTCGATCTCGTTCTGACTGTAGATGTCGGCCTTGAACACGAGATCGCGGTCGAGCGACACGGGAATGGGATCGCCGTCGCTGTCCAGGACCTGGACGTCATCGCCCCATGGCCGTTCGGCGCGATACCGGGTGCCGTGCTTGGTCTCGACATCGAGGTAGATCGTGCCGCTGCCGAGATTGCCGCGCACGTGGCCTTCGATGGCCTTGGCACGCGGCCGGCTGTCGGCGGGATCTGGCATCATGCCGAGGATGTAGCGGATGAACTCGAGGACCGTGGTCTTGCCGGTGCCGCGGCCGCCGATGATGCAGTTGAGTCCGTCGGTGAACTCCAGCCGCGTGCCGTCGAGAAACCCGCCTGCCACCTCCAGGTTCAGGATGCGGTGGTGCGGCCGGCGGCCGTCGTGATCGTTCTCGCTTGCGGCAGCATCGCCCCCTGGGAGTTCGTTCATCCCCTTTTCCTTCGCTCGGACTGGTCCAACCGGTGTGTAGCTTTGCGCGCCGGTGTGACCATCCGGCGAAGCCGGGTTCTATTTTTGTTCTCGCCGAACGCGAGAGTCAATCGCTTACGTGCGAGAAGGTGCGCGCGGTTTCCTTTGTTTGCGCGCGTCTGCGATAAGCTATTGAATTTACTTCTGTTTCTCGAAATCCACCCCTACCGTCCCGCCATCGACATCGCTTTGCGGACGGTCTCCATTACATGCACGCGAGCCTTGCAGGCCCCAACGCCATCGCTCCTGAACGGATGACGCCGAACGAGCGCATCGCGGAAGTCGGGCGCATCCTGGGCCTGGGGCTCGTTCGTCTCCACACGGCCAAGTCAACTTCTTTATCTGAAGACTGCGGAGACAGTTGCCTCGACTTCCCGCCTGACCAACGCCGTCATGCCAACACACGAAAGAGTGGAAAGGCATGATGATGGGACGAAGTTCAGTAGCAAAAACAAGCGCTTCGGCACCGCCGCGCCCGGGCGACGACGAAAGCCGCGACGCGACGGTCCTGGCCAGGCTGGCGGCCATCAGGACGATGAGCGTCGCTGACCTCAAGGCCGAATGGCAGCGCCTGTTCGGGGCGGACGCCCCCAACAACAGCCGGCCCTTCCTGGAACTGAGGCTCGCCTACCGCATCCAGGAGCTGGCCTACGGCGGCCCGCCCCGAGAGACGGTCCGGCTGCTCGACGCCCTGGCCGACGAGCTGCAGGGCAAATCGGGACGCAAGGCGATGCTCCGCGAATCGCGGATGCCGGTCGCAGGCACGCGGCTGGTCCGGGAATGGAACGGCGTCGAGCACACGGTCACGGTTCTGCGCGACGGGTTCGAATGGGAGGGACGCAAGTACAAGTCTCTCTCGGCAATCGCCCGCGCGATCGCCGGCACGCGCTGGAACGGCTGGCGCTTCTTCGGCCTCCGCGAGATCAAGCGGGGCGAGCGATGAGGGATTCGTCGACGCTCGCCACGCCCCGCCGCCAGCGCTGCGCCATCTACACGCGCAAATCCTCGGAGGAGGGCCTGGAGCAGGAGTTCAACAGCCTCGACGCACAGCGCGAGGCCTGCGAGGCGTACACCGCGAGCCAGAAGGCGGAGGGTTGGGTGCTGCTCCGCGACCGCTACGACGACGGCGGCTTCTCGGGCGGCACCCTGGAGCGGCCGGCGCTGAAGCGGCTGCTCGCCGTTATCGAGGCCGGCCTCATCGACGTGGTGGTGGTCTACAAGATCGACCGGCTCTCCCGGTCGCTGATGGATTTCGCCAAGCTGGTCGAGGTGTTCGACCGCTGCGGTGTCACCTTCGTCTCCGTCACCCAGTCCTTCAACACCACGACGTCGATGGGGCGGCTGACGCTCAACATCCTCTTGTCCTTCGCCCAGTTCGAGCGCGAGGTGATCGGCGAGCGCATCCGCGACAAGTTCGCCGCCTCGCGCAAGCGCGGCATGTGGATGGGTGGGTTCGTGCCGCTCGGCTACGACGTGCAAGACCGGAAGCTCGTCGTCAACGAGGCCGAGGCGGCCCTGGTGCGCCACGTCTTCGAGCGCTTCATCCACCTCGGCTCGGTCACCCTGGTCGTACGCGAGCTGCAGGCCGAGGGGAGGCTCACGAAGCGCGGCAAGCCCTTCGACAAGGGCATCGTCTACAAGCTGATCAACAACCGCGTCTATGTCGGCGAGGCGGTGCACAAGGGCACGAGCTATCCGGGCGAGCACGAGGCGATCATCGACCGCGACACCTTCGACAAGGTGCAGGCGATCCTCGCCTCCAACGGCTATGCCCGGGCGGCGGTGACGCGGAGCAGGACGCCCGCGCTGCTGCGGGGTCTCATCTTCACCGAGACCGGCCGTGCGATGACGCCCGCCTCCACGAGGAAGGGCAGCCGGCTCTATCGCTATTACGTGTCGACGGACGCGATCCGCGGGCGCAAGCCGGCCGGCACGACGGCACCCCTGCGCCTGCCGGCCGATGTGGTCGAGACCGCCGTTGTGCGGGAGATCCGCCGCCTCGTGCGCACGCCCGAGATCGTCGCACAGGCCGTCACCACCGCGCGCCGGGAAGCGCCCGATGTCGAGGAGCGCGACGTGGTCGCCGCCGTCGACCGGTTCAGCGAGGTCTGGTCCACGCTGTTTCCCGCCGAACAGGCGCGCATCGTGAAGCTGCTGGTGGAACGGGTGACCGTGACCGCCGACGGCCTCGCCGTCGATCTGCGCACGGACGGCCTCGGCACCATGGTGCGCGAGATGCTGGCGCCGAAGCCCGAGGAGGCCGTCGCATGACCACTCCCTCCACCATCCGCGTCGTCATCCCGCTCAAGGTGAAGCGTCGCAACGGCCGGCCGCGAATCGTACCGCCGGCCGATCTCGATGCCACCGAGGAGCCGACGCCCGATCCGCGCACGCTGCGCGCGATCGCCCGGGCCTGGGACTGGCGCCGACGCCTGGAACGCGGCGAGGCCGCGACCCTGAGCGACATTGCGTCAGCCGAGCAGGTGACCCTGCCCTTCGTCAGCCGCTACATCCGGCTCGCCTATCTCTCGCCGAGGGTCCTTGAGCGCCTCCTGATCCACCGCCATCCATGCGCCCTGCCGCTCGATAAGCTGGCTGCCGCCGCGCTCGCGCCGTGGATTGAACAGCCGGGTATGGTGTTCGAAGACTAAGGACCCGGGCGAGCGCCGTGCAGGTGCCTGCGCGCGCGGCATCGACCGAGGTGATGTCGATGTTCGCCATACAAATACGCCGCTCGGTATTCTTACTCGGCATCCACGTCGGCGATATCAAGCCAACCATGATCGAAGGTGAACGTGCGTGCTCTGCCAGCCGGATCCTGAATCCGGACCAGACGCGCGCCGTCGGTCCCTGCATGCTCGACGACATAAAGCCAGTATGCTTTGCCATGCTCGCGGGCGTATTCGAACTGGGTGCGTGAAAGCCCTACGGGGCGAGCCTGAAGACCTCCCTTCATCGCCTTCACCTCACACAATCGTGCCGGGCTTCCGTCTTCGCCGGCCTCAAACAGGTCATAGCCGGGGTTGTTAGGAGGCGTGCGCTGCCAGAACGGTTCCTGGGAAAGTATAAGATCGATCGCCTGCGCCTCCAGATTCATTCGGGCCGCTGCATCGAGTCCATCAGGATCGGGCTCTTCCTCGTCGGGATGCGCCCCGACATACGAAATAAAGACGTGCGGCCTACCATCCATGCCTTCGCGAGGTGACCCGTCGGAACCAGGCCTCGCATCCTCGGCTTTTTCCGCGTCTTGATTGTCGCCTTTCCGCCGTGCCCCACGGCCATCGCCCTGATGGCCCCCCGCCTTCTCCTCGTCGCCCTTACCCTCGCCTTGTCCCGCCTTTCCTTCATGTTCCTCATCGGGAGACCGCACATCTTTGTCCGCGCCGCCATCACCCTCCTTGGGCGACGGCTCCTCAATTTTAAGCCGACGGCGTAATTCAGCCTCGCTTGTTACGCCGAGGCTCTTCAGGAGGTCGAGCACGGCAGGCTCGATGCCGGCCTCCCTTGCAAGCTCCTCGATGAGCGGCGGCCTAAAGCGTATCTTTGACTGCAAGAACGGGTTCGGCTTCCAGCCAAGGGAATCAAACAGGACGAATGAAGGGCTCTGCAGCCCGCCATCCCCGTCTGGCACCCAAGGCCTCTCGTTCAGCTCTTTGACGAATCCAGCATCAAATGTTGCGCGATACCTTCCGTAGTGCGTCCAGGTATACTCGCCCGTGAAAATCCCCTTGCCGCGACGCTCCTCTAAATGACTGAGCTCCTCCCATAGAGCACCGGCCTTCTTGCCTCGTTCCTCGGTCTCAAGATGGGGCAATGCGCTCAGCAGTTCTTTCAATCCGTTTAGCGTCCAATCTGCGACGCGGTCATTGTACCCGGACGTCTCTGGGTGCCCGGCTTGCGCGCGCAGTTTCTCGCGTTCCTCCCATGACAAGATCGCGCTCGGGATTGGCCGGAGATACCGAACGGCACCACACGCTTCCAGAAGCTCCCGCACCTCCTCGCCACGCAGGGAGCCATGCGAGTCGTCTACGAGGAGAACGTCTGCAACTTCGGCAAACAGCTGCTTTAACCGGTCTGTGGCCAAATAGACTTCTTCAGGCCTGGCAAAGCGCTTCACCCCGTTCCCAGCATCTACCGCGATAACGAATGCAGTCTGACGAAGCGCAGCAATCAGTTTATCTTTCTGCACCTTCGAATCAGTGGCGAACGCGGTCAGCATGCGCTGCAGATCGGAATCGTAGTCGACACTGCTAACACTAAGCTTATCTTGTTCGTATTTTGGCAGCACATTCCAAATGACGTCATCCACCGGATCAGGCTCTGTGAGCCCCAGCGATTGCAGGAACTCGCGGGCGGCGTCACTGCTGCACACGGCCGCGCGCACGGTGGGGAAGCCCGTCCTGATCGTGCTTGGCAGGAACGCCTGGGACTGGCCATTTGCCCGTACCGGCACGTGGCTACCATCCTCCAGGCGGATGAGCGGCACCTCCATCAGCTGTCGCCGCAGTGCGCGCTGACCACTCAAGAATCCATAGAGCGACCGAATCCAGTCATCCGGCTGCGCCTCTAGGAAGTCCTTATCGAGCCTTGCAACAATCGATTCCGCGGTTACCTCTGGGACGCCTAGTTCCTGCATAACGTACCGCCGCAGCTCAGGACTGCGATCCTGGGTTATTTCTCCAGTAAGCCAATGCAGCTCCTGCTCTTCGTCGAAGAGTGCCGCAAGCTGTGCTGGAGCAAAAAGCTCACGTACTTCCTGAGTGCGTGCTAGCCGCGCGCGGCTAGCAGGCATGTACACTTCCTCAAGGCACGGCAGCAGTGGGTCAGAGATCAGGGCCTCCTTCGTGGCTGCGAACATAGGTGCGAACATCGTACCGTCGGCGAATTTCGTCGGTTCGATCGGCAAGCATCTGAGAGCCGTCGTATCCAGAAGATTGTGATCACGTAGCCAACGCAGAGCTTCTGCCAGAAGCGAGGCCGTCTCTCCTATGAGCCCCTGATTCCAAGGATCTCTTTGCGGCACGTTGTCCCGGCTCGGCGTTGTGCGGTAAGGACCTTGAATAAGGAAGCCAAGGTGCGTCTCGACCACGGTGGGGAAATACACAACAAGGGGCGATCGCCCTAACGCTCGGAGACTCTCGGTCTTCGACTTCTCGTCCCGGACAATTGAGAAGGCGATTTCGACATGCCCCACGCTGCGTCCGTCATGAAGCACTGGTCGGGAGAAGATCAACCACTCTTCATCTACTTCGGCCTCCTCCCGCTCATGACCGATGACAGTCACGCGTCGAACGCCTCGGTCGATCTCCTCCGATTCCCGAAGGTAGATGCCTGAGCGCCCGCCCTCGACGCTCCATTGGACCTCTTCGATTTCGCGCAAGAATAGGAGAGTGGAAGCTCCAAGGCGTTCAAGGCCAGCCACGACCTCTTCGTGCGTGGCCTCGTCGTCAAATTTGAGTGGGATCAGTATGACCGTCTCGTCCGCATCGCGATCGCGAGATGGGGCTGTGATCGGCCAGACAAAATTCTCAATGGCGAAGTCCTCTCGCCCCGAATGGATCTCGGGCCGGTCGGTCAACGCATAGACCGACTTGAAACCAATGCCGAAACGTCCGATGGCGGTCAGGTCCTTCGTGCTCTCGCCGATGCCGCAAATCCCGCGGACGTCGGCTTCGTCAAAAGGTTGCCCAAAGTGACCGAATTGGAGTGCGTCCCTCGTCAGATGAAATCTGACCGATCGGGGTCCTTGCCACCCTGTTCGACGAGCGAGCGCGTCCTCTGCATTCTGCAGGAGCTCGAAAATGAAGTGCGTGCGGTCGTCGTAACGATCCGCGAGAAGCATCGGACCGATGCGACCTATGTCCGTGCCATATCGTCGTTCGTTGTCGCGCCGGATCGCGTCGTAATTGCACGTCACCAGGAACCAGCCTCCTTGGAGTTCGTGTCCTCCAGCTCAGAGCGACCTGTGTAAGGCCACCTCCGGTTCGCAACCGCAACGTACTCCGCGGTCAACAGGTCATGAAAGTCCGCTCTCGTGTGCACGTTCAAAATCCATTCGCCTCCGTGGCCCATTGACGCCGCCAGGCATCGAAGGCGTAAGTCACGGCGTCCATAACGGCCTGATGCGGGGTTTCCGTTTTGTAGGCCTTGAGGATACGCCTGCGGACCTGACGATCGAGCGCGTTGCCGGCTTCCAAGCCGGCCAGCAGGTATAGGAAGGCCGCCACAACCATGGCCTCGTCCACCCCCTGGTCCACGAGATCCCGAAGCGCCACCAGCACTGCTTCCGGAGCGCCCCAGACCTCGAGGTCGTTGAGTGACGGCGACGAAGACATGGCATGCGCGTTCAGCAGCGCGACCAATTCAGTCGGGCCGATCGCACCGGCAGCCACGCCCCGCATCGGCCGTGCGTACGCTCGGGACCGCATTGAACGAAGATCGTCCGCCCGCTCCGCCCTAGCAGGAGCAGCAAGGTCATAGCAGGCATCGAGAGCGAAACTCCGCTCCGCGTGCACCGTGCCCATTCCATGCCAGCCTGCGGCCAGCACTTGCGGTACCCTGATGATCTTCGGCAGGTCCTCCGCCTTCTCAGTGTCCGCCCGGACGTGAACGACAATGTAGTTGGTCCATTCGCTCATGAGCTGGTAGCGGACGGCAAGCACGGTCGCCGCCTTGCCGTCCCCCGTGGCGGCTAAGCGGCGAGCGGCGGCAAGGCGTGTTAGAGCCGGCAGCGATGCGTCGTCGGTGGCGGGCATTTCCACCGGACTTCCCTCGAATGGATGGATCTCGGTCTCGTGCCTGACGACGCGCCCGTCGGCCAGCGTCACCTCCAAACTGACCCTGCCTTCCGGCCTCTCGGCGAGCCATGCGAAGAGATGGACGGTGTCGCCGCCGTAAACTGGCCCGATCGCGTCGGGCACGCGGCACAACGCCTGCGCCGGCCAGCTGACGAAGGCGCTTCGGGCGCGCGGCGCGTACATGCGCTGGAAATGACGGTGGACGCGCTCGGCCATGTCTTCACGCGGCGCTACGAATTCGCAGGCCCCGCCGGTCGCCTCGGCGAGTCCGCGCACGAACGCCTCCGCGACGGCGCTGCCCACGCCAACGGTGAAGAAGCGGTGGCCAGACTGCTTCGCACGCCCCACGACCGAGCCGTCGTCCCACACCTCGCCATCGGTGATGAGGAGGAGGTCACGGTGCAGGTCGGAGGCGCCCCGAACGGCATAGGCGGCCTCGAGGGCGGCGGCAATCTCGGTGCCGCCCATGTCGGCGTCGAGGGCACGAACGAAGCGCCGCGCCTGAGCGACGGTCGTTTCCGAGACGGGTGTCTCGCGGCCAAACAAGGCACGCTGGCTGCTGCCAAAGGCGATGATCTCGAAGAGGTCGCCCGCCCGCAGGTCATCCAGAATGCGCTCCAGCGCCGCGCGTGCCTGGGCAATGGAATCGCCGCCCATGGAGCCCGAGCAGTCGACCACGATCTTGACGCTGCGGCGCTGATCGTCGCCGGCCATGGGGATCTCGGGCCGGAAGCTCGCCAAAGCGACCCAGCCGTCGAGGTCCCGCGCGACCAGCGCGCTGGCGGCTTCCGGTCGAGACGAGCGCGCCTCGAGCACGAAGTCTCGATCCATGGCCGGCGCGCCGGTGAGCGCGATGAGCGTCGCGTCGGCTTCCGGTGCAACGCTGACGCCGTGGGAAGGGGAGTTGAAGCGCGCGTCCTTGAGTAGCCCGCGCACAGTCACCCTGAGACTGAACGCTCGTTCCGCGTCGAGGGCGTACTCCGGTGCCTGGTGGGGCGCGAGGCCTGCTGAGGCGGGATCGCCGTAGCGGGGTGCAATCGTCGTGGGCATTGCGAAGCGGACGCGGTCGCCATTCCAGCGCAGCAGAAGGCCATAGCGGAAGTGGATCGTGGCCATTTCGCCCGGCAAGAGATTGCCTACACTCGCCGTGTAGAGTCCGGGCTCGGCCTGCTCCAGCAGCACGGCAGCATCGCCGTCGGTGATCGCCTCCTCATAGCGGCGCTCGCCCTCCGCCTTTTCGACCACCACACCGGCAAGCCTGCGGTCGCCGATCTCGACCCCGAAGCCGAGAAGCACACCATCCAAGGGAACGGGGAAGGTGTACACCGCCTCGACATTTGTCGCCTCGGGATTGCGGTAGCGTTGCGTGACCGTGACCTCAGCCAAAAGGTCATTGATAGACGCCTCGGCGCGGACCTCTTCGAGAAAGATGGCCTCGCCGCGCACACTCTCCAGGACCGCTGCTGCACCCGCCTTCATCGTGTTGTCTCCTTCTTCAACCGATCGAACAGCGCCGCCGCTTGCCGGGCGAGTGCGCGCACCTCTTCGGGCGTCAGACCCGCCTCCCTCGGCTCGATGACGAGCTCCACGCCGGGGCGGAGAAGAACATGGCTCCGCACCGTGACGTCGCCCGGACGACGGGGCCTCTCCGGCGGCAGGTCTACGCCCTCCACCGGTCCGGCGGCGAGCTCGCGGATCCGCTCCAAGCTGAGACCGGCCCGCTGCCATTTGCGGATGGTCAGCAGCTGCTCGAGGTGATCCCGCGTGTAGTAGGCGCCTCGCTTGGCGCCCTCCGGCCGGTCGACCAAGCCCTCCTGGATGTAGAAGCGCACCGTCCGACGCGGCAGGTCCGCCAGGGCGCAAAGCTCGTCGAGGGAAAAGCGTTCGGCATCGTTCAGCATCATGAAGGCATATATAACATCGCCACTGTTCAAAACAAGTGGCGCAATTAGCCTGATCCCTCACCGATCACACTTGGCCTCGCTCGGCCGCGTTGCGCAGCAATGTGGTTCGCGCACATGTGTGCCAACTCGCGCCGTTGCGATCTTTCACGCGACGGGGACATAATTGACGGCGGATTGCAGCGATGTGCGCGCGAGAGAGCCTAGCACAACCGTAAAGTCCGGCTGCTTCCAGAACCCATTGAAAGAAGCCCCGTTCGCAGCGCTTAACGAGCGAGGTGCCGGTTAAGTCGGAAAGAGACAGAGACGGCAAAATGGGGCCGACGGGCACGGCTGCCCGGTCTCCGCGGTAAACCCGCATTCGGCAAAGCCCTTTGAACGCGAAAGAAAAATGGCCGCGCGAGCGGCCATGGCTTCGGTTCGTGCAGGCGTGTTGGCGGAGGGGGTGGGATTCGAACCCACGGTACCCGTAAGGGTACAACGGTTTTCGAGACCGTCCCGATCGACCGCTCCGGCACCCCTCCGTGGCAAAGGCCTGCACGCAAGGATGTCCATCCACTGACATCCCTCGTCGCGGCAGCAGGATCGTGCCTGATTGCCGGCCCCAACAGCCACGGCACGGTAGCGCAGGTGGGAGTCCCTCGGCAAGCCTGCCCGTAGCAGGATGCCCGCACGAGGATGCCCGTACCAGGCTTGGCCGCCGCGCGGCGTCGCCGTCGCGCGCCTGTCGCCGTCAAGCCGCCCGCGCGCTCAGCTTTCAAACAGGCTCATCAGCGCCATCATCGCGCCGATGGCGGCAACTCGCTCAAGTCCACTTGGCTCCAATGCGACTTGAGTGCGGGTTCACGATGGCTTGGTTGGAACCAGCGGCCCCAAACCCCAAACAGGGCGTAGAGAGGGAAAGTCGCGAGAAGCAATGCCGCGGTATCCACATATCGGCGAGCGGGAAACGTCATGAGCACGCTCGGGAGATAGTTGGCGAGCGTATAACCACCGACAATGACTGCCACGATGGCCAAGTCGCGCGATCCGGCGCCGCCCGCTGCTTTAGTCACGCGACCGCAGAGCACGGCCAGACAAAACAGTCCAGCTAAAGCAAACGACGCAACCGCAAAAGTGGCGTTCGCCACGGTCGCCAAACCTACGAACCGGGTGGTGGCACCAATCACCCACGCAGCATAGTACGCCGGCTCGGCCTTGACCACTGCGATCGTAAACGCCTGGAGGCTTTGGTCGAACTCCACCCAGCTCTCCGAGCGGCCCCTGGTCCCGCTCACGATATCGTACAACACGTTATCGTTGCTTCGCGCAAGCACATCAAAGTATCCAAGCGCGGCCGACGGAAACGATCGTACGTTCTGGGAGTTCAACGGAATCGGGAGCATCTGTCCTTGCGCGGCCAGCGCATCGCGCTGCTCTACGATGAACGCCGCGCGGTCGCGGTGTTCTCTCGGCAGCTTGGCGATGGTTTCCGGCCGCAGCATCAACCCGGACATTCCTGAACTCTGAAAGCCGCCGTACGAAACCACCTGAAAACTGCCGGTTTCGGCATAGCGCAAGCCGGCATAGATGGCGAATGGCAACGTCACCGCCACGGCCACCAAGCTCACCGGCAGGCAACACTGTCGCCATGAAGCGCCCCGCAAGCGAAGCAGGAGAATCGCCATGCTTGGCACCACCGGAATGAACATGATGAAAGCCGGCTTCATAAGATACGCGGCACCCAAGCTCAGGCCGAGGCCAACGGCCGCGGGCAAAGTGGCCGCACCCCGGCACAGGGCCATCAAGCATGCCAGCCCCACCAGCACAAGCGATGTCGCCAGGATCTCCGGATGCACGTCATTCAGGAACAGGAGTGCCGAATTGCTGAAGGGGATTGGAAGTGTCACCGCCAATGCGGCTCGCGCGCTGGCACCATAGTACTGGACTGCCCCGAACAATATCAGTGTCGCCATCCCGAGCACGAGGAATTGAGTCGGAGGCACCAGCGCGAACCCGTTCGCTTCTCCCCCCAGAAGCTCGACCAACCAGCCGTAGAAAGGTGTTCTCTGCATATACAGCATATCGGGCCAAGCCGCGGATCTCAGATAGCCTGAACTATCCGGCACGAGTTCCGGGGTAAAGTTCCCCAGTGCAAACGAAAGAACCGCAGAGGCAGTAATGGCCATGGTGAGAATAAAACTAGGTTGTCGCGACACCTTTTCTCAGTTCCTCGCCTTAGAAAGATACCAAAATTTTTTAAAGGACAGGAGCACGGCCGATTCGAGGCGCAAGATCTGCTAGGAGCCCTACCTCGACCACGAAACAGACTCAAACCACACGCGCTAATCCTATAACCTCGCGGATGTCATAACGCATGAAGCCGCACACTCAAACGCCAACGCTCTCAGCTCGATCGGTCCGTGACAAGTGGCCTGAAAGCTCATTTGTCCCGCCGGCCAAGCCTCCCACATCATTTGGAAAGCGAAGATAATGAAGGCGCTTCATTTCGCGTCTTCCAAGTGATACCGTATCCAAAATCAAGCCACAACTGAACAAAACGACCGAAATGAGCGCGAGGCCCGTGCAGAGGACCGCTGTAGGCAGCCGCGGGACAAGGCCGGAAATACTGTATTCGATAAAAACCGGTATCGATAGCACGATTGCCAAAAACAAAAAAATCGATGCGAGCACGGAAAAAAATGCGAATGGCCGCTCGTCCCGAACGAGATTCGCCACCGTTCTCAGGATGCCAAGACCATCGCGATACGTGCTGAGCTTGCTGGTTGACCCTTCCGGGCGTGCCATGTAAGGCGTAGAGACCTCAGAAATCGCCATGCGCATCTCCAGAGCATGAACCGTTAACTCTGTCTCGATCTCGAAGCCAGAAGCCAATGCCGGAAAAGTCTTGACGAAGCGTCGTGACAGAACTCGATAACCCGAAAGCATGTCGGACACGCCCTTGCCAAACAGGGCCGAAACCACGCCGGTCAGCAATCTGTTGCCGAACCGGTGCCCCGGCCTGTAGGCGTGCTCGATCACCGGCTCGCGCTTGGCCGTGACCATGTCGAGGTTCTCGTCAAGCAGCAGGCGGATCATGCTGGGTGCGGCCGAGGCTGGATAGGTGGAGTCACCGTCGACCAGAACGTACACATCGGCATCGATGTCTGCGAACATCCGCCGCACCACATTTCCCTTGCCTTGGGCACGCTCTCGCCTCACGAGTGCCCCGTGCGCTTGGGCCACTTCGGCTGTTCGGTCGGCGGAATTATTATCGTAGACAAAAATCGCCGCGTCGGGAAGGCTGGCGCGGAACTCTTCGATGACTTCACCGATGGTCGATTCCTCATTGTAACAAGGAACGATGATTGCGGTGGTCAGGTTGGGCATGTTCCAACAATCGACAACTGCGACAGGCGCGACGCCAAAACTACGGTACCTTAGTGGATTTAACGCCTCCAGCAAGTTGTAATCGGCGCTTGGCCGGGCGTGTGGCGCGGGACAAGCCCATGTGCGGCTGCGGACATGGCGGGATCGACCGATGCACGGGCGTGCGCCGGCACGGTGCCCAAGACCGCGACTGGCGTCTGCGAAGAAAACGATCGGTCCGGAGTCTGCAAATCGGAAGGGTTCGGGCGGTGATGGCGCTTGAACGCCGCCACTCCGCTCGATGTGGCAGGTGCGGCGGTCGCTCCATTCATGGATGTGAGGTGCGAGTGGTCGGTCACGGCGCTGGTCGCGCCGATGACGCCGGTTTGCCCCGCGGCTTGGCCAGCGTCTCCTCTCGCGGGCAAGCCGCCCGCTCAGCTCTCAAACAGGCTCATCAGCGCCATCATCGCGCCGATGGCGGCCAGGCCGATGGCGGAGACGCTCAGCAGCAGAATCGTCATGTAGCGCACGAAGCTGGGCTGCGCCCGCGCCGGTTCGTGTTCGCCGGGTGTCAGGGTTGCGGTGTCGTCCGGCGTCGCGCCAGGTGCCGGTGCGGCGCCGCTGTGGCGTTCCGCCTGAAACACCGTCCGGGTCAATTGCGGGCTGCCGTCCGCGGCCACCGTTTCCTGCACCACCTTCACCGCGCCCACGCGGCGCTCGCCCAGCAGCTTGCGCCCCTCATAGATGGCGATGTCGCGCTCGCTGTGCACCGAATCCAGAAGCCAGCGCCCGCCGCTCGCGGTC
>REEP01000098.1 GCA_007695045.1 Rhodospirillales bacterium | reverse complement strand
TCTCACCGCCGGCGTCGGCGCCGGCGAACAAGAAATTCTTGCGTCCGATCGCGATCACCCGGTCATTCTGCCCATGTCGGGCAGTTTGCTGTTGTCCATTATCGCTGGCATGCGCTTTTCGGGCGCCGCGTCCGAATCGAGCGGGTCGACACTCGCAAGTCGGGGCAGTTCGTCCATGTCGAGGTTCATCCTGGCGTCTTCACAGTGGTGGCCACGTGGATGGTCGACGCATCGGCCTGCGCCGGCATGGAGATCGGCGCGCCGCGCGTGTCCCTCGCAGCACTTGCGGATCTCGATGACCTTCTGAAGCGGCGCGGTCTGCGGCGAAGCTCTTCCGGTGACATCACCGCCGGAGAGGAGCAGACCGATGCAAGACCTGCCAGCCAGACCGTCGTCGCCGAAGCAGATGCAGATGCAGTTCGACTCAGTGCGGCTGCGGGGGATGAACCCGTACGATCGCCGACAGGCCGTGACGCGCTTGGCGATCCTCCTGACGGAAGCGGCCGGGGCCGCAGCAGTGGAGCAGGACGATGATGGACGGTGATATCCTCCCGCCGGCCATCCTGCAGCGCAAGGCGGTGGTCTATGTTCGGCAGTCGACCCAGGCACAGGTTGAGATCAACACAGAGAGCCGCCGGCGCCAGTACGAGTTGGTTGAGGTCGCCCGACGCCGCGGTTTCAGAGCCGTCGAGGTCATCGACGACGACCTCGGCCGTTCCGCGAGCGGCATGGTGGCCCGCCCCGGCTTCGAGAAGCTTGTCGCCGCCCTGTGCGCAGGCGAGATCGGCGCCGTGCTGTGCTTCGACGCCTCGCGGCTGGCCCGCAACGGCCGGGACTGGCATCACCTGCTCGAGCTGTGCGGGCTGGTCGAGGCCCGCGTGATCGACCTCGACGGCGTCTACGATCCCTGTCGGCCGAACGATCGGTTGCTGCTCGGCATGAAGGGCAGCATCAGCGAGTTCGAGCTTGGCGTGATCCGGGCGCGCATGGTTGACGCCGCCCGGGCGAAGGCGCGCCGCGGCGAACTGCGGATCAGCGTGCCAATCGGCTATGTCTGGCATCGCGACATCGGGCTCGGCTTCGATCCCGACATCCGGTTGCAGCAGGTGATCCGGCTGGTGTTCGAGCGGTTCCGTCAGCTCGCGAGCGCGCGGCAGACACACCTGTCGCTGACGGCGGAAGGCGTGGTCTTCCCGCGGCCCTCGGATGGCAAGCGGTTGACCTCCTTCAACTGGACACCGATCCGTTACCGTAACGTCATCGGGCTCCTGAAGAACCCCTTTTACGCAGGGGCTTATGTCTACGGCAAAAGTGAGAAGCGGATCGAGTTGATCAACGGGCGGGCGCGCAAGTCCTACGGCCACGGCAAGCCGCCCCAAGAGTGGGACGTGCTGATCCGCGACCACCACGAAGGCTACATCGTCTGGACCGAATACGAGCGGAACCAGGCCCTTCTGGCCGCTAACGCCTACGGCCGCGCCGGTGGACGGAAGTCCGGTCGTGGAGGGCGAGCGCTGCTCGCGGGCATGCTCACCTGCGGGCGCTGTGGCCGTGGACTGGCCGTTGCCTACACCGGTGCCCCGCCGGGCCGCCCAACCTATCGTTGCGACCGACCGAACCTGATGCTGGGTCTGCCGCGCTGCCTCGGCTTCGGCGGATCCCGTGTGGACGCGGCAATCGCGGCGGAGATACTGCGGGTGGTCGAGCCGATGGCCATCGAGGCGGCACTGGAGGCCGAGCGGATGCACCGGGAACGAGAGGCCGAGCGCCGGCGTATTGCGGAACTCGACCTGCAGCAGGCCGAGTATGACGCCTCGTTGGCGGAGCGGCGCTACGCCGCCTGCGATCCGGAGAACCGTCTCATCGCGGCGCAACTCGAGAAGCACTGGGAAGCCGCGCTGCGTCGCGTGGAGGCCTGTCGGGCGCGCCTTGCCGCGCCGGACGCCCCCGATCCGGCAACGCCGATGCCCGACTTCCGCGGGCTGGCCGCGGACCTCGCCGCGGCCTGGTCTGCTCCCGGTGTCACGACCCGGAGCCGCCAGCAACTGATCCGGACGCTGATCTCGGACATCATTGCCGACGTCGACGAGGCGACACGGGAGGTCATTCTGACGATCCACTGGCGCGGCGGTCAACACTCGCAACTGCGCGTCCGCAAACCGCGGACGGGCGAACATGGTTGCCAGACGCCCGAGCAGGCTCTTGCCGTGATGGAACGCATGGCGACGCGCTTTTCCGACGCCGATATCGCGGCCACCTTGAACCGGATGGGCGTGCGTACCGGTCAGAACAAGTCCTGGACGGCACACCGCGTCGCTTCCATCCGCCGGGTCCGCGGCATCCACGCCTTCCGTTCGGCGCAGAAGGACGGCTTCTGGCTCACCATGCGCGAGGCCGCCGCCAAGCTCGGCGTCACGAGCCACCTCATTCGCCGCCTGATAAAAAGCGGCAAGCTGCCTGCCGAGCAGGTCGTTCCGGGCGCGCCGTGGCAAATCCAGGCCACCGATCTCGAAGATGACCTCGTCATCGATGCCCTGAAGCATAAAGGACACCCGTGTCACGCTGCTGGCCCAGACCAACTTCCAATGTTTCCAGACACTTGAAGAAGGGGGCATAATGACTCAGCACTCGCGATTGGCCTGATGGCCCGCTCGGCGGCGTTGTTGTCGATGGCGACGCGGGGATCGTCGAGGAAGAGGGTGAAGCTGTTCCAGCGGCCGAGGGCGTAGCGCATCGCCTTGGCGAGGTCGCCCTTGCCGGGGATGCGGGCGAGCTGCTGCTCGCACCAGGTTCGGAATGCCAGAACACGGGGGCGACTCCGCTGCTGGCGGGCAGCCAGGCGGCGCTCGAGCGGCTGGCCGTTGATCGCCCGTTCGATATCGTAGAGTTTGCCGATCTGCTCCAAGGCGTCTCGGGCAATCGCGGAATCGGTGCTCTTCCAGATGTCATGGAAGTCGCGTCGGAGATGCGCCCAACACGCGGCTTCGCGGATTCGGGGCTCGCTGTCGAGCCCGCGCT
>REEP01000080.1 GCA_007695045.1 Rhodospirillales bacterium | reverse complement strand
TAAACCGGACAGATCACGTGTTACCTACTCCGGACAGATCACATGTTAGCGACACGGTGTGCTCCATGGTCTTGAAGAGCAGGATCGCACCCCAGATGATGAAGATCGGCGTGAAGGCGGTGAGCATGCCCGCCACCACCGTGGCATTGATCAGGTTGGGATCGCTGCCGAAATAGACGACCTTGATGCCGTATACGAGCAAGGCCGAAAAAGGCAATGCCAGATAGGCCGGCCAGCTGTTCTTTTTGACCATTAAAAATATCAAAATAACGATCGGGGCAACCGCCATGATGAAATCAAGTGTGGTCGGCTGGTTCATACTTCATCCTCCTCTAGCGGTGCGTTTCGGACGCACCTTTCCTGTTACGGCTTGTAACCCGCCGTTTGGGTCCGGTTCAGGGACCGGCGTTTACGAAGGTCGAAACCGGTTCACACGGGTGGTGGGCGCCCCGTGGTGCAGCGATCCACGAGGTAGACGATCGAGCGGTAGGGGATCTGGCCGTGGAGACTCAGGCCGATCTCGCAGGTGCGGCTGTGGGAGTAGCCGGCGCTGCAGCCTTCGGGCAGTTCGTCCTTCAGGGTTCGGAGCGCGTGTTCGTTCAGTTCCGGCGTGGTCCAGCCCTTGTCACCCGCCCAGCCACAACACCCGACACTCTCCGGAATGACGGCCGTGTCGGCGCACGCCTGACCGATCGCCTGGAGTTTGCCGTCGAGGCCCATCTTGCGGCCGCTGCAGGTGATGTGCAGGGCGATCGCTTCGGGCCGCCGGGTGAAGGTGAGACGGTCCATCATCCGGTCGTGGATGAACTCGACGACGTCGAGGGGCCTCAGGTGCTCCGGCAGGTTGTTTTTCAGGCGATAGGAGCATGGGCTGGTGTCGCTGACGATGGGCAGGGCGCCATGGCGGCTGGCTTCCTCAAGCGCCGCCGTCATTTCCGCGATCTTGGCATCGGCGGCCTCGGGCAATCCCTTGCTTTCGAACGACTGGCCACAGCACAGGTTGTTGAGCTTCTTGGGGTAGCGGACCCGGAAGCCGGCCTTCCTCAGCAGCGCTTCCATCTTGGTGGGGAGCGGTTCCCGTTCGGGCTCATCGCGGGGCGGACCCATGGTCCGGGACACGCAACTGGGCAAGTAAACCACTTCCGGCGCCAAGGCATCCGCGTCGTCGTGGCCGTTGGCGGCGCCGGCGGCGGCCGGTTTGAACGTGGTCGCGGTCGGCATCACCCGCGACCAGGCGGGTGCGCGCTCTCCGCTCAGCTTGCGGACGCGCCGGGAGATGTCCTCGAGGGTCTCGGCGCCCATGACGCGGGCGGCCAGGTCGGTCAGGCGCAATGCCGACCTGGTTGCGCCGGCAACCAGGCCCAGGTGATCGGCAGCCACGCCGGCGATCCTTTTCGCGGTGCGGCCGCGGCCCTCCCCCCGCAGCTTCTTGGTGAGCAGGCCGGTTTCGAGCCCGACCGGACATGCAGTGGCACACAGGCCGCAGGCAGCGCAGGTGTCCAGTCCCTGATAGGCATAGGCGTCGACTAGTTCGCGGTGCCGGGCATCTTCGCCCGCGGCCTGCAGGCGGCTGATCTCGCGCCAGCCGACGATGCGTTGGCGCGGCGTCAAGGTCAGGCCCTGGGACGGGCACATCCGTTCGCAGAACCCGCATTCCATGCAGGTATCCACCAGGGGATCGGCGGCGGGCAGCGGCTTCAGGTTCTTGAGGTGGATCTTCGGGTCGTCATTGAGGATGACCCCGGGGTTGAGCAGGCCGTCGGGGTCGAACAGGGCCTTGATATCGCGCATCAGCTGATAGGCTTGTCCGCCCCACTCCCGTTCCACGAACGGCGCCATGTTGCGGCCGGTGCCGTGCTCCGCCTTCAGCGACCCGTCGTAGCGGTCGGTCACCACCCCGGCGATGGCGTCCATGAATTCGGCATAGCGTTCGACCTCGCTTTGCCGGCTGAAATCGGGCGTGATCACGAAGTGCAGGTTGCCTTCCAGGGCGTGGCCGAAAATGATCGCTTCGGCGTAACCGTAATGTTCGAACAGCTGCTGCAGCGTGGCGGTGGCGGCGGCCAGGTGCTCGATCGGGAAGGCGACATCCTCGATGATCACGGTGGTGCCGGTCGCCCGCAGCGCGCCCACGGACGGGAACAAACCCTTGCGGATGTTCCAGTAGGAGTTGAACACCGCCGGATCGGTGGTGAACGCCACCGGAAACAGCTGCGGCAAGTCGGCCAGGGCGGCGGTAATCACCGCGATCCGGCCGGCGAGGGCGGCCGGATCCTCGGCGCGGGTCTCGATCAGCAGCGCGGTGGCGCCCTCGGGCAGGCCACGGATGAACGGCGGCATGCCCGGCTTGTCCTCCACCGAGCGGATGCTCGCCCTGTCCATTAGTTCCACGGCATCGACCGGTGTTTGCTTGAGGCGGATTACCGCCTCGCAGGCGTGAACCACCGAGGGGAACAGGGCCAGCGCGCTGGCCTTATCGGCGTATTCCGGCACGGTGGTGTATGTGATCTCCGAAATGAAGCCGAGCGTGCCTTCGGACCCGATCATCAGGTGTTCCATGATCCGGAACGGATCGGTGAAATCGATCAGGGCGTTGAGGCTGTAACCGGTGGTGTTCTTGATGGCGAACTTGCGCCGAATGCGCCCGGCCAGTTCGGAATCGCTCCGGGTGGCGGCCGCCAGCCCTGTCAGACGGGTGAGCAGGTCACCGTGGGAGGCCTGGAACGCGGAACAACTCGCCTCGGACCCGGTATCGAGAACGGTGCCGTCGGCGAGCACGAGGCGCATGGCGGCAACGGTGTTGTAGCTGTTCTGCGCCGTGCCGCAGCACATGCCGGAGGCGTTGTTGGCGGCGATACCGCCGATCTTGCAGGCGTTGATCGATGCCGGATCCGGCCCGATCTTGCGGCCGAGGGGGGCCAGACGCCGGTTGGCATCGGCGCCGATCACGCCCGGTTGCAGGCGCACGGTGCCGGCGTCGGGGGCGATGTGGATGCCGTCCCAGCCATCGCCGAGCAGGCAGAGCACCGAGTCGGTCACCGCCTGGCCGGACAGGCTGGTACCGGCGGCGCGAAACGTGACCGGGGTGCCGAAGCGCCGGCAGGCAGCCAGCAGGGCACACACCTCCGCCTCGGACTCGGCGACCGCGACGACCTCCGGCACCAGCCGATAGAAGCTGGCGTCGGTGCCGTAGGCCAATCGCCGCAAGGGATCGCGGATGATCCGGCTTGCGGGAAACACATCCGAAATGTCCCGTGCCAGGGCATCGTAGCGCGTCAGCGGAGAGAAATCAGTATTCGTCTTGGGTTGCGCAAGTGTCTGCGCCATGATCCGTTCCTCCCTGTCCGGATGTTCCGGACTTTTGTTTGTTGCTTGACTCACGGCTTTTTTGCGCCGCTCAGACGGTATTGCGTATTTTCTGATCCGGCTGAATCATCAACGCGCTTCAAGAATCCGACTATACCCGTCAGCCTACCGGCACAGAGACAGGTGGTCAAATGGAAAATTGGTATGACCAATTTTCCGACATCGGGCACCGGCACGGCGCCTTCGTCCGGGCGCCGGAGGCTGGCACGCGGCCATCGGGCTCAGCGATAGAAGCTTAGAGCGCTCACGGCGAGATCGGCGCGGAAGGCGCGACCGATGGCGACCAGGCCGATGCGGCGGAGACGCCGGCGGTCCAGCGGCGCGGTCAGGCGATAGGCTTCAAACCGATCAAACGGCAGGCACAGCGTCGTCCACGCGGGGCCCGCGGCGAACGCCGCCCGATACGATTGCCAGGGACGAACGCAGTCCGGCGTTCGCAGGTGAACGCCGTAGCTTTCGCCGTTGCCGCGCACCATCAGCGACACGCCCGCATACGGGGATGCATCCAAAGTTCCTTGCGCGGGCGCCAAATCGAGCGCCATCTGGATGAAGCCGCCGCCGTTCTCCAACCTGACGTCGCCCGAGAGCCGCAAACACCGCCGCCCGTCGATCTCCGTCACCGCGACGGTTTCTTGGGAAATACCCCCCATCACCCGGTCGCTGAAGCCTTGCCAGACCGTGCCCAGGGCGGAGACCCGGTCGCCGCGAGCGAAATCGTCGATCACGCAGTCGGCGCGAGCGGTCACGCTCACAGCCCGCGCAGGAAGGTGGGCCGCAGCATCGGTGCGCCGCTCCGCGCCGCGGCAATACCGGCCAGGAGCGAGTCGCGATCGTCGGGCAGGATGCCCGCAAGGGGCAGGCAGTTGGACGCGTGATTGGACCGGAAAACGACCGGATCGGCCGGGTCCAGACCCTGCAGCAGCCGTTCCAGTTCGGCCAGGATGCCGGCATCGTCCTGCCACGCGAAGGGGATGCCCTGGCGGTCGAACCGGGCGATGAAGTCTGCGGTTTCCGCCGGTTCGAGCCGGAGCTGAAGCGTGGACAGAAACGCCGGCGGCGCCCGGTTGATCAGGTCGATCGTCCCGTCCACGTGATCCTGCCAAAGGTGCCGGCCGCCAAGGCCAAGGATCACGGTGGCCGAGATCGCGATGCCGGCGGCCCGGGCCCGGGCCAACGCATCGGCGATGCCATCCGGCGAGGCGCCTTTGCGGATGCGCCGGAGGATGGCGGGGGCGCCGGATTCGATGCCGAGGTAGGCGAGGCTCAGCCCGTTCTCGCGAAGTTGGCGCAACTCGGCGACCGGCTTCTGATTGAGGTTGATTGGCGTGGCATACAACGAAACCCGCTCGAGACGGGGAAACGCCGCTCGGAGACGGTCCAGGATGGCGGCGAGGTCATCGGTCGGAAGTACCAACGCGTCGCCGTCGGCGAGGAACACCCGGGTCGCATCAGGCCAGAGCCGGGCGGCGGTGGCGATGTCGGCGAACACGTCCGCACGCGGTCGCGGCCGGAATGCCTTGCTTTTGTACATGGAACAGAACGTGCAGCGATTGAACGAGCAGCCGATGGTGGCCTGGACGATCACGCTGCGGCCCTCACTGGGCGGCCTGTAGAGAGGCGGTTCGTAGTGCAGCATCGGCTCGGTCCGCATCCGCGCTGTACCTTCATCGCAAAGCCATCAACCATTCAATTTTGCATTGCATCCCCGCCAACGCAACCGTGGCCCCGGACACTGTCGCTAACACGCGTGCCGAAGGCCCCGGCATCCTGTGCGCATGCTGCCTTCACGCGCTCGGCTGCAGGCGGATCGGCAGGCCCATCGGCGAAGCCGGCGGCGAAACAGACGGGGCGCATGCGCGTTCATGCCGGACGGCCGGTTCGCTCGGTTCAGACGGCCCCGGCTGGACGCCACCCGATGCCGCCAAATGAGCACATTGGCGACAAAGTATAGCCACTAAGCCGTGCTGAGATCAGCACTGTCCTGATCGACGCAGGATTGCCCGATTCCGGACATGATTACTTCATTGTGCAACCAAGAAAGGTGTCATCATGAGCATGAACTTGCCTGTCTTCGCTGCCGCCTGTGTGCTCGCCGTCTCGGCTGTTGCCGCGGCCCAGGAGCGCAGTCCGGACCCGCAACAGCCGCAGGCGACCCTGGCCCAGGCCGAGGCCGGCGCCATGGACGAGAGCCAGGTCCAGAGCGCCATCGAGGCCCATGGTTATACCAACGTCCGGGATATCGAGCGCAACGGCGAGCAATACATCGCCATCGCCGAACGCGACGGCGAAGACGTCGTCGTCGTGGTCGATGCCCGCACCGGCGCGATCACCGAAGCCACCAACTGACCGGGTGCGCCCCGCGGCCCTGCGTCCGCGGAAAGGGCGCGCCGCGGGGCCATCACCGGGACACATGCGCTGCGCGACCCGGGTCTCGAACGGCGATCCGAGGCCGTCGCGCGTCCGGTTATTCCGTGGGCAACATTGCCCAAATGCTTAAAATTCCATCATCTGCCGTTGCCGTGGACACCGCAAAGCCACCACTGGTGCTCTCTCCGTCCGGCCAACCCGCTGAAAACGCTTCGCCGGCCGAGGACACGCCGACGCCGGGCCATTGGCCCGCTTCTTGCTGTCCCACCCTTGCGGAAATCAACGCTCACCCGGCAAGGGGGAAAGGAACATCATGAAGAACAAGCTTTGTGCGCTCATCGGGGCGGGGGTGCTCGCGGCCGGTCTGGCCGCCGGTGGCCCGGTGCAAGCCCAGGACACCATCAAGGTCGGCATTCTCCACTCCCTCTCGGGGACCATGGCGATCAGCGAGACCACCTTGAAGGACGTGATGCTGATGCTGATCGCCGATCAGAACGAACGCGGCGGCCTGTTAGGCAAGCAACTGGTGCCGGTGGTGCAGGACCCCGCTTCCAACTGGCCGTTGTTCGCCGAGAAGGCGCGGGAGCTGATCGAGCGCGACCGTGTTGATGTGGTGTTCGGCTGCTGGACCTCGGTGTCGCGGAAGGCGGTGCTGCCGGTGTTCGAGGAGCTCAACGGCCTGCTGTTCTACCCGGTGCAGTACGAGGGCGAGGAAAGCTCCCGAAACGTGTTCTACACCGGCGCGGCGCCCAACCAGCAGGCGATCCCGGCGGTGGAATACCTGATGAGCGAGGAAGGTGGTGGCGCCGAGCGCTGGGTGCTGCTGGGCACCGACTACGTCTACCCGCGCACCACCAACAAGATCCTTCGGGCCTTTCTCAACGCAAACGGCGTTTCCGACGACGACATCATGGAGAACTACACCCCATTCGGCCATTCCGACTGGCAGACCATCGTCGCCGACGTGAAGCGGTTCGCCGCCGAGGGCAAGCCCACCGCGGTGGTCTCCACCATCAACGGCGATGCCAACGTGCCGTTCTACCGCGAGCTCGCCAACCAGGGCATCACCGCCGAGGAGATCCCGGTGGTGGCGTTCTCGGTGGGCGAGGAAGAACTGGCCGGCCTGGACACCGCGCCGCTGGTCGGGCACTTGGCCGCCTGGAACTACTTCATGAGCGTCGACACGCCCGAGAACGCCGAGTTCATCGAGAAGTGGCATCAGTTCATCGGCAGCACCCGGCGGGTGACCAATGACCCGATGGAGGCCCACTACATCGGTTTCCGCATGTGGGTTCAGGCGGTGCAGCAGGCCGGCACCACCGACGTGGATGCGGTGCGCCAGGCGATGTACGGCCAGAAGGTGCGCAACCTGACCGGCGGCGTCGCAGTGATGAACGTCAACCATCACCTGTCCAAGCCGGTGCTGATCGGCGAGATCCAGGCGGACGGTCAGTTCCTGACGGTGTGGGAAACCGATGACGTCATCCCCGGCGAGGCGTGGTCCCGGTACATCCCGGAAAGCGCCAAGCTTACCGCCGACTGGACCTTCCCCTGGGTCTGCGGCAACTGCGAAGAGCCGCGCTTCGAGGCGTCGTTCTGAGTTAGGTCGTCACGCAACTGGACGCCGGGCGCACGGGGCGGCGGGTCGCGCCGCCCCCAGCCCGGCGTGTCTCCCCCACCCACGTCTGGATCGCGAAATCCGCAAAAGCCATGCGCAAAGTCCGTTTCCTGCTCGTGCTTATGGCCGTCCTGATGGTGGGCGGGCCGCTGGCGGTTGAGGTGTCGCCGGCTGCGGCCGACGAGGCCCCGGCAACGGCTGCCATCGACATCGACGCGCTCCGTTCCATGGTGGATGACCTCGTGGCCGGAAGCTTCGGCGACAAGATGACGGCGGTGCGCGACCTCGCCGACAGCGGCGATGACCGGGCCATCCCGGTGCTGGAGGCGTTTCTCAACGGCGCGCTGTATACGCGGGCCACCGACGGCCGGGTGGTCATCGGCGAGCGCCGCGGCCGCGGCCTGCTGCTGCGCGATGCCTTGACTCTGGAAGAGCTCGAGGTGGTGCCGACCACGGCGGTCAACCGGGTCGCCATCAACAACCGGCTGCGGGGCATGGTGCGCACCGCACTCGGCAGCTTGACCCTGATGAGTCCCAACACCGAACGGCGGCGGCAGGCCGCCCATGCGGTGTTCCGCGCCCGCAGCGCCGATGCCGAACCCTTGCTGCAGGAAGCGCTGGCGATCGAGACCGAGCCGTCGGTCCGACGGCGAATGGAGCGGGCTCTGGCCGCCATTCACTTGGTCCACGGCACCGAGACGGAACAGCGGGTGGCGGCACTCGAGGTCCTGGGGCGTGTCTCCGACCGGGAGGTCCGCACCCTGGTGGCGAGCGTGCTGATCCAGGACAGCGACGGCAACCCGGTGGAGGCCGATGACGCCGTCCGGGCGGCCGCGGCCGACGCCCTCGCCAGCATCGACGGGCGGCTGGCGCTGTGGGGTTTCGCCGTCAACGTGTTCCAGGGGGTGAGCCTGGGCTCGGTCCTGCTGCTGGCGGCGTTCGGCCTCGCCATCACCTTCGGCGTGATGGGGGTGATCAACATGGCCCACGGCGAGATGGTGATGCTGGGGGCCTACACCACCTTCCTGGTGCAGCAGGCATTCCGGATGTGGGCGCCCGACGCGTTCGACTACTCCCTCGCGGTGGCGCTGCCGGCGGCCTTCCTGGTCGCCGGTGCCTTCGGCATCGCCATCGAACGGGGCATCATCCGGTTCCTCTACGGTCGGCCGCTGGAGACTCTGCTCGCCACCTGGGGCCTCAGCCTGATCCTGCAGCAGCTGGTGCGGACGGTGTTCGGCTCCAGCAACGTGGAGGTGGGGAACCCGTCGTGGATGAGCGGTGCGGTGGAAATCGCCGGCGGCTTCGCCCTCACCTACAACCGCATCTGGATCATCGTCTTCAGCCTGATGGTGTTCGCCATGCTGCTGGTGGTGATGCGCCACACCGGCTTCGGGCTGCGCATGCGGGCAGTCACCCAGAATCGGCAGATGGCCGCCTCCATGGGCATCCGCACCGGGAGGATCGACGCCCTCACCTTCGGGCTCGGTTCCGGCGTCGCCGGGCTGGCCGGAGTGGCCCTGAGTCAGATCGACAACGTCAGCCCCAACCTGGGCCAGGGCTACATCATCGACAGCTTCATGGTGGTGGTGTTCGGCGGCGTCGGCAACCTGTGGGGCACCTTCGTCGGCGCCTTCACCCTCGGCATCGTCAACAAATTCATCGAGCCCTACGCCGGGGCGGTGCTGGCGAAGATTCTGGTGCTGGTGGCGATCATCCTGTTCATCCAGAAGCGTCCCCGCGGCCTGTTTGCGCTCCGCGGCCGGGCGGTGGAGAACTGAGCGGTGACCGTGGGCGGTCCGCTCACCCGGCTGCTGCTGGGCAGCCCCGGCGGCCTGGTGCTGGTGGTGGTCACGCTGGCAGCGGCGGTGCTGGTCCCCGTGCTGCACCTGACCCAGCCGCCAGGCTCGCCATTCTTCGTACCCACTTGGCTGGTGAGCCTGCTCGGCAAGTACCTGTGCTACGCCCTTCTCGCGCTGGCGGTTGACCTGATCTGGGGCTTCTGCGGCATCCTCAGCCTCGGCCACGGCGCCTTCTTCGCCCTCGGCGGCTACGCCATGGGGATGCACCTGATGCGCCAGGTCGGCGACCGCGGGGTCTACGGCCACCCGGTGCTTCCTGACTTCATGGTGTTCCTGAACTGGAACGAGTTGCCGTGGTACTGGCTCGGGTTCGATTCCTTTCCCTTCGCCATGCTGATGGTGCTGCTGGTGCCGGGGGCGCTCGCCTTCGTATTCGGATTTCTCGCCTTCCGGTCGCGGGTCAGCGGCGTCTACTTCTCCATCATCAGCCAGGCGATGACCTTCGCCCTGATGCTGGCGTTCTTCCGCAGCGATATGGGCTTCGGCGGCAACAACGGGCTCACCGATTTCAAGGAGCTGCTCGGCTTCGACCTGCAGGCGGTGGAGACCCGGCTTGGCCTCTTCTCCGCGAGCTGCGTCGCCCTGGCGCTGGGCTACCTGGTCAGCCGGTTCATCGTCACCTCCCGGTTGGGCAAGGTTCTGGTCGCCGTCCGCGATGCCGAAAGCCGCACCCGCTTCATTGGCTACCGGGTGGAATACTACAAACTGTTCGTGTTCGTGGTGTCGGCGATGATGGCCGGTGTCGCCGGGGCGCTGTACGTGCCGCAGGTGGGCATCATCAACCCGAGCGAATTCGCGCCGGCCTTTTCCATCGAGGTCGTGGTTTGGGTGGCGGTGGGCGGCCGCGGCACCCTCTACGGGGCCGCCCTCGGTGCCGGCCTGGTGAACTATGGCAAGACCTACCTCACCGCGGCGATGCCGGAGGTGTGGCTGTTCGCCCTGGGCGCATTGTTCATCCTGGTCACCCTGTTCCTGCCCAAGGGGATCGTCGGAACCCTGGGCGGCATGGGCGACCGCTTCCGGCGGCCGGCGGCGGAACGGCGGGCGATCGCGTTGCGCGCCGCCGAAGGGCAGAGGGCGGCCGAGTGATGGCGACCGTGCACGCTCGCCCCGAGGTGCATGACACCATCCTCTACCTGGATGGGGTCACGGTCAGCTTCGACGGCTTCAAGGCCCTCAACAACCTCAGCTTCTACGTGCTGGCCGGCGAGCTTCGCGCGATCATCGGGCCCAACGGCGCCGGCAAGACCACGATGATGGACGTGGTCACCGGCAAGACCCGGCCGGCCACGGGCAGCGTCCTGTTCAACGGCGGCGTCGATCTGACCCGCCTGGACGAGGCCCGCATCGCCAACCTCGGCATCGGCCGCAAGTTCCAGAAGCCGACCGTGTTCGAAAGCCATACCGTCTGGGACAACCTGGAACTGGCCCTGGCCGGCAGCCGCAACGTGTTCAATGCCTTGTTCTTCCGCCTCAAGCCCTCGCAGCGGGACCGCATCGAGCAGGTGCTGGAGACAGTCTCGCTCGCCGCCGCCCGCAACACCCTGGCCGGCGCACTCTCCCACGGGCAAAAGCAGTGGCTGGAGATCGGCATGCTGTTGATGCAGGATCCGGAACTGCTGCTGGTGGACGAGCCGGCCGCGGGCATGACCGATGCCGAGACGGCACAGACGGCGGAACTGCTGAAGGGAATCGCCAAGACCCATTCCGTGGTGGTGGTGGAGCACGACATGGTGTTCGTCAAGGCGCTGGAGAGCCGGGTGACGGTGCTGCACGAGGGATCGGTGCTGGCCGAGGGGTCGATGGAGCACGTCCAGAACGATCCCCGCGTGATCGAGGTCTATCTGGGGCGCTGAGCATGCTTGCCGTCAATGCCATCGACCTGTTCTATGGTGCCAGCCAAGCGCTCAAGGGGGTGAGTGTGCGGGCGAACAAGGGTGCCGTCACCTGCGTCCTCGGGCGGAACGGCGTCGGCAAAACCAGCCTGCTTCGGGCCGTCTGCGGCCAGCACCTGGTGAAGGGCGGACGGATCGAGTGGGAGGGTGCGGATATCACCGGCGCGCCGCCGTACGAGCGGGCCGCCCGCGGCATCGCTTACGTCCCGCAGGGGCGGGAGATCTTCCCGCTGCTGACCGTTGAGGAAAACCTGGAGACCGGCTTTTCCGCCCTGCCGCGCAAGCTGCGCCATGTGCCGGACGAGGTCTTCCACCTGTTCCCGGTGCTCAAGGACATGTTGCGGCGGCGCGGCGGCGATCTGTCGGGCGGCCAGCAGCAGCAGCTCGCCATCGCCCGCGCGCTCGTCACCCGCCCGCGACTCCTGGTGCTGGATGAACCCACCGAAGGCATTCAGCCGTCGATCATCCGCGACATCGAGAACGTGATCAGGCTGCTGGCGAGCCGGGGGGACATGGCGATCCTTCTGGTGGAGCAGTATTTCGATTTCGCCCGGCGGCTGGCCGATGACTACGTGGTGTTGGACCGGGGGGCGGTGGTGGCGGCCGGGCGCGCGGCTGATATGGTGGAAGCCGATGTCCGTGGTCATCTCTCAGTCTGACGCCGAAACAGGGATCGTCGCGGCGCCTGGCGGCGCCCTCCGCCTCGGGTTCCGGCAGCGGGGCCAGGTGACCGAGCTGGCCGACCTGCTGCAGCGGGCGCCCTTGCGCGCCCTGTTCCCGCGGTCCCACGAGCCGGAGGCGCCGGTGGCGGTGATCGTCAATACCGGCGGTGGGCTGGTCGGCGGTGACCGTGTCGATGTCCACGTACACCTGGAGAAGGGTGCCACGGCGCTGGTGACCGGACAGGCGGCCGAGAAGGTCTACCGCAGCACAGGGACTCCCTGCCGGCTGTCAATCACCCTGTCGGTTGCGGCGGGTGCGTGGCTGGAGTGGCTGCCGCAGGAGACCATCCTGTTCAACGGCGCCCGGCTGGAGCGGACCACCACCGTCGCCGCTGATCCGGCCGCCCGGGTGATGGCCGGCGATATCCTGGTGTTCGGCCGCACGGCGCGGGGCGAGGGGCTGACCCATGGGCGGCTGCGGGATGCCTGGGACGTGCGCGTGGATGGCTGGCTTATGTTTGCCGACGCGCTGGAACTGGACGAGGATCTGGCGGCGCTGCTGGCCGACCCGGCCTGCCTGGATGGGGCAGTGGCGGCCGCCACCCTGTTGTACGTTGCCCCGGATGCCGATCGGCACCTGGCCCGGGCGAGGCGCCTGATGCACCCGCACCTGGGCGCAGGGCTTCGCGGCGGAGCGACCGTGGTCGGCGGCATTCTGCTGATGCGCTGGCTCGGCCGGGATGCGATGATGCTGCGTCAGAGCTTCGGCCTCGTCTGGGCCGCGTTCCGAAGCCAAGTCGGCGGGCGGGAGGCCGCGCTGCCGCGGCTGTGGTCGGTGTAGGCGCCTGCGCGCGACCGATCGCGCCGTCTGCAATCAGGGGGACTACGATGAACCTGACACCGCGGGAGAAGGACAAGCTGCTGGTGGCGATGGCCGCCGAGGTGGCGCGACGGCGCCTCGCCCGTGGGGTCAAGCTCAACTATCCGGAAGCGGTAGCTCTGATCTCCGACTTCGTGGTGGAAGGGGCGAGGGACGGCGCCAGCGTCGCCGACCTGATGCGGAACGGCGGCGGCGTGCTCCGACGCGATCAGGTGATGGACGGGATTCCCGAGATGATCCCCGAGATCCAGGTTGAAGCGACCTTCCCCGACGGCACCAAGCTTGTCACCGTGCACCAGCCGATCCGCTGACCGCGAGGGTATGGCCATGATCCCCGGAGAGCTCCTTCCCGCAGCCGGCACCATTACCCTGAACGCGGGCCGACCGACCCTGACCCTGCGGGTCGCCAATACCGGCGACCGGCCGGTGCAGGTGGGTTCCCACTACCATTTCTTCGAGACCAACACGGCACTGCAGTTCGACCGGGACAAGACGCGCGGCTGGCGGCTGGATATCCCGGCGGGCTCGGCGGTCCGGTTCGAGCCGGGGCAGACCCGGGAAGTGACCCTGGTGCCCTACGCCGGCCGGCGGGTGGTCCATGGCTTCAACGCCCGCGTCGCCGGGCCGCTCGGGGACTGACACGCCATGGCCTTCACCATCGACCGCGCCGCCTATGCCCAGATGTTCGGGCCCACCACCGGCGACCGGGTGCGCCTCGCTGATACCGACCTGATTGCCGAGGTGGAGGAGGACCGCACCATCTATGGCGAGGAGGTCAAATTCGGCGGCGGCAAGGTGATTCGTGACGGCATGGGTCAGTCGCAGACCGCCCGCGGCCAGGGGGCGGTGGACACGGTGATCACCAACGCCCTGATCATCGACACCTGGGGCATCATCAAGGCCGACGTCGGCCTGAAGGACGGGCGCATCGTCGGCATCGGCAAGGCCGGCAACCCCGACGTCCAGCCGGGCGTCGACATCGTCATCGGCCCCGGCACCGAGGCGATCGCCGGCGAGGGCCGCATCCTCACCGCCGGCGGCATCGATGCGCACATCCACTGGATCTGCCCGCAGCAGGTGGAAGACGCGCTCTATTCCGGCATCACCACCATGCTGGGCGGCGGCACCGGTCCGGCTGAGGGGACCAAGGCCACCACCTGCACCCCCGGGGCTTGGCACATCGGCCGCATGCTGCAGGCGGCGGAGGGCCTGCCGATGAACCTGGGGTTCTTCGGCAAGGGCAATGCCTCGCAGCCGGCCGCTCTAGTCGAGCAGGTGATGGGCGGGGCGTGCGGGCTCAAGCTGCACGAGGACTGGGGCACCACCCCGTCGGCCATCGACACCTGCCTGGCCGTGGCCGAGGAGGCCGACGTGCAGGTCGCCATCCACACCGACACCCTCAACGAATCCGGCTTCGTCGAGGACACCATTGCGGCATTCAAGGGGCGCACGATCCACGCCTTCCACACCGAAGGCGCCGGCGGCGGCCATGCGCCGGACATCATCAAGGTGTGCGGCCTGGCCAACGTGCTGCCGTCTTCCACCAACCCGACCCGTCCCTACACCGTCAACACGCTGGACGAACACCTGGACATGTTGATGGTGTGCCACCACCTGGACCCGGCGATTCCCGAGGACGTGGCCTTCGCCGAGAGCCGCATCCGCAAGGAGACCATCGCCGCCGAGGATATCCTGCACGACCTCGGCGCCTTCAGCATCATATCTTCCGACAGCCAAGCCATGGGCCGGGTGGGCGAGGTGATCATTCGCACCTGGCAGACCGCCGACAAGATGAAGAGGCAGCGGGGGCCGCTGCCGGGTGAGAAGCCCGGCAACGACAACCACCGGATCAAGCGCTACATCGCGAAGTACACCATCAACCCGGCAATCGCACATGGCATCTCGCTGCACGTGGGCTCGGTGGCGCTGGGCAAGCTTGCCGACCTGGTGCTGTGGCAGCCGATGTTCTTCGGCGTGAAGCCGGACCTGGTGCTGAAGTGCGGCACCATCGTGGCGGCCGCCATGGGTGATCCCAATGCCTCGATCCCGACCCCGCAGCCGGTGCATTACCGTCCCATGTTCGCCGGATTCGGCCGTTCGCTGACCGAAAGCGCGGTCACTTTCGTCTCCCGCGCTGCCTTGCAGGTCGGCATCGGCGGTGTTCTGGGGCTCGCCAAGACCCTGGTCGCGGTGGAGAACACCCGCAGCATCGACAAGAAGGACATGGTCCTCAATGACGCCACCCCGGTGATGGAGGTGGATCCGGAGACCTATGAAGTCCGGGCGGATGGCGAGTTGCTGACCTGCGAGCCGGCCCGGGTGCTGCCGATGGCGCAACGCTATTTCCTGTTCTGATTGTGGTGGTGTCTTCATCGGTATCGAACGCAACCTCAGTACCGCGGGCGACCCACGTCCTCCCGGCGGGTTCGTGGCAACAGGAGCGGGCCGAGGGTGTCATCACCCTGACGTTCGACGACCGCCATCGCCGCCGCCGCATGATGGCCGATGACGCCGGGCGCGCGTTCCTGCTCGACCTGCCCGCCGCCACCGTCCTGCGCCACGACGACGGGCTTGCGCTGGAGGACGGCGGAATCATCCGGGTCGCGGCCCGGGACGAAGCGGTGGCCGACGCAAGCACTGCCACGGTGGCCGGGCGCTTGCGCCTCGCCTGGCACCTGGGCAACCGGCACATCGCCATCCAGGTGCTGGACGACAGCACCATTCGCATCCGCGACGACCCGGTGATGACGGCGATGCTGCGTGACCTCGGCGCCAGTGTCACCCGCCGGCTGGCGCCGTTCGATCCCGAACCGGGCGCCTACGCCAGCCACGGTCACCCCACGCCAAACGCCACCTCCGGCGATGGATGAAGCCAACCTCTGCCGGCTGATGACGTGGCTGTCATCGTCTTTCCCGGTGGGCGCCTACAGCTACTCTCACGGGATCGAGGCGGCGGTGGAGGAAGGGCTGGTGAGGGACCGCGGCAGCCTCGAGCGCTGGATCGGCGCGATCCTGAGGCGTGGTGCCGGCCGGCTGGATGCGGTATTCCTGGCGGCCGCCTGGCAGGCCGTCCGGGCCGGGGACGCCGGCCGCCTCACACAGGTCGCCGAGCGTGCGGCGGCCTTTCGCGGCACCGCGGAACTGGCGCTGGAAAGCACCGCCCAGGGCCGGGCATTCCTGGACGCCGTCGATTCGGCATGGCCGGAACTACAGCTTGCGGCCCTGGCCCCTATCCTGGAGCAACCGGCCATCCCACCGGTCCACCCGGTGGCCGTGGGTATGGTCACCGCCGCCGCCGGCATGCCGCTGCGGTTGGTGGTGCCGGCCTACCTTCAGGCGTTTGCCGCCAACCTTGTTTCCGCCGGGGTGCGGCTGATCCCGCTCGGGCAGACCGATGGCCTCAAGGCGCTTGCCGCACTGGAGCCGGTGATCCAGGGTGTGGCCGAAACCACTCGGGAGATGACCATGGATGATATCGGTACGGCGACGCTGATGGTCGACTGGAGTTCGATCCGCCACGAAACCCAGTACGTGCGGTTGTTCCGGTCATGAGCGCACCCACCACGGGACCGCTTCGCGTCGGAGTCGGCGGGCCGGTGGGCTCCGGCAAGACCGCGTTGGTGGATGCGCTGTGCAAGCGCCTGCGCGATCGCTATCGCCTCGCCGCCGTCACCAACGACATCTACACCCGGGAGGATGCCGAGTTCCTCACCCGGTCGGGCGCCCTGGCGCCTGAGCGCATCATGGGGGTGGAGACCGGTGGCTGCCCGCACACCGCGATTCGGGAGGATGCTTCCATCAACCTGGCCGCGGTGCAGGAGATGGTGACGCGATTCCCGGATCTGGACATCGTCTTTATCGAGTCCGGAGGCGACAATCTGGCTGCCACCTTTTCCCCCGAGCTGGCCGACATCACCCTTTACGTCATCGACGTGGCGGCCGGCGACAAGATCCCACGCAAGGGCGGCCCCGGCATCACCCGCTCCGACCTGCTGATCATCAACAAGACCGATCTGGCGCCGCTGGTGGGTGCGGACCTCGCCGTGATGGATCGCGACGCCAAGCGCATGCGGGGCGACCGGCCGTTCGTATTCACCAACCTCAAGGCCGGCGACGGCCTCGATAAGGTCAGTGATTTCGTCCTCCGCACCGGCGGAGTGGCGGGCGGGCGCGGCTGACGCCGGTCGATATTCATGTGGCTGCCATTCCCTTGAACGGCCCAGCGTGCGCCGATGCGAGAGCCCCTCAACATCCTCAACACGGTCTTCGGCTATCCCGGCTTCCGCGACGGCCAAGGCGCCATCGTCGACCATGTGACGGCCGGGGGTGACGCCCTGGTCCTGATGCCGACGGGGAGTGGCAAATCCCTGTGTTATCAGATTCCGGCCCTGGCGCGGGACGGGGTGGGACTCGTGATCTCGCCACTGATCGCCTTGATGCGGGACCAGGTCGCGGCGTTGCGGGAATTCGGTATCCGGGCTGCCTATCTCAACTCGTCACTGTCGCGGGACGCGGCCGCCACCGTCGAAGAGGGCTTTGCCGGCGGCGACTTCGATCTTCTGTACGTGGCGCCGGAACGGTTGCTCACGGCACGCTTCATGACCCTGCTGGACCGGGTCGCCGCCGCCGGCCGCCTGGCGCTGTTCGCCATCGACGAAGCGCATTGCGTGTCCCAGTGGGGTCATGACTTCCGCCCGGATTACATCCAGTTGTCCGTCCTGCATCAGCGCTTTCCCCGGGTGCCGCGGATCGCCCTGACCGCCACGGCAGACGCCGATACCCGGGATGAAATCATCCGGCGCCTGAATCTCGAAAATGCCCGCGTTTTCGTCTCCAGCTTCGACCGCCCCAACATTCGCTACCGCATCGTCGACAAGAACAACGCCCGGGCGCAATTGCTGTCGTTCATCCAGAACGAGCATGCGGGCGACGCCGGCATCGTCTATTGCCTGTCGCGGCGCCGGGTCGAGGTGACGGCCCAGTGGCTCGCCGACCGTGGCGTGCGTGCGCTGCCTTATCACGCCGGGCTGGAGCCCGAGATCCGCCGCCGCCATCAGGATATTTTTCTCCGCGATGACGGCGTCGTCATGGTGGCCACCATCGCCTTCGGCATGGGCATCGACAAGCCGGACGTCCGCTTCGTCGCCCATCTGGACATACCCCGCAGCGTCGAGGGGTATTACCAGGAAACCGGCCGGGCCGGACGCGACGGCCTGCCGGCGGATGCGTGGATGACCTACGGGCTGACCGACGCCACGCATCACCGGCGCATGATCGCCGAATCGGATGCCGATGAGACCTTCAAGCGGCTGGCTCATGGCCGGCTGGATGCGCTTCTGGCCTTGTGCGAGAGCGTCACCTGCCGGCGCCAGCGCCTGCTCGCGTACTTCGGCGAAGCGAGCCGGCCGTGCGGGAATTGCGACGTCTGCCTCAGCCCGCCGGAGACCTGGGACGGCACGGAAGCGGCGCGCAAGGCGCTCTCATGCGCCTATCGGACCGGGCAGCGTTTCGGTGCCGGTCACCTGTGTGACGTGCTGCTGGGCCGCGATACCGAGCGCGTCAGCCAATGGCATCACGACCGGGTCAGCACCTTCGGTATCGGCAAAGACCTGAGCGAGAAAGATTGGCGCGCCGTGTTCCGCCAGCTGGTGGCCCTTGGCCTGCTCGTGGTGGATCATGGCAGCGGCGGCGGGCTTCAACTGAGCGAGGCCAGCCGGCCGGTGCTCAAGGGAACGCAGCCGGTGCTATTGCGCCGGCCGCGCGCCGCCAAGCCGGCACGCACGCGCGATGCCGACCCCGCGGCTGATCTAAACCCGCGCGGCCGAGCCTTGTGGCAGCGCTTGCGCGGCTGGCGTGCCGACATGGCCAAGTCCCAGGGGGTGCCGGCCTACGTCATCTTCCACGATACAACCTTGCTGGCGATCGCCCGGGCCTGCCCGGTCAGCCTCGCCGCCCTGCAGCACGTACCAGGAATCGGCGCCGCCAAGATGGAGCGCTATGGCCAGACCGTGATCACGCTGTGCCAGACGCATGGTGCTGAGCCGGGCGCTGCCGCACAGGATCAACACGGATTGACGGCCCCGTAATGATCGGGCGCAGCCGTTCAGCCCCACCGGTCAGAAACGGACCGTCAGATCGACGAGCCACGAGGGCATGGCCTGCACGAGGGCAGCCTCGGCGACCCGGTCGAGCCCGCTCAGGATCATCAGGCCCACCACCATCAAAAGCCCGCCCAGGAGGGGTTTGCTCCAGCGCCCGAACGTTTGAAACGTTGCCTTGCGGGCCGCCAGTGCCTGCCGCGAACCGTACGCGAAGGCCAGCAGCGATGTCGCCACCCCGATGGCGAATACTAAGAAAGTGATGAAAGCCTGCAGCAGGTCCTGACCCTGGCTCGCCGCCGCGATCGCCACGCCCAGAGTGGGGCCCACGCACGGCGTCCAAACCAGCCCCAGGACAGCGCCGATGGCGAACTGGCCGCCGACGCCGCGGCCCGAGACGCGGGACAGCAGCTGATTGCCGCCGCTCGCGATCGGCGCCGTGGCCATGGCGAAGGCGGTCTGCGCCCGCGGCACCGTCAGCAGCACGCCGGCGCCGATCAGCACGACCGCGGCGATCGTGCGCACGGTTTCCTGATCGAGGCCGATGCTGAAGCCGAACACCAGGATGAGGAAGCCGAAGATCGTGAACGAGAGAACAAGACCGGCGGCCAGGGCCGCCGGTCCCAGCCGGGCTTCACCCAAGGCCGCGGCGATCAGGATCGGCAGGATGGGCAGGACGCAGGGGTTGAGCAGCGTGACCAGCCCCGCGACGTAAGCCAAGGCAATGCTTCCCACGGCTCCATCCCCCCGATCCCGTCGGCTTCGGCTTGGTTCAACCCGCGGCCGCCGTCAGCACCACCTCGCGCAGGCGGTCGCGGTCGGTCTCGGCAATGCTTCGCGCCACTTCTTCCTCCCCCCGAAACACCAAAATCACCGATTGCCTGGGGATCCGGTGGGTGCGGAGGAAATCCTTGTGTTGGTCATAGTTCACCTGCACGAACAGGGCATCGGCGAGGTCGGCGTCCGCCTTGAGCTCTTCCAGGATCGGTTGCTGTGCCTGACAGGTCGGGCACCAGTTGGCGAAGACGTCGACGACGATGGTCTGACCGGCCGCCTGGGCTTCGGCAAAGGCCTCGCTCGAATACTCGATGCTCCTGGCCGCCGCATACGCGGTCGAATGCAACAAGGCAACGAACACGAAGCTCAGAACGAACCTGCTGACTGCTGCCATAAGACGATTCCTTCTTTAGTAGCTGCAAATGAAAGGACCGGTGCGGTCGAAGCGATCCACGGAGCGTTCCTTCGCCAAGGCCGCAAGGACCGCGCCGGGCGAAGCCGCCGCGGCAGCACGTGGGACATCCCAGTCGTGGAAACCAGAGGCGGTCACGCGGTCGTGAACCGCCTCGGATGCGAGGTTCCGGAACATGACCTGATGGCGCCGATGAATGGTGCCGGCGCCGCACGATGAGGAACGCCGCGACCGGTGGCTGCGAACGCAGCCTTGCCGGGTCCCGGCCGGCGGGTTATCTAGGTCTGTATCGATTTGACACGACCTGAAAGCAAGGATTGGGTTGCATGCGCGCTGAAATCGAAGCCGTCGTCGAGGAGACCCGTGGGGCTCTGGCGCGGCTGAGGAGGCATCTTTGACTACGCGGTGGCGGCCGACCGCCTGGCCGAACTGACCCAGCGCGCGGAAGACCCCGATCTCTGGTCCAATCCCGAGCAGGCGCAGGCATTGATGCGCGAGCGCACCCGCCTCGAGGAGCGCGTCACCGGCTACGATTCCCTGGAACGGCGTCTCGCCGACTCCCTGGACCTCCTGGAACTGGGGGAGGCGGAGGGGGATGCGCCGTTGGTGGCGGACGCGGAGGCAGCACTGATCCAGCTCAACCGGGAAGCCGGGCAAGCCGAAATCCAGGCACTGCTGTCCGGGGAAGCCGATGCCAACGACTGCTTCCTGGAGGTCCACGCCGGCGCCGGCGGCACCGAGGCGCAGGACTGGGCCGAGATGTTGGTGCGCATGTATACACGCTGGGCCGAACGCCACGGCTACGGCGTGGAGTGGATCGAGGAGAGCGGCGGCGAGGAGGCCGGCCTCAAGTCCGCCACCATCCGCGTGAAGGGACGTGACGCCTACGGCTGGCTCAAGAATGAAAGCGGGGTGCATCGTCTGGTGCGCATTTCGCCGTTCGATGCCAGCGCCAGGCGGCATACCAGCTTCGCGTCGGTCGGAGTTTATCCGGTCATCGACGATTCGTTCGAGGTGGAGATCCAGGAGAAGGATGTCCGGGTCGACACCTATCGCTCCTCCGGCGCCGGCGGCCAGCACGTCAACAAGACCGACAGCGCCGTGCGTCTCACCCACATGCCCACGGGCGTGGTGGTGCAATGTCAGAACGACCGCTCCCAGCACAAGAACCGGGCGGCGGCGTGGACCATGCTGAAGGCGCGGCTGTACGAGTTGGAGATGCGCAAGCGCGAGGCGGAGGCGCAGGCAGAATATGATGCCCGCACCGATATCGGCTGGGGCAACCAGATCCGGTCCTACGTGCTGCAGCCCTATCAGATGGTGAAGGACTTGCGCACCGGGGTGGAGACCTCCAACACGCAAGCCGTGTTGGACGGCGACCTCGACGATTTCATGGCGGCCGCCCTGGCCGCCCGGATCGGCCCCGGACAGGCTGCCCGGCCGGCCGCTGCCACCGGAGCCTGACGACGGCCCCTGACGACGGCGTTTGACACCGGGCGCGACGTACCTCGCGCGCCGGCGGACCAGGGTCGGCGCGCGGCGGTGCGGATTATCGGCCGGCTTCGGCCCCGCCGCCTGCTTGGCCCGCGGCCCGGTTGCAGAACTGGGCGATCGCCTCGAAGTAGACCTTGCGTCCCACCAGCATCAGGTCGTTGTGGCCGGCACCGGGCACGGCCAGGATCTGCTTGTTGGCAGCGGGAGACGCCTCGTACAGGTCCTGGCCATCGCTTATGGGGATGATGAAGTCGCGCTCGCCATGGATGATCAGGGTGGGCAGGGTACAGCGGGCAATCTTGTCCAGGTTGCCGAAGCCGTCGCTGGCTTCGTTGGCCTCGGAGAGGCGGATGAACCCAAGACGCTCGATCAGCGGGAAGGTGTGGGCGAAGCCGCTTTCCAGAATCAGACCGGCGATACCGTCCTGCACCGTGTCGACGATCTCCAGCGCGGCAGCGCTGCCGAGCGAGCGCCCCATCACGAACACTGGCCCGGCCTCCACGCCGCGTTCGGCCATCACCCCGGGGGCGGCGGCGAAGCTGGCGCGCGCATCCGCGAGCAGAGCGGTCGCCGTCGGGGAGCCGTCGCTGACGCCGTAGCCGCGGTAATCAATGACGAACAGGGTCAGGCCGAGGCGGGTATAGAGCGGTGCGATCGCTTCATAATCGGACGCGATCTCACCGTTGCCGTGGAAGTAGAGGATCACCGGCGCCTTCGGCCGGGACGTGAATATCTTGCCGCCCACGTGGATCCCGTCGGCCACGGGCAGGCGGACGGTGTGGCTGCCGGCGCCGAGGCGGGGAACCCCGGCTTCCCGGCGGGGATGAAAGAGCACGCCCAGGACCTCCGGGCGGTCGAGGATATCGAGGGTTCGCTCCGTCATGCGGCGGTGTCTCCTGCGCTGGGCCCTTCAGACGGGCCTTGTGTCTCTCGCTCCCTTGTCACGGCGCCGTATGCGGCGGCCCGACGCCTGTCAGGACGCCGGCGGCAAGCCAAGGATGGCGCGCGCTTCGCCGGGAGTTGCGGGGTGGCGGTTGTAGTCCGGACACACGGCCGCGACCTGCTCCACCAGTTCGGCGTTGCTGGCGGCGAGGCGGCTGCGGTCGTACTTGAGGTTGTCTTCCAGCCCGGTGCGCACGTGCCCACCCAGTTCCAGCGCCCAGCGCGCCACCTCGAGCTGGTGGCGGCCGATACCGGCGGCGGTCCAAGTCGCTCCCGACATCAGGTCGGCAAGCTCGGCGACGGCGAATTCCAGCAAGCGGCGGCGGGCCGGCAAGGCATTGGGAATGCCGAGCACGAACTGGACGTGCGGCGGCGGCACCACTAGGCCGCGGTCGATCAGGCTTTGAGTCGCGTAGAGCATGGCGAGATCGAACACCTCGATCTCCGGCTTGATCGCGAGATCGCGCATGGTGGCCGCCATGGCGGCCACGAGATCCGGGTGATTCTCGTAAATCTGGGCGGCGAAGTTGACCGACCCGGTGGCGAGGGATGCCATGTCCGGCTTCAGGTCCAGCGGCCTGGCGCGCTCATTCTGAGCCCGGCCGCGTCCGCCGGTGGAGAACTGAATGATCATCCCGGGGCAGCGGTCACGGATGCCGGCCTGAACCTCGGCAAACCGGGCCGGATCGGAAGAAGAACGGCCGGCATCGTCGCGCACATGCACGTGAACCAAAGACGCGCCGGCGCGGAACGCCGCCTCCGTGGACGCAATCTGCTCCGCCGGGGAAATCGGCACCGCCGGGTTGTCCGCCTTGGACGGGACGGCACCCGTGATGGCCACGGTGATGATGGCGGGAATGGTCATGACGTTCGGCCTGGAAGCTCGTTCATGCGTGCCCACCGCGCAAGGCCGGTTTCTAACCCGTGACCACGACACCGGCGACCGCGGCGCTGCGGTCTTCCAGGTAATAAGGGGCACCCGCCCGCTTCGCAACCGTCGGCGTGGATGCCGCCCGGACGCGAAAAACCCCGGTGCCCTAGGGCACCGGGGTTCATCTTGGAACGGCTGTCAAGACGCAACAGGATCGCGGCTTACGCGGTGGCCGTTCTGTTGCGCCGCACGGCGAAACCGACCACGCCGGCGATCGCCGTCAGGAAGAAGACGACGGCACCGGGAAGCGGCACCGGCTCGATCACGACGGCCAGAACCGCGTCATCGAAATCCAGGTCACTCGAGGCGAAACGCAGGTCCTCGAAGCCGATCAGGAGAAGGTTATCGGCCAAGCCCAGCCCCGGATTCGTGTCGGAGGTGGCGAAGAAAATGTTGCTGCTCGGGGACGACGCCGACCCGACCCCAAGACCGCCGGCAACCTCAAAGGAGAAGGTGACGTCCCCGGTGCCTGAATACGCCACGGGAGCGACGAAATCACCGGCAGTGTTGACACCCGTGTCGAACAGCGAAAAGTCGGTGAGACCGAGGCCGCTGACCTTGCTCGTATTGGTGAAAGTGGCTTCATTGCCGAGATAAATAAACGTGAGGGTCCCCTGTGGCAAACCGCTGAAGCTGACGGTCGCACCGTACCGACCTTCGATCCCCGGCAGAACGTCGCTGTTTACCCCAAGAGTGAAATCCGTGCCGCCGCTGAGCGACCACAAGCTGGCCGCTTGCGCCGACGTGACCGGAGCCACCGCCGTCGCGGCCGAAGCCACGGCGAACCCGGCGACAGCCAGCCACTTGGCTGCTTTGTGAGACATGTGCCCTAACCTCCTTTTTTGGTACTCTGTTTTGATTCAACTCGAAAACGACGTCGAGCTGTCCTGTCTCGACGGACGTGCCAGGATACCCTCCCCCTGGTTGACTCCCGAAGGGCCAGGGTGGAGCAATACCCCAAGAACGTCACCATCGCAATAGTATATTAAGCATTGTGGCGTGACTTTGACCGTCATAGGGCGCAGACGACTAGGCCACAAATGGGCTATTTTCCAGTGACGCTGAGGTGACATCGGGAACACAAAGAGAACAATGGCTGCAAAACTGCCACGGTGCGATCATCGGGAGGCACACGCCCGCCGCAACGCTTAGGAAGCGTCCCGATTATTGCCCTGAAACCTAAGTCATCGGGTTCGGCAATACTACTCACGCCGCCTTTTGAGAACCAAGCCACAACCCCAGGTGATATCTGAAGGGTATAACAGGGCCATGCTCTGAGCATCCCCCATTAGGGCCCTTGGGCACCAAGGGGATGGTTCGGCGAGGTTGTTCCTCGGCTTGAGGCCCGGACGCCGCGGTCATGCGGCGCAGAGTTGTGCACCCCATCCCAGCCAGCACAAAATCTTCATAAAAATGCAATCAATCCATCACCTGGATGCCGTAGGGAAGGTGTCGGGGCCGAGCGATCGCAAAAACGAGCCTGTTATCCCCGATCCCCGTGAGCCGGCTTCCGCCAGTGATAACCAGAATGAGGAGCTAGCCTCATGTCAGTCAGGATATTCGTCGCCGCGGCCATGGTGAGCGCGTTGGTCCTTGGCATTAACCGCCCTGCCATGGCGGACGCGGAAACGTATTACGAAGGCAAGACCATCCGGATCATCATCCCGTTCTCAGCGGGCGGGGGGACCGATACGTTCGGGCGCTATATCGCGCAGTTTCTTGGCAAGCACGTGCCCGGCAACCCCACCGTGGTCGCCGAGAATGTCACCGGTGCCGGCGGTCTGCTGGGGTCCAACGAGTTCGCGGAACGGGTGGCGCGCGACGGCCTGACACTGCTCACAGCTTCCGGCCACCTCAACCTCCGCGCCTTCCTCGGTCTCGAAGGGCTTCGCCTCAAGCTGGATGAGCTGACCCCCGTGGTGGCGGCACCCATGGGTCATATCACCGCGCTCAATGCCAAAGCGACCGGGATTACCGACGCCACCGAGTTCCTGCAACTGCGCGGGCGCGTCACCAAGGGCATCACCGATCCGGTCGGGCTGGTGGAATCCATCGTTGCGCTGGAGATGTTCGACATCGAGTATCGTGCCGTCCCCGGCTATGGCGGGCGCGGCGACACCCGCCTCGCGTTCGAGCGCGGCGAACTGATGGTCAACACCCAAAGCACCCCGGCCTACCTCGCCCGGGTGGTGCCCATGGTGGAGGACGGCGAGGCGATCCCGCTCTATGCCATCGGCTTCATCGATGCCGACGGCAATCCGGCACGCGATCCCGCCGCCCCGGACATCATCACCGGCCCCGAACTGTATCAACAGATCCACGGTGACATGCCGTCCGGCCCGGCGTGGGAGGCCTACAAGGTTGTGGCCAACCTGGTGCAGAACACCCGGGGCACCATGTGGGTGCACTCCGATATTCCGCCCGAAGCCCTGGAAGCACTGCGTCGTGGAGTCGAGGCCATGGTTCAGGACCCTGAGTTCATCGCTGCTGGCGAGAAGACCCTGGCTGGCTACACGGTGATCTCCGGCGCCGGCCTGGATCAGATCAAAGACGAGCTGGATGCCGCGCCGGACGAAGTGGTGACGTGGACTCAATCGCTGCTGACCGAACGCTTCGGCGTCAGGTTCGAGAACTGACCACGCCTGGGCTCCCCCGAGCCGACACTGCGGGGGCCTCCGTCGATCGAGGTGGCCCCCGCTTTTTTCCCGACAGCCTCTGCGCCATTGCGTTTTTTCATGCTGGAAGCCCTTGTCAATGGCCTGGTGATCCTGCTCGATCCCATGCGCATGGTGATGCTGATGGCCGGCGTGGTCATCGGCATCGTCGTCGGCATTCTGCCGGGCCTGGGCGGCCTGATGGGCATGGCGCTGATCCTGCCCTTCCTGTTCGGCATGGATCCATATGGCGGGATCGCCATGCTGATCGGGGTAGCGGCCGCGGTGCCGAGCGCCGATACCTTCCCGTCGGTGCTGATGGGCATCCCGGGGTCATCGGGCTCCCAAGCGACGATCATGGACGGTTATCCGCTGGCCCGCCGAGGGGAGGCGGCGCGGGCCCTGGGTGCGGCCTTCACGGCGTCCATGATCGGCGGGGTCATCGGCGCGCTGGCACTCACCGCCCTGGTGCCGTTCGCCCGTCCCATCGTCCTGGCCTTCGGTTCCCCGGAACTGTTCATGCTGACCGTGCTCGGACTCAGCATGATCGGGGTGCTGTCCGGCAGCCGGCCTTTACGGGGAATCCTGGCGGCTGCGGTGGGCCTGCTGATCGGGCTCGTGGGCGGCGCACCGGTGGCACCCGAATATCGCTTCGCCTACGGCGAACTCTACCTTTACGATGGCGTTCCGCTGGTGGTGCTGGCCCTAGGGCTGTTCGCAGTGCCGGAAGTGGTGGACATTCTTGCCCGCGGCGGTGCCATCGCCCGCGCCGATCTCGGCGTCCGCGGCAGCTGGGTCAAGGGCATGCGTGAGGCGCTGCACCACAAATGGCTGGTGGTGCGCCACAGCCTCTTCGGCATCGTCATCGGCTTCATCCCAGGCATGGGCTCGTCGATTATTGACTGGCTCAACTACGGGTGGGTGGTGCAGACCAGCCGCGACCGCTCGCAGTTCGGCAAGGGCGACATCCGCGGCGTGATCGCTCCGGAAAGCGCCAATAATGCGCGGGAAGGCGGCGTGCTGATGCCGACCCTTCTGTTCGGTGTGCCGGGCTCCAGCGCCATGGCGCTGTTCCTCGGCGCGTTGCTGATCTTCGGCATCCAGCCGGGACCGGCGTTGCTGCGCGACGACCTGGACCTGGTGTTCGTGATCATCTGGAGCCTGGCGCTCGCCAACATCTTCGGAACACTGTTGTGCTTGGCGTTGAGCCGCCCCATCGCGCGGTTGACGTTCGTCCCGTTTTACTACATCGCGCCTGTGGTCATGGTGATCGTGATGCTGGGCGCGTTCCAGGAGACCCGACACTGGGGCGACCTGCTGCTGCTGCTGGTGTTCGGGCTGCTGGGCTGGTGCATGAAGCGGGCCGCCATCCCCCGGCCGCCGCTTCTCATCGGCTTCATTCTCTGCCCGCTGGCCGAACGCTATCTGTGGATGTCGTACAACCTCTACGACTGGGACTGGCTGTCACGGCCGATGGTGCTGGCCATTGCCGCCTTGATCGTCATCCTGATGGTGGGCGGTGTGGTGATCAAGCGACGCCAAGCGCACGCCGTAGACAGCGCCGGCATGGATGGGCGTGCCGGCACGGAGCCCTGACCGACATGACAATCCCATCGACCCGGCCCGAACCGGAGCCCCGGGCAACGGCACACCGGGTCCACGTCGGTCCGGCCGGATCCGACGTCGGCGCCATAATCGCCGCCGTCATGGTCGGCCTTTTCCTGGGAGCCGCCGTGTTCGTCGTCTGGGAAGCGCAGGATTTCATGTTGGGAGCGCGGCTGTTTCCCCAGTACGTGGGCACGGCCACGGCCTTGCTGGCGGCCGTGGAACTGGCCTTGCAGGCGGCAGCACGCATCCGACCGGGGGGCCCCAAGGATGCCACGCCAAGTTACGCCGATCTGTCCGAGGGTGAGGAGGCGGCACCCGGATTCTATAGACGCTGCCTCATCGTGCTGGGATGGATTGCGGCGCTCTACGCCCTGACTGCCGCCGTGGGATTCATGCTGGCGGTGCCTGTCTGGGTCATGGCGCTGCTGCGCATTCAGTACCGAACCGCGTGGGTGCCTGCCGTGGCGATTGCGGCCGGCCTTGTGGGACTGATCTACATGCTGCAGGTGTTTCTGTACCTGCGTTGGCCCAAGGGGGTGCTGGATCTGACCCTGTGACGTGTGGCGCAGGGCTCCAGGCGGCCCGGCAGCCGGGCCAACGGGCGCGCCCGCCGACTTACGGACGCCCCCGCTGGTTAGGCCTGGGTGGACGGCCGCTCGGTCCTGTCGGCCGGACGGCCGAATGCAATTCGCCCGTCCCACAGTTGGTGCACGCCGCCGCTCGCGACATCGGACAACGATACACGGTTGAGGTAGTCCAGGACGGTGGAGCGCAGCGAGTCCCACAACACTTCAGTGCCAGCCAATTCCGCCGTGGCCACGGTTGCGCTCTCGTCCGCCCGCGCACCACCACGCGCGGTGGCAATCCGGGGTTCGTCGAACGCGGCAAATATGTCGGCAATGGTGATCTGATCCGCCGGCCGGCTGAGCACGTAACCGCCGCCGGATCCTTTTTTGGCAATGACCAAGCCGGCATTGCGAAGCCGGGACATGAGCGCTTCGGTGTAGGACACCGACCGCTGAATTGCGCGCGCGAGCCACAGGGTCTTGCCGGGACGTTCGACCGTGCACCCGGTGAGGTGGGCCATACATTCGACGGCAAGATAGGCACTGTTTGTGATTTGCATCGTTATGGTTCCTTCCCCCGCGGCGTTCATTGCGAAACCTTCGTAAAGGAGCGGCTTGCCGCTTGTCAAGAAAGTTTCGAAACGCTATCATCCCCCTCAGGTGTTCCGATGATCAACGACCGCGCACTCGCCGAAATCGTCGCCCACCTGGGCCGGGTCGCCTACTGCGACGGCTTCGTCGCGGGGCTTTCCTCGGCCCAGTGGGCCGCGCTACGGTATTTCTACCGCGCCAACCGGTTTTCCCGGACCGTGTCGGCTTTTGCCGATTTCCACGCGACGACCCGCGGCACGGCATCCCAGACGGTCAAGAGCTTGGTCAGCCGCGGCTATCTGCGACGCACCCGGTCACGCCGCGATGGCCGCAGCAGCACCCTCGACCTGACCGACGCCGGGCTGGACATCCTGGCTCAGGATCCGTTCGAGGCCCTGGTGGGAGCGGTCAGCCACCTGCCGGCGGAGGCGCGCATCGATCTCCGCACCACCCTGGACGCGATGATGAAGGAAGTGGCCCGGCAGCGTGGCAAGCGGCCTTTCGGAACGTGCAGTGCGTGCGTATACCTGGGCGGCAACGGCGCGAGAAAGGAAGCCGACGGGCGATGCCAGTGCCACTTCATGGGCGAACCACTGGACGCTGAGGACATGAATCGTATCTGTGTCAACTATGCTGCCGAGTTCCCCTGCCACGATAGCACCGGCGAGGGAAGCGACGCTGCGCCGCAGGATCGGCGCCCGGACCCGGCCGCTTCGCGGGCATCGTGACGGGCGGACTGCGGGATTTCGAAGGCAAGGGTTGTTGACATGACGACGTCTTCTGTACCGGTGATCACAGCGGATTCCCTTGCCGACGGTGGGCGCATCGCCCATGGGTTCTTCACCCGCGAGGGCGGCGTCAGCGAGGGGCTGTACTCGGCACTGAACTGCGGCCTCGGGTCGGGCGACCGGCCGGATGCGGTGAGCACCAACCGGGCTCGGGCGGCACGCCGGCTCGGCCTCGGCGGCGGCGCTCTGGTCACCGCCTGTCAGGTTCATTCCGGTACGGTCGCGGTCGTCGACCGGCCGTGGCCGGACTCCCAACGCCCGCAGGTGGACGGCATGGTGACGACGACCCGAGGACTTGCCCTCGGCATCCTCACCGCCGACTGCGCGCCAGTGCTTCTTGCCGATGCGGATGCGGGCGTGATCGGCGCGGCACATGCGGGTTGGCGCGGCGCGCTCGGCGGCGTGATCGAGGCGACCGTGCGACGCATGGTCGACCTCGGAGCCAAGCCGGCCCGGATGGCGGCGGCGGTCGGCCCGTGCATCCGGCAGTCCTCCTACGAGGTCGGTCCCGAGCTGCGGGCGACGTTCTGTGCGGACGACGAGACCCGGTCCGAGTTCTTTGCGCCGAGCCAACGGCCGAACCATTTCCTGTTCGATCTGCCCGGTTACGTGAGTGCGCGCCTCCGGGCCGTGCCGGTCGGCAGCATCGCGACGATCCCGTTGGACACGTGCGCCGACGCCACCCGGTTCTTCAGCTATCGCCGGACCACCCGGCAAGGCGGCGGCGATTACGGCCGGCTTGTGTCGGCGATCGCCTTGGCGCCATGACCGGAGACTGCGGCCGCCAGGCCGCGAGACAGCCAGGATGCACATCGACATGCCCCACATGATCATACTCATCATCGTTTCCCTGTTGGGGATGCTGGCGTTCTGCGCCGTGATGTAAGAGGCCCGCGGCGCGGCCAAGGCGCCCCGCAGCGCCGCCGTCACCATGTTGCAATGCCGTTTGCAAGGCCGCCGGGAGGTTGTTAGAGTCCCACCTCCGTCGGGGTCGGTCGGAGCCTGCCCTGCCACTGGCCGGCCTGCCGCTCCACGTGCCGGAGTTCTTGGCCGGAGTTCTTGGCCGGAGTTCTTGGCCGGAGTTCTTGGGGGGGGGGTAGGGGCTTGTCGCACCCATGAAGATCGTCGCGTGCAACAGCAATCGGCCGCTGGCGGATGCCATTTCCGCCTATCTGCGTCTGCCATTGTCCAAGGCCAGCGTCCGCCGCTTCCCGGACATGGAGATCTTCATCGAGGTCCAGGAGAACGTGCGCGGCGAAGACGTGTTCGTGATCCAGTCCACGTCCTATCCGGCCAACGACAACCTGATGGAATTGCTGGTGATCCTGGACGCGCTCCGGCGCGGCTCGGCCCGCCGGGTCACCGCCGTCATCCCCTACTTCGGCTATGCCCGTCAGGACCGCAAGTCCGGTCCCCGGACGCCGATTTCGGCCAAGATGGTGGCGAACCTGATCACCGTCGCGGGCGCCGACCGGGTGCTGACCACCGATCTTCATGCCGGTCAAATCCAGGGCTTCTTCGACATCCCGGTGGACAACCTGTTTGCCGCGCCGGTGTTCACCAAGGACATCCGCACGCGCTACAACGAGAGCGACGTGATGATCGTCTCGCCCGATGTGGGCGGCGTGGTGCGGGCCCGCCTGATCGCCAGCCGGCTCAACAGCGACCTTGCCATCATCGACAAGCGACGCGAACGCGCCGGAGTCTCCGAGGTCATGCACATCATCGGCGACGTGCGTGACCGGCAGTGCATCCTCATCGACGACATCGTCGATTCCGCCGGCACGCTCTGCAACGCCGCCCACGCCCTGATGGATGCCGGGGCCACGTCCGTCAGCGCCTACGTGACCCACGGCGTTCTGTCCGGCGGAGCGGTGGCGCGGGTAAGCGCATCGCCGTTGCAATTGCTGGTCATTACTGACACCATCGCCGCCACCGAAGCGGTCCGCGTCTCCAACAACATCGAGCAGCTGAGCATCGCGCCGCTGATGGCGGAGGCGATCCGCCGGATCAGCGAGGAGACGTCGGTCTCCAGCCTGTTCGACTGAACCCAGGCCCCAGCCGGACGAGAACCCCTGCCGTGGACGGCCGCGGCAGGCGAAGACAAGGAGTTTGAGAGGTTACCATGTCGGAAGCAGTCACGATCTCCGCCGAACGGCGGGTTGGTACGGGCAAGGGCCCGGCCCGGGCGACACGCCGCGCCGGGCGGGTGCCGGCCATCCTGTACGGCGCCGAATTGGCGCCGCTGGGCATCACCGTGGACCTGGTGGCTTTGGACAAGCAGCTGCACAGCCATGGCTTTTTTGCCAAGTTGTTCGAGATCCAGGTGGATGGTCAGCGTTTCCCGGCCATCGTCAAGGAATGTCAGCGGGATCCGGTGCTGGGACGGCCACTGCACGTGGACTTCCTTGCCGTCGGCGCCACCACCGAGATCGACGTGGACGTGGAGGTGGTGTTCATCAACGACGACACCTGCCCCGGCATCAAGAAGGGCGGCGTGCTCAACATCGTCATGCACACGGTGCCGCTGCACTGCCGGGCCGACCAGATTCCGGAGAACGTCATCGTTGACTTGGCCGAGCGGGACATCGGCGATGTCGTCCATGCCGGCGACCTGTCGCTGCCCGACGGTGCCCGCCTTGCCGACGGCGACGCCGAGGCGGCGGTCGCGTCCATCGCACCACCCATGGGTGGCGCCGGGGCCGAGGTCGAAGGCGAGGCCGGGGATGAAGGCGAAGCGCCTGCTTCCGCGTAACGGGTGAGCGGCGGACAGCGGCGCGGTCGACAGCGGCCATCCGGTCGCCCCGCCCATGCCGTTCGGGATCACGCTCGGGCTCGGCAAGCGCATGACCACGCCGCCACTGTTGGTCGTGGGTTTGGGCAACCCGGGCCCGAAGTATGCCGGCAACCGCCACAACATCGGCTTCATGGCGGTGGATGCCATCGCCCGCCACCACGGTTTCCCGGCATGGCGCGGCCGTTTTCAGGGCGAGATGACGGAAGGGAGCATCGGCGGGCGGCGCGTGCTGCTGCTCAAGCCGATGACATTCATGAACCTGTCCGGGCAGTCGGTGGGTCAGGCCGCCAGGTTCTTCAAGGTGCCGGCCACCGACGTTCTGGTGTTCCATGACGAACTCGACCTGCAGGAAGGCAAGCTCCGCGTCAAGCAGGGTGGCGGCCATGCCGGCCACAATGGGTTGCGCAGCCTGCACGCCGCGATCGGCCCCGAGTACCGCCGCATCCGGCTCGGTATCGGCCATCCCGGCGACCGCGAGCGGGTGCTCGGTCACGTGCTGAAGGACTTCGCCAAAGCCGATGCGTCCTGGCTCGATCCGCTGCTGGAGGCGATCGCCGTGCAGTTCCCGCATCTGGTGGCCGGGGATGCGGCCACCTTCATGAGCAAGGTGGCGATGATGCTGCAACCACCAAAGCCGCCCCGCCCGGAACGCCCCGAAGCCGGTGACGGCGGCAATGGCGGGGCGGCGTAATGGGCTTCAACTGCGGGATCGTCGGCCTTCCCAACGTCGGCAAGTCGTCGCTGTTCAACGCACTGACCGCGACGGCGGCGGCGGAGTCGGCCAATTTCCCGTTCACCACCATCGAGCCCAACGTGGGCCGGGTGGCGGTTCCGGACGAGCGGCTGTACCGGATCGCCGCCATCGCCAAGTCCAACAAGGTCACGCCGACACAGCTGGAGTTCGTCGACATCGCCGGGCTGGTCCGGGGCGCCAGCCGTGGCGAGGGACTGGGCAACCGCTTCCTCGCCAACATCCGTGAGGTGGATGCCGTCGTCCACGTGCTGCGCTGTTTCGAGGACGACAACGTCACCCACGTGGCCGGCTCGGTGGATCCGCTACGCGATGCCGAGATCGTGGAGACGGAGCTGCTGCTGGCCGATCTCGAGAGCCTGGAGCGCCGCGCCGCCGCCATGACCAAGCGCGCCCGCGGCGGCGACCGGGAGGCCAAGGACCTGGTGGCGCTGATGGAGCGGGTGCTGGCGGCCCTGCGCGAGGGGCAGCCGGCGCGGGCGCTGGCCGTGGCCGAGGCCGAGGACAAGGCGTTCCGCCAGTTGCAGCTGCTGAGCGCCAAGCCGGTGCTGTTTGTCTGCAACGTCGAGGAGGACGCCGCCGCGACCGGAAACGTGTGGTCGGCGCAGGTGGCCGCGCATGCGGCGGAGGCCGGAGCGGAAGCCGTCACCATCTCGGCCGCGATCGAGGCCGAGGTGGCGGCGATGGAGGACGACGCGGACAAGTCGGCGTTCCTCGAATCCCTCGGCCTGGCCGAAACCGGTCTCACCCGGCTGGTGCGGGCCGGCTACCACCTGCTCGACCTCATCACCTTTTTCACCGCCGGCCCGAAGGAGACCCGAGCCTGGACGGTCCGGCGCGGCACCCGGGCGCCGGCGGCGGCGGGCACCATCCATACCGATTTCGAACGCGGCTTCATCCGCGCCGAAACCATCGGGTACGAAGACTTTATCACTCTCGGCGGCGAGCAGCCGGCCCGCGACGCCGGCCGCTGCCGGTCGGAAGGCCGCGACTACATGGTCCAGGACGGCGACATCCTGCTGTTCCGCTTCAACGTGTAATCCCGACAACACCCGCCGCTGCAATGACGATGGCCTCCGCCCGTGCGGCCGACCACATCGCGAAACTTGATCAAGCGCACGCCCTGCAAAACATCCGTCCGGCTCATCCCCGCGCGCCCTGCCGCGGCCGTTCTACACCGGACAGATCGTGTGCTTCCTATCCCGGACAGATCGTCTGTTACCTGCAGGCGCCGCGCCCAAAGACTTGGCGATACGCCCCATCTGGGAGTATGCGGGACAGCCTTGCGTGGCCAGCCTCATTGCCGATTTTTTTCCTGAACAGGGCAGGAGCGTGAGGCGGCTCGGCGGGCCGCAAGAGGGGTGCACCCGAAGCGCTGCCGGAAGCGCCGGTAGAAGGTCGAGAGGTCATTGAAACCGCACTGGTAAGCAATCTCGGCCACCGAGACCTCCGCGTAGTCGGGATCGCGCAGGCGCTCCAGGCTGTCCCGCAACCGCCAGCCCACCACCAGGGCGGCAAAGCCGGGGCCGGTGTCGCGCAACAGGGCGTGCAGCCAGCGGCGGGACATGCCGAGTTCCGTCGCCGCCCGCGCCGCGGTAAGCCCGGGATCGTGCCGATGGGCGGCGATGTAATCGAGAGCCCGCTGCCGCAAGTGCACCCGGTAGCCGCGGCGGCGCCCGGCGGGCGGAGCGGACAAGGCACCGACGGTGAGGGCCACCAAGCCGCAGAGGTTGACCACCAGGCCTGCTTCCACCGGGCGGGGCAACCGGCCGGCGCTGACGGCGAGGTGCTGCGCATGCTGCCACAGCACATCGCCCATTGGCTCACCCGAGGGGATGAGCGTGAGCGGCGATCGCCGGCCCCGCGGCAGCAGCGGGGCAAGGCTCGCCCGGGGCAGGCTCCAGCAGAGAACATGGGCCCCTTCGGGGTGAACCACTTCGAAAGGCGCCTCGCCATCCAGATCCAGGAGGGCGATGTCGCCCGGACCGTGCCGGAGCTCCAGGTCGCCAGACCGGTATCGGCCGTGCCCGTCAATGTGGAGCACGAGCTGGCAGCCGTCGGGCGCGGCGGCCCCGCACGGGCGCAGCAAATGAACGGGCGCGGTGTCCACCTCGAAGATGGCAGCGTCGGCAAACCCGCGGCCGGCGATCCGCGCTGTCGCTTCCCCGTTGTCGAGCCGGTGCAACGCCGCTTCAGGAAAAGGCAACGGCACGTCACCAAGGTCGACGGGCGCCGAGACCAGCGGCAGCACCATGGACTGCGCCTCACCTGCTCGGGTCATCATGCCGTGCCTCCTCGTGGGGGACACGCCGTCGCCGCGCGGGCAACCAACCTGCCACCGGTTCCGCTGCCAATCGATGCCTGCTCTGCCATTGCTGAGTTCCCAAACCGCCAAGACGCAATTGGTTCCATTTCGCAGAATGTTCTTGCGGCGGCGCGACGGCTTGGCGCGTCCCCGGAATTCCCATCGGCAGCCATGAAAGGAAACCGCCATGCCGTACAAACTGGAAGGCCGCCTGCTGGAGGCGTGCAGCTGCAAGGCCATCTGCCCGTGCTGGATTGGCGAGGATCCGGACGGCGGGCGCTGTGACGGGACCATCGCCTATCGCGTCGACCGCGGCGAGGTGAATGGGATCGATGTTTCCGGCCTGACCCTCGGGCTGATCGCCTCGATTCCCGGCAACGCCCTGGCGGGAGACTGGAAGGTCGCCCTGTTTGTCGACGACAAGGCAACGGAAGAGCAGGAGAAGGCGTTGCTGGCCGCCTTCACCGGACAGGAAGGCGGACCGCTGGCCGATGTGGCTAAGGTGGTGGGCGAGGTCGTCTCGATCGAACGGGCGACGATCGAGTCCGACATCGAAGAGGGCACCGGGCAGCTGCGGATCGGCGAGGCGATGTCCGCCGACATGCAGGTCTCCCGCGGGATCGGCGACGCGCCCACCAAGCTTTTCGATACCTGCTTCTCGTTCAAGCCGGGGGCGCCGGCCTATCCCGGCAAGGCCAGCCGCTACCGCGTCTCCTGCCCGTCGCTCGGCATGAACCTGGAGATGGAGGGGCACAGCTCCGTCCAGGGCTACTTCAGCTTCGCCGCCTGAACCGCCCACGGGCGATCCCGATGCGCGCAGCAACGCTGTTCCGGCGCGACGATCTCGTCTTCGTCGGCTTGTTTGCGAGCATGGTTGTGCTGGCGTGGCTGGCGTTGTCGTTGTGGTCGGGGTCGCCCTATGGCCGCTACCTCGACCACGGGTCCTGGCTGGAACTGGGCCGGCTCGCAGCCATCTGCGAAGCGACCCCGGGCGGCGACGTCATCGTGCCGATGGCCCTCCATGCCGGCGCCTGGCTGCTGATGTGTGCGGCGATGATGCTGCCGACCGCTTTGCCGCTGTTGATGATCTGGCGCCGGCTGATCTCCGGCCGGCCCGACCGCCGACTGTTGATGGGGCTGGTGATTGCCGGCTATCTCGCCGTCTGGGGTGGATTCGGCCTCGCCGCGCACTTGGCCGACGCAGGCCTGCACCGGCTGGTGGCGGTCAACGCCTGGCTCGCCCACAATGGCTGGGTGTTCGGGGTGGTGACCCTCGGCGTGGCCGGCCTGTTCCAGTTCAGCCGGCTCAAGGACCTGTGCCTGGATGGGTGCCGGTCACCACTCGGCTTCGCCATGCAGGCTTGGCGGGGCGGTGCATCGCGGCGCCGCGCCTGGTGGCTGGGGGTGCGCCACGGGGCGTACTGCTTGGGCTGCTGCTGGGCGCTGATGCTGCTGATGTTCGTGGTCGGCATGGGCAGCATCGGCTGGATGCTGCTGCTGGCCGCGGTGATGGCGGCAGAGAAGAACCTGCCCTGGGGCCATCGGTTAACGAAGCCGGTGGGGGCGGCGCTGCTGGTCGCGGCCGCCTTCGTTGCCGGGGCGGGCGTCTGACGAACCTCGAATTGGCGGGGGCCGAACCGGTTGGCTCGGGTCTGTCGTCCATGTCGCGGTTGAGGTCGGTGCCGAGGGGCGGTACCTGCGAGCCGCACGGTACCGCCGGACTCGTGCCGAACCTTGGCACACAAAAAAAAGAGCCGCCCCGAGAGGCGGCTCAAGTTGGATAGGGAGGAGGTCAAGATGAGCCGGGGAGGCTCATAAGGACGCTCGCGGGACACCGCTGTATGTACCCCAATGGGGGTACATATGCAAGCGAAAAATGTGAGCTTTGCCGGTCTTTCGATTTTCGGTAGTGGCGAGCCGCGGTGCGGTCGGGATGCAGGGTAGGACGGGCGCCCTGGAACCAGCCGCTCACGTCCACGGCAGGGCCGACCGGGTGCGCCAGTACGTCTGAGGCGTCTCCGTCAATGCGCCGAGCGCTTCCCACGCTTGGGCATCCAGGGCGATGCTCACGGCAGCCGCGTTGCTGCGGACCTGCTGCGGCGTCGCCGCACCGCTCAGCACCACGTCGGCCCACGGCTGTGCCAGTGCCGCCGCCAGGGCGAGGGCGTCCACGGTGGTGGCGAGCCGCTCGGCTTCCCGGCGCAGCACCGCGGTGACGGCATCGGATGCTCCGGTGGCACGTCCGGCCAAGCGGCCGTTGGCCATCGCCTCCTTGACGATCACGCCCACCCCTTCCCGGCTGGCCGCGGCCAGGGCCGACCCCGCCGACGGCTCCAGGATGTTCCAGGTGGTCTGCACGACGTCGAACAGGCGCTGCCCCCCGACCCGCAGTTCCAGGGCGCGCAGCACCACCTCCGCCTGGTCGGTGCCGCTGGTGGTGAGCCCGACGGCGACGCCATCGGATCTCAGCGCCGCCATCGCCTCCAGCAGCGGCCGGTTCTCCAGCACGCCGCTGGACAGGGTGGCGGAATGCACCTGGTAGAGGCGGAGATGCGGTTCCAGCAGTTCCGCACTCTCCGGCCACTGCCGCCGGAACACGTCGAGGGAGTGTTCCTTGACCTCGTGCTCCTCGGCATCCACCTGCCAGTCGGCGGTGTAGATATAGCCCCACTTGGAGCCGACCGCGACGGCCTCGGGGGTAATCCCGCGGTTCCGCAACCACTCCCCCAGGAACGCTTCACCCCGGCCATAGGACCGGGCCGCATCGAAGTAGCGAACGCCCGCGTCCCAGGCCGCATCCAGAACCGCGGCCGCGTGCGCCGCCATCACCGCCGGATCGTATTCTGCCTTAAGGTCTTCGGCATGGCCGAGATTGATGTAGCCGGGCCGGCCCAACGCCGCCATGCCGAGGCCGAGCGGTGTCACCGCAATGCCGGTTTCGCCCAGAGTCCGCTGCTGCATGCTCTCCTCTCCCTTTCGTGCCCGGGGTCCCGCGTTATTCGATGCCGCCGCGGGGCAGGATGCGACCCGGGTCAGGTCGTGCCCCGCTCCTTCCAGCGATAGAGCAAGTCCAGGGCGTCCCGCGGCGTCAACGTATCGACGTCAAGCTGGTTCAGCGCCGCTTCCAGCGGTGACGGCGGTGCGGCCGCCGTTGCCGGATCCGCCTGACGCCCGGCGGCGGCGAACAACGGCAGATCCTCGGCAAGCCGGCTCACCGCCGACGACTGATCTCCCTGCTCAAGCGTCCGCAGCACCTCGTTCGCCCGGGCAACCACGGCCGCGGGCAGCCCGGCCAGCCGGCCGACGTGGATACCGTAGGAGCGGTCGGCGGTACCGGCCGCCACCTCGTGCAGGAATACCACCCTGCCCTGCCATTCCTTGACCCGCATGTGATAGCAGCCGAGCCCGGTCAGCTTGGCCGCCAGCGCGGTCAGTTCATGGTAGTGGGTGGCGAACAGGGCCCGGCAGTGGTTCACCTCGTGCAGGTGCTCCACCACCGCCCAGGCGATGGAGAGCCCGTCCCAGGTGGCGGTGCCGCGACCGATCTCATCGAACACCACCAGGGAGCGCGGGCTCGCCTGGTTCAGGATGGCGGCGGTTTCCACCATCTCGACCATGAAGGTGGACCGGCCCCGGGCCAGTTCGTCGCCGGCGCCGATGCGGGAGAACAACCGGTCGACCACCCCGATCCGAGCCGCCGAGGCCGGCACGAAACTGCCCATCTGCGCCAGCATGGCGATCAGCGCGTTCTGCCTGAGGAACGTGCTCTTGCCGGCCATGTTGGGGCCGGTGATCAGCCACAGACGGTGGTCGTCCAGGGTGCAGTCATTGGCGACGAACGGCGTGCCTTCTTCCCCCGCCAGCGCGGCTTCCACCACCGGGTGGCGGCCGGCCGCGACGTGGAAGGCGTGGCTGTCGTCCACGTCCGGCCGACACCAGCGCCGCGTCCGGGCGAGGTCGGCCAGCGCCGCCGCCACGTCCAGGCGTGCCAGCGCCGCAGCCGTGCGGCTGATACCTTCGGAGCAGGCGAGCACCGCCGCAACCAGGTCCTCGAACGCCGACAGTTCCAGGGTCAGCGCGCGATCCCCGGCCCGGGCGATCCGCTCCTCCAGGCCGGCGAGTTCCGTGGTGGTAAAGCGCATCGCCGCGGCCATGGTCTGGCGATGAATGAACGGCGCGCCGGCGCCCGCGGGCACCTTCTCCGCCTGCTTCGCCGGCACCTCGATGAAGAAGCCGAGCACGTTGTTGTGGCGGATCTTCAGTGCGGGAATGCCGGTGTCGACGGCGTAGCGGCGCTGCATCTCGGCGATCAGTCGGCGGCTTTCGTCGCGCAGCCGGCGCTGTTCGTCCAGTGCCTCGATCCAGCCTTCGGCGATGAAGCCACCGTCGCGGGTGGCGAGGGGCAGGTCCGCCGCCAGTGCGCCGGTCAGCCGGTCGGCCAGTGGTTCGTGCCCGCCGAGATCGGCCGCCAAGGCGGCCAGGTCCGGCGGCATGCCGGCGAGACCGGGCGATTCAAACAACGTCCGAACCTCGGCAGCGACGCCCAAAGCATCGCGGACAGCGGCCAGGTCCCGGGGACCGCCGCGGCGCAAACTGAGCCGCGACAGCGCCCGTTCCAGATCGGGGCAACGGCGCAAGCGTGCCCGCACACCGTCGCGCAACCCATCGTTATCGACGAACGTCTGCACCCGGTCGAGCCGCCGGTTGATTGCCGCCGGTCCGGTCAGCGGGGCGGTCAGCCAGGCACTGAGGAGGCGGGCGCCACTGCCGGTCACGGTCCGGTCGATGGTGGCAAGCAGGCTGCCGCGGCGCTCTCCGGCCAGGGTGCGGGTGAGTTCGAGGTTGCGCCGGGTGGCGCTGTCGATCTCCATCGCTGCACCGCGGTGCACCCGGCCGGGCGGTTGCAGATGCGGCAGACGGCCCTTCTGGGTCAAGCTCAGGTAGTCCACCAGCGCCCCTGCCGCCGCGATCTCGCCGCGCCCAAAGGCACCGAAGGCATCCAGCGCACCCACGTCGAACAGCGCCTCCAGTCGGCGCCGGCCATTGATGCTGTCGAATCGGCTGGCCGGCAGCGGGGTCAGCCGATCCCGCCACGAGGCCATGGCCTGAGACAGATGCGGATCCTGCACCAGTGTCTCCGGCATCAGCACCTCGCCCGGTTCGAGCCCGGCCAGCACGGTGGCAACGGCGGCGCGATCCACCGGCTGCACCCGGAAGTCCCCGGTGGACATGTCGAGCCAAGCAACACCCGCGGACCCCGCCGCCTCGGCATAGGCGGCAAGGTAGTTGTGACGCCGTGTCTCCAGCAGCGCGTCCTCGGTCAGCGTACCGGGGGTGACAATGCGGGTGACGGCGCGGGCCACCAGCGTCTTGCCGCCGCGCTTGCGGGCATCCGCCGGGTCCTCGGTCTGCTCGCAGATGGCGACCTTGAAGCCGCTTCGGATCAGGCGCGCGAGATACGCTTCGTGGCTGTGCACCGGAACCCCGCACATGGGAATGTCGGCGCCCTGATGCCGGCCGCGCTTGGTCAGCGCGATGTCCAGCGCTGTCGCCGCCTTGATGGCGTCATCGAAAAATAGCTCGTAGAAATCCCCCATGCGATAGAACAGCAGGCAATCGGGATGCTCGCCCTTGATGGCGTGGTATTGCGCCATCATCGGTGTCGTCTGAGCCTCATCGGGCGGGACAGGGCGCTCGGCATCGGCCGCGCCGACACGGACGCCACCGCTTACGGCCTCATCGGGCGGGCAGGCGCCGGAAGCGGATTCGGCCAGCGAGCGCATCACGAAAGAGTCCTCGGCAGTCATGGGCATCAGCGAGCCGGCACCCTAGCATGGCCCGCCACCTCTGCACTATGCAGGGGCGCCGTGCCGGGGCAGTATGGCTTCGGGTTGCATCACAGGGAGCCGGCAGTGACCGACGAAAATTCCGACAACGGCGACCATAGCGACAATGGCACCAGCGCTTGCGCCCCCGAGGTGGTGGGCGTGTTCCCGGATCAGGCCAGCTTCGATGCCGCGGTGACCGCGCTCAAGCACGCCGGGTTTGAACACGCCGACCTCAGCGTTCTTGCCAGCCACGAGGCGCTGGAGGCGGCAGAGCCGCCGGAGCGGACGTGGTCGAACGTGCTGCATTCACTGGTGGACGAGGTTCGCTACGAAAATCCGTTGGTGGCATCGGGGGCGATCTTCCTGGCCGGCGGCCCCATCACGGCAGCGGTGGCGGCGGTTATCGGCGCCGCCGTCGGGGCGCTGGCGGTCCGCGATGTGGTGGAGGATGTCGTGGCCCGGCCGCACGCCGAACAGTTCGCCCGGTCGGTGGAAGCCGGCGGGATCATCCTTTGGGTTTGTGCCGAGACGCCGGAGCGGGAGGCGACAGCGCGCCGCATCATGGAAGCCCATGGCGGCCTCAACGTCCATGTGGTTCATCGCCAGCCGGCGGGATGATGCCGCTCGCCCCGAGCAAGAAGCGTGCTACACTCTTGCACTCACGGGCGACCCGATAATGCGCCCGGAACGGCAGGGGACATCCGGGAAGGGGGGATGAGCACATGACCGGCATCCTGCAAGGCATGCGCGTGGTCGAAGGCTCGGCGTTCGTCGCCATGCCGCTCGGCGGCATGACGCTGGCGCAACTGGGCGCCGACGTCATCCGTTTCGATCCCATCGGCGGCGGTCTCGATTACACCCGCTGGCCGGTCACCCTGGACGGCGGCCACAGCCTGTTCTGGGCGGGCCTCAACAAAGGCAAGCGTTCCATCGCGGTGGACTTCCGCAAGCCGGAGGGCCAGGAACTGCTGACCCGGCTGATCACCGCCGAAGGGGAGCAGGCGGGCCTGTTCGTCACCAACTTCCCCGGCCGCGGCTGGCTATCGTACGAGGCGCTCAAGGCCCACCGCGACGACCTGGTCATGGTCAACCTGATCGGCCGGCGCGACGGCGCTTCGGAAGTGGATTACACCGTCAATCCACAGGTGGGCTTCCCGCTGGTGACCGGGCCCACCGTCTTTCCCCGCCCGGTCAACCACCTGCTGCCGGCGTGGGACTGCATCGCCGGGCAGATGGCGATGGTGGGGCTGCTGGCAGCGGAACGGCACCGCCGCCTCACCGGCCGCGGCCAGCTGGTGAAGATCGCCCTCAAGGACGTGGCTCTCGCCATGCTCGGCCACCTCGGCAAGATCGCCGAGGTGATGATCAACGATGCCGACCGGCCCAAGGACGGCAACTATCTCTATGGCGCCTTCGGGCGCGATTTCGGCACGCTGGACGGCAAGCGGCTGATGGTGGTGGGCCTGACCCACGCCCAGTGGTCGAGCCTGATGAAGGCCACGGGCCTCGGCGCCGACATCGACGCGCTCGCCTGCCGGCTCGGCCTCAACTTCGCCAAGGAGGGTGACCGCTTCCGCGCCCGGCGGGAGATCGCCCGGCTGATGGAGCCGTGGTTCGCCACCCGCATGCTGGCGGAGATCCGGCGGATCTTCGGTGAGCATGGTGTCACCTGGGCGGAATACCGCTCGGTCCGCCAGACGATCGAACGCGATCCCGACTGTTCCGCCCAGAACCCGATGTTCGAGATGGTGGAGCAGCCGGGCATCGGCACCTACCTAACGCCGGGCTCGCCGCTGGATTTCGGCGACCTGGAGCGGGTGCCGGCCCGCCGCGCGCCGATGTTGGGGGAGCACACCGACGAAATCCTGCTGGATGTCCTCGGCATGAGCGCGGGGGAAGTGGGGCGCCTGCATGACACCGGCATCGTCGCCGGCCCGGACCACTCCGGCTACAGCAAACCCGTGGATTGAGGACCGAGTCCGGGCGTCAGGCTGCCGCCGCGGTTACGGGCTGGCTCAGCGCTTGGAATGGACTGGAGTCGCTCTCGGCCGTGAGCGTGTAGCCGCGCCCGGCGGACTGCTCCCCATCCCGGCCGGGTCCGTCGTCGTCGAGGCCTCCGGCCAGCAACACCATCGCTTGATCCAGCGCCTCGATCGCCTCCGGCGGCAGATCGTCCAACATGCCGATCCTTTCCAGCCGGTCCATTCCGCTCGCGACGCCGCGATCCGGTTCGGCGAGAAATCGTTCCAGCGGTAGCGCCGGGGCATCAAGCAAGTCGAGAATCGATGGCGGATTGGCCGTTGCCTCGATGGTATCATCGATGCGCGTGACCGTGACCGTGATCCGGATGTCATACGGTCCACCCAGGATGCTCGGGGTCGTCACGACGAAGCTGTCTGACATCGACTCGCCGATCGCCAAGTCGTCGAAAGCACCATTGGGGCTGTAGGTCCAGCCAAACACCGTGGTGTTGAGCTTGCCCAGCAGACCGCTGTCGTCAACCGCGGGCCGGCCGATCAAACCCACGAGCAAAGACACCATGATCTCGCGTGGAGCGACCTGCAGAGCATTCAACGCCTCATTGAGAACGCTGACCGTCTCGACATGGCTGACGGCAAACCCGAACTCCCAGTTGGCAGCCGGAAGCCCGCTGTCGCCGTCTTCGGTGTCATCCGACGGCGGTGACCCCGGTGCCGCTCCGGTCATGTCCTGCGAAGGCGAGGACTCCCCTGTAGACGGTGAGGGTTCGCTTGCAGGCTGCCTGGATGGCGTGACCTCCGGCACGAAGGGTCGGTTGCGCTCGATCCCCAGCAAGTCCGCAGCCGGGAAGGCCGCGCCGGCCATGGTGTCGGTGACGTCCGCCGACGATGACGATACGACCGCCTGGATCGGCTCGGTCAAGAGCCGGAACGTCGGTGCCTCGAGCGTTTCCGCCGACAGCACGGATGGTGTTGCAACCGAAATGACCGTTTCGGCGTCGCTTGCCGCCGATGTGTCTGCCGGGGTGGCAACACCGGCTTCGGTCGTCAACGTCTCCATCCCACCGGCCAGCGGATCGGCTTCCGCGTCGAGGTCGGTGCGATCACCCGGCTCGTCACGCCGCAAGCCCTCGCGATCCTGGCCCCGCTCTCCCCCCGGGGTCAGGTAGGAGGGGTCGACGAAGGTGTCGCCCAGGGTCGGCGTCGCGGCCGGGCCGAATTGGTTGGCGGTATCCTCGGCGGTGACGGGCATGCGGCTCACCACGCTGTCCGCCACCGATACCCGGGCGTCGACGACGTTGATCGTCTCCACGGCCAGCACGGTACCGTCGGGGGCAACCACTCTCACCGTGATCTCGCCGACCAGGCGCTCGCCGGACACCGGATCCGTCTCCGGCATCAGCGATGTTTCGAGCCTGCCGGTCGCCGCGTCGTAGGACAGGCCGAACACGGTGCCGCGGATGCCGATGCTGGCCACCGGGGTTTCGATCACCATGGCATCCGGGCCGGTCTTGGCGACGGCACCACTGACGAACACGAAGACCCCTTCCACCACCGAAAAGGTGAGGGCGCCGGACGCTCCGCCCGGATCATAGACGAGTTCGTCCAGCACGATGCGGCTGCTACCGCCCAGCGATACCACGGTCCCGTCCACGAACACGATGCCAATGGCACTGTCTGCCGCGGTGCTGACGAGGTCGTCGGCGAAAACGGGGTCGCCCACGTCCAGGGTCACAACCGATCCGTCCACGCGCGTGGATGTGGCCGCGCCTTGCAGGGAATCCACGGTGCCGATGGGCGCAAGAGACGGCACATCCCCGGCCTGCGCCCAATGTGCCGGGGCCACCGACCCGGCCAGTTTGGCGGCGAAGGCGCCAGCGAAATATCCGCCCGCAGCATCGAAGAGATCGGGTGGCGTCTCGTTCAGGAAGAAATCACGAATGACGACCTCGGCGCCATCCGGTCCGGCTACCACCAGGTCGTCGCCCACGCGTTCGAACCCGGCACCGGACAACGATATCTCCGGCGGCAGGGTGATCGCATCCGAGCCGTCGCCGTCGATCAGGTGGGTCACACCCGCCGTGGACCCGCTCGAGCCTTCCGTCAGCGCCATCCGGTAAATGCTCCGCCGTCAATGACCCGAGCGGCCGGCCCCCACATCCGGCAAGCCCAACCCCCAAGAGCAGCCCATACTTTACCCACAAATGAGGTAGATGGCCTACGTTTGTTTTGAATGCAAGTTCTTTTCACTCGGCCGCGATCGCCCGGCGGCGCGGTGCGCGGGGCATTGCCCTGGTCAAGCCGGCGATGATCACCCGCCCTCTGAGCACGAGCACTCCGCCCCGTTCGAGCGCAACGACCAGATGCTGGACGTCCTGCCGATCGGCGGCATCGCCTTCCCGGGCACCGGCATACAGGACAACTTGGCCGACAAGGCAAAGAAGCCCGGCATCCGGGCCTGGAAGTTTGGTGGCGCGTGAACGCGGCCATCACTCTTAAAAAAAACGCCATCAGTTCATCTATTTTGATAGCATCGTGGTCAATGTACGGAGAACGCTGTCATGGCCGCCGTCACCATTCGCAACCTGTCCGACGAAGCGCATCGCGCCCTGAAGGTCCGTGCGGCGCAGCATAACCGCAGCGCAGAAGCGGAAATGCGCGCCATTCTGGAGGCTGCCGTGCGCCCCGAAGGACGGTTGCGGCTCGGCGCCGCCCTTTCGGAGATGAGTCGGAAGCTCGGGCTCACCAACGCCGACGTCGAGGCGCTCGCGCAAGCCCCCGATACCCGCCCCGCCGAGCCGATGCCCTTCGAATGATCGTGCTCGACACCAACGTCGTCTCCGAGGCGATGAAGCCCGAGCCGCATCCATCGGTCCGTGACTGGCTCGACGCCCAGGCAGCGGAGACGCTGTTTCTCTCCAGCGTGACCATCGCCGAACTGATGTTCGGCATCGGGGCGCTGCCGGACGGCAAGCGCAAGGACAATCTGGCAGCGGCGCTCGAAGGGATGCTGAACCTGTTTGACGCGAGGATCCTCTCCTTCGACACCGAGGCGGCGCGGTGCTATGCCGATCTCGCCGTCAAGGCGCGCGCGGCCGGAAAAGGCTTCCCCACGCCCGACGGTTACATCGCCGCGAGCGCCGCCGCGCGCGGATTCGCCATGGCATCGCGCGACTCGAGCGCTTTCACGGCCGCGGGCGTCACCGTGATCGATCCCGGGACCGTGGCCAGTTGACCGGCCGTCTGCGCTTTGTCTTCGTCTGCGTGGTGATTGCGGCCTCCTCCCACTCACTCCCCCTCGATCGTTCCGGCGGGCTGGAGGCGACGTCGTAGACGACGCGGTTGACCCCCCGGCACCTCGTTGACGATGCGGGCGGCCACGTGGGCGAGGAAGCCGTGGTCGAACGGGAAGCTGTCGGCGGTCATGCCGTCGGTGGCGGTCACCGCGCAGAACGCCACCGCCGCCTCGTCGGAGCGGACATCCCCCGCGGCTGTTTCCGACCGCCTCGGGGGCTACGCCGAACGTGCGTGGCACTTCCGTCAGGCAGTGCGGGAAACATGTCCCAGAACCGCTTGAGGGCGCACCTCGCAACTCGCCGTCCGGTTTGGGCGGGTCGCCGCCCACACCCGGCCGCGCCCCTCCAGCCGGGCCGAAGCAGCCGACGAAAGGAGACGGTTCCTTCAGGTGTTGCCTGGACAAGCCAAGCCGGTTTGTGGTCAGGATCGACGCCGGCAACATCCGAAACCGGCAGCACACGACGGTCGGCGAGCCGAAACGGAACCGCCCGGTCTCCCATGAACGGTTGAGACGATTTGCCCCGTTTGGGTTATTTTGTGTCCGGTTTTGGCCGTCGTCCCCGGTTCCTGTGGATAAGGCTGTGGGCAAGGTTTCTGACCGTATCGTTAACGTTACGGCCTGACGACATCTTCGTCTCATTGCCCAAGAATTAGGCATGCACGTAAGCCACTGAAATCAATTAGACAAATGACGGTTACCCGACGCCGACTATGGCCATTCCGAGCGATTTCATCCCCAGGGTAAGCGTGACCGTAGTGTTTTTCTCAAAGATCCGCTCGCGAAAGTTGCCGATTCGCGCCTGTGGAGAAAAAGCATCGCTATAACCGGTGTGGGGCATTGGCCGAGCGGCGCCGGGTGACCTCACTCAGTCCGATGCCCGCCAGCACCAAGGCAAGCGCCACCAGGGCCGACCAGTCCGGATCCTCGTCGAGTGCGGCAATGCCCAAAGCGACCGCCCAGACCGGGATCAGGTAGTTGATCAGGGACAGAAAGCTGGGCCCTGCATCGGCGATCAGCTTGAAGTAGACGACGGTGGCAATGGCGGTGGACACCACCCCCAGAACGACGACCCCGGCGACGGCCGTGGCGGTCGGTCTCACGGACCAGGGCGCATCGACGACGAGCGCCGCCGGGATCATCATCAGCGCGGCCATCGCCGCAACCGCCGCCGCCGCCTCCAGGGCATCTCCCGGCGGACGATGGCGGGCAATGATAGCATTGACCGCGTAACACACGGCCCCGCCCAGGACCGCCAGTTGGGCCATCAGGCTGGAGCCGGAACCCCCCAGTTCCAGCAGCGCCTCCGGCCCCACCAGAACCAGGATGCCGCAAAATCCGATCAGGAACCCGACGGCACGCGGGCCGGTCAGCCGTTCGCCTTCGACGAAACCGTGGGCCAGGATCAGGGTCACCAGCGGCATCACCGCCATGAGAATGCCGGCCAGCCCGCTGGATATGGTCTGCTGCCCCCAGGCAATCAGCCAGAACGGGACGGCGTTGCCAACTGCGGCCATCACTGCGGCGAAGGCCCACAGCCGTGGCGACCGCGGCAGTTGACGACCCGCGGCGACCAGGACGCCGGCCAGGACAACCGCGGCAACAGCCAGGCGTGCTGCGACCAGCGTGGCCGGTGGGATCGACGTCACGGCCAGTTTCACCAGAAGGAAAGAACTACCCCACATGGCGACCAGTGACAGCAGCAGCAGCCAGTGCCGGGCCGGCCGGGTCTGCACCTGGATCAAAATGCCTCCCCCTTGCTCAACCCGCCGCCGCCCGCACGTTCAAGCATGGCTTGATGCGACCAAGTGCGACCGCGTCGCCATCGCGAGTTGTGCACAAGCGACGAGCGGCGGGATCGTGTCGGCACGGCAGGCGTCGGCACAGCCGGTCATCGCACGATCGCATGGCAGCCATGCGAACATAAGGACGCGAACGCGGCGCCATCGGCGCCTGCCCAGCGCATAAGCGGAGAGTGGATCCCGGCGCATCTTGGCCACGTTAGCGCCGTTGTCGGACCGGCATCCACAGACTTTTCCACAAGTATCGTGGATAGTCGTGCTTGCGCCCGCAACACCCAGGCGCCGGGCTCGCTCCATGGCAGCGGACCTTTGGCGCGCGCGCTTCGGCAGGATACATTAACCTGAGCAGCCGCGCCGGCATCCGAACGGCGGGACTTGGTGCCCCGCATGGGGTGCCCGGCGAGCGATATGGAGGGCATGATGAAGGCCATGGTGATCCATCGGTTCGGTGGTGCGGATGAGCTGCGGGCGGACACAGTGGCGACTCCGGAGCCCGCCCCGGACGAAGTGCTGATCGCGGTTGCCGCGGCGGGCGTCAATCCCGTCGACTGGAAAATCCGCGAGGGCATGCTGGAGGCCATGTTCCCGCACCAATTCCCCCTCATCCCCGGCTGGGACGCGGCCGGCCGGGTCGCATCCGTCGGCCCTGGCGTCCAAGGCTTCGCCGTCGGCGACCGGGTCTTCGCCTATTGCCGCAAGTCGGTGGTGCAATGGGGAACGTATGCCGAGTACGTGGCCATGCCGGCCGCGGCGGTCGCGGCGATGCCGCCGTCCCTGTCGTTCGCCGAAGCGGCGACGATCCCGCTGGCCGGCCTGACGTCCTGGCAGGCGCTGTTCGACGATGCCGGGCTTAAATCGGGACAATCGGTTCTCGTCCTGTCCGGAGCCGGGGGCACCGGCAGCTTGGCCATTCCGTTCGCCAAGCAGGCCGGTGCACGGGTCTATGCCATGGCGAGTCCCGCAAACCACGATTACGTTCGCGCCCACGGCGCCGATGACGTGCTCGACTATCACCTCGCCGATCCCATCGCCGAGGTGCGCGCCCGCGAACCGGATGGTGTCGACGTCGTCTACGCCAATGTCGGAGGCGACCTGCATCAACGCAGTTACGGTGCGCTGCGTCGCGGCGGCGTGCTCGTCAGCATCGTCGATCCACCGGACGAGGCGGCGGCGGCCGCAGCCGGGGTCAAGGCCCTGTTCCGCTTCGTCGAACCCGACGGCGCGGAACTTGCGGAGATCGCCCGGCTGATCGAGCAGGGAATTGTTCGCCCGCCCGCGATCACGGTGATGCCGCTCGCCGATGCAGCCCGGGCACAAGCCCTGAATCAGGAGGGGCATGTGCGCGGCAAGATCGTGCTGGAGGTGACCTGATGGGGGGGACAGGGCACCAGGCTCGCGCGACACAGGATCGGCCCCGGACGAATGAGCGGGCTCGCGCCGGCATCGGTGTGGCCGTGGCGCTGGCCGTCGCCGTTCTGGCCGCGATGGCTCCGGCGCGGGCGGCGGCGGCCTGGCTCGACGTTCCGGACGGATTCGTGGCCGAACCGGCGCCGTCCCTCTCCCCCCAACGCCGGGACGAAGCGCCCAAGGCAGACGCGCCGGCGGCGGATTGGCAACCGCTGCTGACTGTCCGGCCGGAGGACGGCCCGTTCGCCGACCTGAGTGCGGTTCACCTGCGCCGCGTCGTGGGCACCGTGGCCGATCCGGACGCTTGGCTGCGCCAGCGGGTGGCAGCCGACTTCGGTGACGAGAGCTTGGCCGAAGACCTGCTGGACAGCCCGGACAGTCCCTTCGCCGATCCGGCTTTCGATGTCCTGCGCGATGCCCTGCCGCGCCTGTTCGGCGGGCTCGAGCGGCTCGGCCAGCTGCCGCTCCAGTTCTGCGAGGGACCGGTCACCGCCTACAATGCCGCGGGCAGCCTGCGCGAGTTGGCCTGCACGTTTCAGGTCGGCCCGTTCCGTCAGTTCATGACCTTGCGTCTGCAGGAGGTCGACGGCACCTGGTACTACACGCTCATCCGGGCGATGAACGAACGACGCGTCCGCCACCTGACGGCGATCGCCAACTCATTCCAGCCGCCCGCCGACGGCAGGGAGCAGCCATGACCAAGACCGAGCCGACCAACCGCCGCACCCGTGGCCTCGCGGTGCTGTCTTTCTTGCTTCTTGCGCTCGTTGGCACGGGTATCGTGGCCATGACCGGCCTGCCCGGGTTCGCCAGCAAGGCCGAAGTGGAGGCCATTCGCCGGGACGTCGAGGTGCTGAAGGTCGACGTGGCGGCCACCCGCGCGATGGCGGACGAGGCCACCGCGGCAGCGGAACGGGCGGCGGCGGCGGCCGAACGCGCGGCGGACGCGGTGGAGCGGGCGATCCAGGACCGACTGCTGGAATCGGGGCGGGCGGCGGGATCTTGAGCCGCGGCGGTGTGATTCAGATCAGGAACTGCTCCTTCACGATCCGTTCCTCCAGGTTGTGCTCCGGGTCGAACAGCAATGTCAGCGTGACGCTGTGGTCCTCCTGGATGACGACGCTCAACACGTTCCGAACCTCGGTGAAGTCGGCCACGGCACTGACCGGACGCACCTTGGGGTTCAGCACCTCGATGGTGACGGTCACGTCGTGAGGCAGGATGGCGCCGCGCCATTGCCGCGGCCGGAACACGCTGATCGGCGTCAGCGCCAGAACCTGGGCGCCCAGTGGCAGGATCGGCCCGTTCGCGGACACATTGTAGGCGGTGCTGCCGGCCGGCGTGGCCAGCAGCACGCCGTCGCAGATCATCTCCGGCATACGCACGATGCCGTCCACCTTGATCCGGAGTTTGGCGGCGAACCGGGTCTCCCGCAGTAGCGACACCTCGTTGATGGCCAGCGCTTCATGGGTGTCGTCGTCCATGTCCGTCGCGGTCATGCGCAGCGGATTGAGGCAGATCGGCTCCGACCGGGCAAGACGTTCGAGCAATCCGGCCTCGTCATAGGTGTTCATCAGAAACCCGACGGACCCCCGGTTCATGCCGAAGATGGGCGTGCCCTTGGCCATGTACCGGTGCAGCGTCTCCAGCATGAAGCCGTCCCCGCCGAGAGCGACGATGACGTCTGCCTCCTCCGGCGAGACATTGGGGAAGCGGGCGCGCAGGCGCTCCAGGGCAAGCCGCGCTTCGTCGTGGTCCGAGGCTACGAAAGCGATGGTGCGGAAATCCATGATGGGGAGACCATAGCGACCGGGGCTGAGGCAGACGTGGCGGCGTGGCCGGAGTATAGCGGAGTTGGGGGCGCCGGCCAGCCGGTGCGGTGGCGTTATCGCACCCGGGCCAGACGATCGAGAATCAGATCCGCCAGTTCCCGCAACGCACCGGCGCCGCCCGGTCGATCGAGAACGATATCAGCCGCGTGAATCGCGGCGTCATAGGCGTCCGCGACGGCAACGGCGCACCCTGCTGCCTCCAGGCACGGCACGTCGTTGATGTCGTTGCCGATGAAGATCACCGAGCGGATATCCAGGTTACGCTCCCGGCACCACCGCTCCAGGGCCGGACGCTTGTCGTCGATGCCTTGCAGGCATTCCAGTTTCAGCTTGCCGCAGCGCGCTTGCACCACCGGATTGCGTTCCTTCGACAGCACCATCAAGGGCAGGCCCGCTGCCCGCAACCGTTCCAGCCCGAGCCCGTCGCTGCGATCGCAGCGCACCGCCTCCCGACCCGTTTCGTCCACCAGCACCTTGTTGTCGGTGAACACGCCGTCGAAATCCATCACCAACGCCGCCGGCCGCTCCGGCAAGCGGGCACTCAGGTCGCGGCGCCGGGACGAGAGGAGCCTCGCCTCGGCCGCATCCCTGTCGGCGCGGGTGCGAACGCACAGACTGCGTTCCGACGGAATCGGGTGAAGCGCTGTGCGACCGTGCACACACTGCCCGGTGAGCCGCAGTCCTTCGCGGCTGCTGACATAGAGAATGCCCGCATCCATCACGTCGCTGCCGCCGCCGGCCGTGGCGGCCTCGACGACGACCGCGCCAGCCCGACCGTTCCCATCCATCCGCCAGGTTGGCCCGGTCACCGGCACCACCGCGACGGCGCTGTCCGCGCCCGTTTCGGCCCGGGCCCGCTCGATACCGCCGAGGTCGCCCGGCTCCAGCAGACACGCCCCAACATCGAGAACGACGACGACCGCGGACACCGTGTCGCCGGACCGGGCAAGGTACGCCTCGATCGCCGCTGCGGCGCCGGCAGAACTGTCGCCGGGTATCGGCACGATCTCTGCGCCCAGGGCACGGGCGTGCATTGCGACGTCATCATGGCCGCAGGACACGCTTATGCGTGCCGCCGCCGACGCCGTGGCCAGCCGGATGGCCCGCTCGATCAGGGGTACACCACAAACCCGCAGCAATGCCGCCGGCCCGGCTTCCGGTATCTCGACATGGGCGAGGATGAGGACATCACATGCCGGACGATCAGCCATGGCTGGGTCTTTCCCCTCGGATCCACCGCAGTGACGCGACCGGACCGGTACGTCCGGACAGGGGCGCCAGTGATGAGCCAGCGAGCGGGCACTGTCAATCGCGCGCCACCCCTCGCAAAGTCACCGGACCATCGGTGCGGGCCTGAGTTTCCCGCGTTCCCGATCCTTATTCCAAGTTCTTCCGGCGGTGCTTCGATTCGGCCGGCTCATCCCAAAGTATCGGTTTCGACGCAATCCGCAAATGGGTCCTGCGACTGTCTCGACGCGGGCGCCGGCATCGGCTAGCTTCATGGTCAAGCGAGTCCTGATCAAACAAGCATGCTCGCATCACAGGGAGGATGACATGAACCTTGAGCAAGCCTTGAGCAGTCTGTCCGCGCAAACCAAGATGCGGGCACGGTACGACAACTTCATCGGCGGCGAATGGGTCGCCCCGGCCGAGGGCCGCTATTTCGACAACCTGAGCCCGATCACCGGCCAACCCTTGTGCGAGGTGGCGCGTTCCACCGCGGCCGACATCGACAAGGCGTTGGACGCCGCCCATGCCGCCAAGGATGCATGGGGGCGGCAATCGGCGGCGCAAAGAGCCGACGTGCTCAACCGCATCGCCGACCGGATCGAGCAGAACCTGCCGATTCTGGCGATGGTGGAGACCCTCGACAACGGCAAGCCCATCCGGGAGACGACGGCGGCTGACCTGCCGCTGGCGGTCGACCACTTCCGCTACTTCGCCGGCTGTGCCCGGGCGC
>REEP01000114.1 GCA_007695045.1 Rhodospirillales bacterium | reverse complement strand
CGAGCTGCCCCGAGCCCCGGATGGTGTGATCGGACGTATTGGTCAGCACGTCGGTCGCGGCGTTCCCGCGGATGCGATTACCGGAGGAATTGCTCATGGACAGCACGCCGTCCCCGGCCAGGGTGACGTCGCCCAGGATCACCAAGTCGGTGGTGGAGCCGACGGAGTTGAGCCGGATCTCCCCGGTATTGTCGATGGTGCCGGCGAGGCGGCCGGTCTGGGCGTTGTTGATGCGAACCAAGGCTTCGTTGGTCAGGTCCTCCAGGGTGGCGTTCACCAGGGTCATCACCCCGTCGCCCGCGGTGCGCAGGGTGCCGGCGGTGATGCGGGAACCGTTGAGCGCCACGGTGGAGCCATCCAACGCCTCGATCAGCCCGCCGGTGTTGCCGATATCGGTGTTGAGGATGGTCAGGGTGGCGCCGTCGGAAGCCCGCATGGTGCCCTGGTTGTCCCGATCGATCCCATCCGCGTTGTTGAGCTGGACCGTGAGCCCGACACTCTGGTCCGCCAGGATCACCCCTTCGTTGATCAGCCCCATGAGCCCGGAGCCGAACTGCCCCGACCCCCGGATGGTGTGATCGGAAGCATTGGTCAGGACGTCGGAGCCGTTGACGGCAAAGAACCGGTTGCCGGCCGAATTGCTCAATAAGAGCTCGCCCCCGCCCGAGAACGTGACGCTGTTGCCGATCCGCAAAGCGGTGAGGGAACCGGTGGAGTTGAGGACCAGCAGGCCGGCGTTGAACAGGTCGCCGCCGAGGGTGAACGTCCGGGCATTCTGGATCGCCACGGTGTCCCCGGCACTGATCGTCAGGGTGCCGATGGTGGGGCTGGTGTTGACGGTGACGGTTGAATCCACCGGCTTGTCGCCATCGACCAAGACGTTGTCATCGATCCCGGGGGCGGCATCCCCCTCCCAGTTGGGTCCGACGGTCCAGTCGCCGTCGCCGCCCTTCCAGACCACCCCGGACTCGGGGCTCAACACGACGTCGGCCATGGCCAGACTCACGGTGCCTGTCACGGCAAGGGCGGTAGAACCGAGCAAGGCCGCGCGCAGTGCGCGTGCGCACGCCGAAGAGCGATTGGTCGTCATGGAAACTTGTCCCCTGTCCCGCATGGCGCCTGCGCGCCTTTATTCCCCCCAAGGTTGTGGGTAACACAGGCATGCCGGGCAACTCAACGTCTTTTTCATGAAAATTATGACCACAACCCAAATGAGTTCTATTAGTAGAGTGGGTCTATGCCCCGATCGGGGTGCACATCCAGGCGCGCCATCCGGTTATGTGGCCAGTTCCGGTTCAGATGCCGTTCAGGGCGGTGGGTCGCCCGTCGCCAACGGCGGTTCTGGCTCACCTGCCACCTCCGCGGGTAAACCCGGGCGTGAAACCCGGACGTTGAGGGGGCGGGCGGGCGCCGCTATGGTTGTCCGGTCGTTGCCGTTCAAGAACAACGCCGCCAACCGGCAGCCATGGCGCGGCGGCCCATCAGTTCCAGGAGGATGTCCATGCCCGTTAAGGATTTGCTGGTGCATATCGACCACGGCCGCGCCTCACCGGCCCGCCTCGATGCCGCGATCGCGCTGGCCGCCGCCCACGATGCCCACTTGGTCGGGCTCTACGTGCTGTCCCGTCCCCACATTCCCGGCTTCATCCGCACCCAGATCCCGCCGGTGCTGCTGAAGCACCAGGAGGAGGCGCTGGGCACCTCGGCCCGGCAGGCGGAGGAGCACTTCAACGATGCCGTGCGCAGGGCCGGAGTGAAGGGGGAGTGGCGTTGCGTCGACGGCGACCCGGAGCCGGTGCTAAGCCTGCACGCGCGCTACTGCGACCTGTGCGTGGTGGGTCAGCGGGATCCGGAGGGGGAGGACGCCACCATGGACCCGGCAATGCCGGACCGCCTGATCCTCACCGTCGGCCGGCCGGTGCTGGTGGTGCCCAAGGTGGGCGACTACCCGGTTATCGGCAAGCGGGTGTTGGTGGCCTGGGATGCCAGCCGGCTCGCCACCCGTGCGGTCAACGACGCGCTGCCGATCCTCACCGCGGCCGACCACGTGAGCGTGCTGGCGGTCAACCCGCGGGGCGGCGAGGACGGGCACGGCGACATCCCGAGCGCCGACATCTGCCTGCACTTGGCCCGCCACGGCATCAAGGCGGAGGCCGAACACGTCTATGCCGACGACGTGGACGTGGGCGCGATGCTGCTGTCCACCCTGGCGGCGGAAGGGGCGGATCTTCTGGTGATGGGCGCCTACGGCCATACCCGCTGGCGCGAACTGGTGCTGGGCGGCGCCACCCGGCACATCCTCGAACACATGACCGTGCCGGTCTTGATGAGCCACTGAGCCCCTGAGCTACTGAGCGGGCCGGGCCGCTTGCTGCGGGCCGGTGGCTGCGGGGCGGCCGGCTCAGTCCACCCCTGCGACGCGATCGATCATCGCCTTGACGGCGCGGATCTGGGCACCGGACTTGAGATGCACGTCGGGTCCGGTGAAGCCCCACCAGTCCCAGCACGCCCGCGGATTGGGCCACATCAGGGAGATGCCGAGCAACGAGCGTTCCAGCGGCGCCGTCTGGGGATAGAGCACGATGATGGCGTTGGCCTCGGCCCAGCGGTTATAGCCGGCGCCGCGGTAGAAGGCATCGCCGATGGCGTCGTGGTGCTGCCGGCAACCATGAAAGGCCACGTGCAGGCGGCAGGTCGCCCCCTCCGCGCAGACCGTCGGGATGTAGGCGAAGCCGACCGCATTGAGGCTGATGGCGGCCACGTCCTCCGCGAACTCGGTCTGATCGAACGCCAGCAGCGTGCCGTCGGGCTCCACTGGGTCGGCCAATGGCGGATACAGGTGAGCCAGCAGCTCTCCCGCGGTGTCATAGCCGCAATCATTCACCCACGGATGTTCCGAGCTGGTGCAGACGTTGCCGAACCCGTCGGTCGCCATGGCGTGGCCCGCCGGCACGCTGTTCACGGTAACGACGCTCTCGGGCGGGAGCCAAGTTTCGTAGTAGTCGCCGACCGTGGCCACCACCGCGGTGGGCACCAGCCGGTCGAAGGTGCCGGAGAACAGGAACACCCGGTCATCAACAAGGTTCGCCGGATCATCGATCGCCCCGGCCGCGGCCTGGCGGCGGGTCTCCGCCACCAGCCGCGGGAGCTCCGGCGGCCCGAGGAACGGTATCCAGTCCTCGACATTCATGCACACGTTGAGGGCGCGGTACAGATTGCGGGGGTAGCCGTCACCGGCGCAGTGGTACGGACCGGCGGCGATGACGGCGGCTCCGGCAACGGTGGCCGAATGGGCGACGTGGACATGGGTCGCCATGTAGCCACCGGAGGAGATGCCGGAGACGGTGATTCCGGCCGGATCCACCGCGAGCCGGGGCAGGCTCTCCACCGCCGTGTCGGCGGATGCCGCGACCGACAGGCCGGCGGCGACCACAACGGCAACCGCCATCGCGGCGCCGTTCAGCCGTCCGCGATGGCGATGTCCGTTCATGGCCTGGCCTGTCCCCGCGGGTGACGCCTGTGGATCCGAACCTGCCGGCCTCAGGTGCCTTCCTGCCAGGAAGCGAGATAGGCCACCTGCTCAGGCGTCAGGGTATCGATGCGGATGCCGAGGGTATCCAGCTTGAGCTTGGCGATCTCCTCGTCGATCTCCCTCGGTACCGGGTGCACGGCCTTGGCCAGGGTGTTGTGGTTCTGGCGGATGAACGCCGACCCCATGGCCTGGTTGGCAAAGCTCATGTCCATTACCGACGGCGGATGGCCTTCGGCGGCGGCGAGGTTGACCAGCCGCCCCTCGGACAGGAGACGGATCCGGCGGCCGTCGGGCAGGTGGAATTCCTCCACCTCGTCGCGCGGGCGCAAAACCTGCTTGGCCATGGCGCGTAGAGCCGGGATGTTGATCTCCACGTCGAAGTGGCCGGAGTTGGCGATGGTGCAGCCGTGCTTCATCGCCTCGAAATGGGCCTGGTCGATGACGTGCTTGTCGCCGGTGACGGTGACGATGATGTCGGACACCCTGGCCGCGTCCACCCCCGGCATCACCTGGAAGCCGTCCATCGTCGCCTCCAGCGCGCGGAGCGGATCCACCTCGGTCACGATCACCTTGGCGCCCATGCCGCGGGCGCGCATGGCGAGACCCTTGCCGCACCAGCCGTAGCCGATCACGGTGAACACCTTGCCCGCGATCAGGAAGTTGGTGGCGCGGAGGATGCCATCGAGGGTGCTCTGGCCGGTGCCATAGCGGTTGTCGAAGAAGTGCTTGGTATCGGCGTCGTTGACCGCCACGATCGGGTACTTGAGAGCACCCTCCGCCGCCATCGCCCGGAGCCGGATGACACCGGTGGTGGTCTCCTCCGTGCCGCCGAGGATGCCGTCCAGCAGCTCGGTCCGGTTCTTGTGGATCTCGCTCACCAGATCGGCGCCGTCGTCGATGGTGATCTGCGGGCGGGTATCCAGGGCGCCGCGCAGGTGCCGATAATAGGTGTCGTGATCGGCGCCGCGGCGGGCAAAGACCGGGATGTGAAGGTGGCCCGCCAAGGCGGCGGCGACGTCGTCCTGGGTGCTGAGCGGGTTGCTGGCGCAGAGCGCCACATCGGCCCCGCCGGCCACCAGCACGCGGGCCAGGTTGGCGGTTTCCGCGGTGATGTGCAGGCAGGCGGCGATGCGGGTGTCGGCCAGGGGCTTCTCCTGGCTGAACCGGTCGGTGAGAGATTGGAGCACCGGCATTTCGGCCAGGGCCCAGTCGATCCGCCGCAGCCCCTCGTCAGCCAGGGCGAGGTCGGTCACATCGTAGGAGATTGCGTTCATGAATCGCCTTTCGGGTTCGGGTTTAAAAAGAGGAATACGGTTCGAGCCGGACGACATCGGCGATGCCGCCAAAAACATGACCCGACCTGAGGCACGGGTGGCTTAACGCCGGATGGTTCTGGGATCAAGGGCGTCGCGAAGTCCATCGCCGAGAAAATTGAGGGCAATGACGGTGAGGAAAATAAGAGCGCCAGGGTAGAAGGCAAGCGCGGGGGCGGACCAGATCAGCTCCTGCGCGTTGGTTAGAAGGTTGCCCCAGCTGGGCGTCGGCGGCTGGATTCCCAGGCCGAGAAAGCTCAGGACCGTCTCCAGAAGGATCATGTTCCCGGCCGCCAGGGTGGTCGCGACGATGACGGGAGAGCCGAGATTGGGCAGGATGTGCACCCACATGAGCCGCCCGGCACCCGCCCCCTGCGCCCGCGCCGCCTCCACGAACGGCTGCTGGCGCAACACCAGCGCCGTGCCGCGCACCAGGCGCGCCACCGTGGTCCAGCCCACCAGGGACACGATGACGACGATCCGCACGAGGCCTGCGTACTCCGATGTCGCTACCGACTCGGGCAGCCCCAATTGCCGCAGGTCGATGGCCGCCAGCACGATCAGCAGTGGCAGGAACGGCAGGGCGATGACGCCGTCGGTCAGGCGCATCAGCAGGGCATCGAGCCGGCCGCCATGGTAGCCCGCGACCAGGCCGACCAGCGTACCGATGGCGCCCGCCGCCACCGCGGCAGCGACACCGACCGCGAGCGAGACGCGGCCGCCATAGAGGAGACGCACCAGGACGTCCCGGCCCAGTTCATCGGTGCCGAGTGGGTGCGCCAGGGATGGCGGCGCGAACCGGTTGAACAGGTCCACGCCCTCTGGATCCACCCCCAGCAGCCAAGCCACCAACGGCGCCGCCAGTGTAGCGACCACCAGGATCGCCAGAACCACGCCGCTGGCGATGGCCAGGCGGTGTTGGGCGAACCGCCGCATGGCGAGACCGAGCGGCGATGGCGCGCTCATCGCTGCAGGTCCTGATAGGTGATGCGGGGGTCCAGCCCCACGTAACACACGTCGGCCAGGAAATTGCCGGCGAGGGTCACCAGCGTCGCGAACAGCAGCGCCACCAGGGCGAGGTTGTAGTCGTTGCCCATCACCGCATCGAAGATCAGCTTGCCCATGCCGGGATAGGCGAAGATGGTTTCGGTGATCAGGGCGCCGGAGAACAGAAAGCCGAAATCCAGCGCGATGATGGTCACCACCGGGATCATCCCGTTGCGCAGGGCATGGCCGAACAGCACGCGGCGCTGCGACAGCCCCTTGGCGCGGGCGGTGCGGACGTAATCCTGGCCCAGCGTCTCGATCATCGCCGCCCGCACATAGCGGATGTGGCTGCCGACACTGGCGATGGTGAGGCTGAGGACCGGCAGCACCGCGAACCGGGCGGTGTCCGAGAATCCCCCCTCCCCCACCGTGCCCATGCCACCGGCCGGCAACACCCCCAGCCAGACCGAGAACACCATGATCAGGAGCAGGGCGAGCCAGAACGACGGCACCGAGATGCCGGCGAAGGCCATCAGGTTGACGCCATAGTCCAAGCGGGAATAGGGCTTGGCGGCGGCGAACACGCCCAAGGGAATCGCGATCAGCAGCGACAGCAGGAAGCTTCCACCCATCAGGTAGAGGGTGTTGCCGAGCGCCGGCAGCAGCACCGCCTCGACCGGGCGCGCATGCAGGCGGGAGAAGCCGAAATCGCCGGCGATCGCGGCTTTGAGCCAGTTGCCGTAGCGTTCCAGCAGCGGCCGATCGAGGCCGTAGAGGGCGCGCAGCTCCGCTGCCTCCTCGGAGGTGATGCGGGGGTCGGCGGCGATCATCGCGTCGACCGGGTCGCCCGGCATCAGGCCCATCAGGGTGTAGATGACGAACGACATCACCAGGAGGACGATGAGCGACTGCAGTGCCCGCTCCACCAGGAACCGGGTCATGCCGGCCTACCGCCCTTCCGCCACCCGCCAGTCCTCCACCCACAAGCTGGTGGGATACTGGTGGCCGGTGGGCACCACGCCTTCGAGCCAGCGGGGCAGGATGAAGCTGTCGGCCCGGAAGAACAGCGGCAGCGCCGGCAGCTCGGTCGCGTACAGCCGCTGCAGCTGGTGCCAGAGCGCTTCACGCCTGTCCCGGTCCAGCTCCACTTCGATCGCCTCGATCAGCCGGTCCATCTCGGCATTGCGGAAGCCGGTGTAGTTCTGGCCGGCCCAGTTGTTCTCGGGGGTGGGGATCTGCTCCGAATGCAGGGTGGTACGGGGCACGCTCTCCGGTGAGCTGATCCAGGCGAACATGGCCATGGCCGAGAACCGGCGCTGGGACACGGTCTGGCCGAAGAACACCCGCGACGGCTCGTTGCGGATGCGCACCTCGATGCCGGCGTCCCGCCACTGGCTCACCAGCACCTGCTGCACCAACTCGCGGCTGCGGTTGCCGGCGGTGGTCATGATCTCCAGGCTGAGCGGCCGGCCGTCCTGATCACGGCGCATGCCGCGCCGGCGGTCGGCGAACCCGGCTTCGTCCAGCAGCCGTGCCGCCTCGGCGGGGTCATAGGGGTAGTGCGGCACATCCTCGGTGAACACCCAGTCCAGCGGGTTGACGTTGCTGAGCGCCACCGGCTGGCGGCCGGCGAACAGTTCCGAGTTGATGGCCTCCCGGTCGATGGCATGGAGCAAGGCACGTCGCACCCGGGCATCGGCCAGCACGGGGTTGTCCAGGTTGAGGTCGACGTGCTCGTAGGCGAGGCCGGGCCGGTACAGGATGACGAACCGGTCCCCGTGACGCCGCTCGAAGGCAATCGCCTGGTCCAGGGTCAGGCCGAGCTCCCCCGCCACCATGTGGATCGCGCCGGACAGAAGGTTGGCTTCCAGGGCCGCCGTGTTCTCGATGGTGCGGATGACGATCCGCCGGAACGCCGGCGGCTTCCCCCACCACTGCGGGTTGCGGGTGAGCACGACGTGGGAGCCGGAGACCGCCTCGCTCACCAGGTAGGGCCCGGAATAAAGGCCGGGATTGGTGGTGTCGGCATCGAACCGGGTGAGGCGGCGGTAGTCCTCCGGGTCGGCGAACGCCGGCGCTTCGATGTGGGCCGGCAGCAGATCGAAGCTGTTGACCGCGTTGTAGGCGAAGGTCAGCCGGTCGAAGCGGAGGGTGAAGGTGCGGTCGTCCGCAACGTCGATGGCATAGAGGCTGCGGTAGAACTCCTTGGGGATGATGCCGCTTCGGGGATGACGCCCGGCTTCCCAGGTGAACAGCACGTCCCTTGTGGTGATCGGGGTGCCGTCGCCCCAGACCGCATCGGCGCGGAGCGTGAAAGTGACGGCGATGCCGGGAGCGCCGTCGGGCGTGGTCTCGGGCACCGCCAGGCCGTTGTCGATGGTCGGCGGCGTCTCGCACAGCATGCAGACCAGTTCCCAGTCGGCGTCGTAGACGGTGATCGGCCGCCGGGTGAAGCCGAGCACGTAGGACTTGGCCACCGCCGGCTCCATGTTGGGATGGAAGGTGTAGGGGTACTGGGTGACGCCGATCACCAGTTCGTCCCGCCCGGCCGCAGGCTCCGGGGCAAGACCGGCCACCGCCAACGCGACGGCCAGGAACAGCAACCAGCGGCGGGTCGGGATCGTCAGCACGGCGGGAGGGTAGCACACTGGCACGCGTCGTCGGGCCAGAACTGGCACTCGGTCAGAAAAAAACCGGCCGGTGTTGCCACCGGCCGGGAAGTTTGTGGGGGTTGGGGAGGAGGTCAGGAGGTCGTTAGCAAGTCAACGTCAGGTCTGCGAAGCCAGGGCTACTGAGTGCGGGTCGGACCCGGTCCCTGACCGGGGCCCATGCCGCGTTGCGGGCCCATGCCGCGCTTGTCCTTCATGCCGCGGCCACGCATCTCCGCCATGACCTGGACCGCCTCATCACGGGTGACGACGCCATCGCCCGCGCGGTCCAGTCGATCGAAACGCCATGACGTCATGGCATCGAAGTCTTCACGGGTGACGACACCGTCCCCGGCCCGGTCCAGGCGATGGAACGCGGCCTCGGCGCGATCCGTGCGCCAGCCCATGGCCGGGCGGCTGGCCAGCCATTCCTCCAGGCTGATGGTGCCGTCGCCGTCGGTGTCGGCGGCCTCGAAACGCTCGGCATGCACGCCTTCGAATTCAGCGCGGGTGATGGTGCCGTCACCGTCGATATCGAAGCGATCGAACAGGCGGTCGACCATCATCGTCGCCCGTTCGCTCTGGCGCGCGCCCGGTCCGCGCTCGTAGCCGGAAGCCTGGGCCAGGGCCGGAGCCAAGTCCGCGGCGGCGAAGGCCAGCGCTGCGATGGTGGCGGTCGTCGCCAGAAGTGTTGTGCGGGTCATCGTGTGTCTCCTTGTCGCTGGCGAGGTGTCATCCGTGTACCCCGCCGATCCGATGACTGTGACTGTACCGGCGGCGTGTAACCGGTCGATGTCGCCGGCGGCGGAGAATTGTAACGAACTGTTGCTGCCGGGCCCGCGGCAACGGGCCGTTACCGGATTCCCGTTGGCACGGCCGCACCCCCTGGTAGTCTTCATGCATGGACGCACAGCCGCACATCCTGGTGGTGGACGACGACCGGGAGATTCGCGACCTGCTCGGCCGCTATCTGGTCAAGCAGGGCTTTCGCGTCTCCGCCGCCGCCGACGGCCGCGCCATGCGGAAAATGCTGGCCGAGCACGCCATCGACCTGGTGGTGCTTGACCTGATGCTGCCGGGCGAGGATGGCCTCGCGCTGTGCCGCTGGCTCCGGTCGGAATCACCGCTGCCGGTGGTGATGCTGACCGCCCGGGGCGAGGACGTGGACCGCATCATCGGCCTGGAGATGGGCGCCGACGATTACTTGGCCAAGCCGTTCAACCCCCGCGAACTGGAGGCGCGCATCAAGGCGGTGCTGCGCCGGACCGGCGCGGGCGCAGGCGGCTTCGCCGGCGGACGGCGGGAACCGGACGGCGGCACGCTCGGCTTCGCCGGCTGGCGGCTCGATCTGGACCGGCGTGAATTGCGCTCGCCGGACGGCCTCCTGGTGTCCCTGAGCGGCGGAGAATTCGGGCTGCTGGCGGCCTTCGTCACCCATCCGCAGCGGGTGCTGAGCCGTGACCAGCTGCTCGACTTGGCCCGGGGGCGGGAGGCCCAGCCGTTTGATCGCGCCATCGACGTGCAGGTGAGCCGGCTGCGCCGCAAGCTCGATGACGACCCGCGCGAACCCCGGTTGATCAAGACCGTCCGCGGCGGCGGTTACATGTTCACGCCGACGGTGGAGCCTCTCTGAGCGGAGCCAAGGAGATCATGACCCGCGCCCTATCGTGGCCATTGCACCTCTGGCCGGACACCCTGGTGGGGCGGGCCGTACTGGTGGTGCTGATCGGCCTGCTGCTGTCCAACCTGATCGGCATCGCCGTCTACACCGGGGAGCGCGTCGATCTCGCCAGCACCACCTGGGGCCGGGTCCTGGCGGAACGCGTGGTGCAGGCGGCACAAATCCTGGAAGAGACACCGCCGCGGGAGCGGCCCCGGCTGCTGCGGGAATTGCGCATGCCGGGGATGCGTCTCGCTTGGTCGTCCCAACCGCTGCTGACGGAGAGTGACCGATCCTGGCAGGCGCGGCGGGTGCATCACGCCTTGCGTGAAGCACTCGACATCCCGAGTGATCAGCTGCGGATCCACCTGAGACCGCTTGCCGCCGACGAGCCGATGGCCGAGGCCCTGCCCCACGGGCACCGCCTGGACCGCGGCGTCGCCCCGCGTCGTGCGGCCCGGGCGGCCCTGCCCGAGGGGGTCGAGGTCAAGGTGCTGGCCGGCTCGTTCGCGCTCGGCGACGGCACTTGGCTCAATTTCGCCACGGCCTTCGCTAACCTCAGGCCGTTCTGGTCCACGCAGTTCTTCCTGATCATCGCGGCAACCCTCCTGATCGCGCTCAGCGCTTCGGTATGGGCGGTGCGCTGGGCCAGCCGGCCGCTCACCACCCTGGCGGGCGCGGCGGAGCGACTTGGTCTCGATATCGGAGCGCCAGCGCTCTCGGAAGAAGGCCCGCGCGAGGTGCGCCTGGCCTCCCGCGCCTTCAACGAAATGCAGCAGCGCTTGCAGGGGTTCGTGCGCGACCGCACCCAGATGCTGGCGGCCATTTCCCACGATTTGCGCACCCCGATCACGCGCATGCGCCTGCGCGCCGAACTGGTGGACGATGCCGAACAGCGCGGCAAGATGCTGGCGGACTTGGCCGAGATGGAGGCGATGATCGCCGCGACCTTGTCGTTCGCCCGCGACGACCCGGCGCGCGAATCGCCGGAGCCGCTGGACCTCGCGGCCTTGATCCAGTCCCTTGTCGCCGATGCCGCCGACGCGGGCGCCGAGGCGCATTATCAGGGGCCCGACCTTATCGGTTTCACCGGGCGGCCTACGGCCCTCAAGCGGGCATTCGGCAATCTGATCGACAATGCCATCGCTTACGGCGGCTCCGCCCGGGTGGCAGCCGCGGTGGCGGACCAAACGATCACGGTGACGGTAGCCGATTCCGGCCCCGGGATTCCGCCGGACGAACGGGACCGCGTGTTCGAGCCGTTCTACCGGATCGAGGGCTCGCGTAGCCGGGAGACCGGCGGTGTGGGGTTGGGCCTTGCGGTGGTGCGCTCGGCGGTTCGCGCCCACGGCGGCGAGGTGGAACTCGGCGATGGCCCCGGCGGCGGCCTGATCGTCACCGTGACTCTGCCGCGCGCGGCGTCCTGAGGCGGGTTTGGTTCAGCCGGCGATGTCGTCCAGAATGCCGGCAAGACCGATGAAGGCCGGATGCTCGGCCATCACCAGCCGGGTGGGAATCCGGCTGAGATAACCCTGGAACCGCCCCTTCGCCTCGAACCGGGTGCGGAACGGCGAGGCGACCAGCGCTTCCGGCATGCGTGGCAGGATCCCGCCGGCCAGATAGATGCCGCCGTGGCTGCCCAGGGTGAGGGCCAAGTTGCCGGCCAGCGTCCCCAGCATGGCGAAGAACATGTCCAACGCCTCGGCACAAATGGGACAACGGCCGGCCAGCGCATCGTCGGACACTTGGTGTGGCGCCAGCCGCCGCGGGGTGTGACCGTCGATCTCGGCCAGGGCGGTATAGAGGTTGACCAGCCCATCTCCGCTCACCACGCGCTCGCCCGAGACGTGACCGAACAGATGGCGCAGGTGCGCGAGCACCGCATCCTCCCGCTCGTTCATCGCCGGCATGGTGACATGGCCGCCCTCCGCTTCCAGCACCGTCCAGCCGGTCGCGGCCGGGATCAGGCCGGAGGTGCCGAGGCCGGTACCGGGTCCCAGCACGCCGATGGGCGCACCGGCAATCACGTCGCCGCCACCGATCCCGAGAACATCGTCGGCTTTCAGGTGCGGCACGGCCGAGGCGACGGCGGTGAAATCGTTGACCACCGTGAGGCGGTCCAGGCCCAGCGCGCGCTGCGTTTCCGATATGGAGAAGGTCCAGGGTGCGTTGGTCATCGCCACCGTATCGCCGGTGACCGGGCAGGCGACGCAGAATGCGGCCACGCGCGGGCGGATGCCGCCCAGACGGTCTTCATAGGCGGCGACCGCTCCGGCCAGATCGGGATAATCGCCGGTGGCCAGCACCGCGATGTCGGTCGGCGCCGCCTCCCGGTTTTGCAGCGCGAAGCGCGCGCTGGTGCCACCGATGTCCGCCAGCAGCCGTGTCTCGCCGATCTCGCCCATGCCGTTGCCCTCCCTTTCCGCCGCCCGCCTCCAGGCGGAGCGCCGCCGTCATGGCGGCGGATGGTAGGCGATTCGGGCGTTCGCGGGCGACAACCTTTTTTGAATTTCCGGCATCCGCGGGAGCCGCCCGCTCGTTCACCTGTGCCCGACGAGGGGCGCGTGGCGCTGGAACGCGGCGGGATGTCAGCGCGGCTGATACCGCCCGGGCGGCAGCGCCGGCCCCTCCTGCGATCGCGGCGCCACATGGACGATGGCGCGGGCGACCGCCGCGATTCCGGCGCCTATATTTTTCAGGAACCGGGCCATGGCGGCACTCCGTTCCTGGCGGGCACGCCACAGGATCCTGTTCATCTCCTCCGGGGTGGGGCACCGATACTCAGTGTGGACGGCCATGAGATCGCTCCAGTCGGTAGAACCGTTATCGAAAACCAGCAACCCCACGTATATATCCTTTCCGTGATCGTTATAATCCGGCTTCGAGGAAAATCTCCTGTGACCGAATTTCACGATTGGGCGCCATGGACAAACCCGGTGCGATGACGGTGTTCGTGCGCGTGGTGGAAGCCGGCGGCTTCTCCGCGGCCGCGCGCCAGCTGGGCCTGACCCCGTCGGCCGTGAGCAAGGCGATCGGGCGGATTGAGGATCGACTGGGCGTGCGCCTGTTTCAGCGCTCCACCCGGCACCTCAACCTGACCGAGGAGGGACAGGCTTTCTACGAACGCAGTGCCCGCATCCTGGAGGATATCGAGGATGCGGAGCAGGCGGTGGCCCGGATCAGCGGGCTCGCCAGCGGCGTGCTGCGGATCAACGCGGCGGTGGCGTTCTTCACCTATCAGATCGTACCGCTGCTGCCGGAGTTCCTGGAACGCAATCCGCTGATGCAGGTGCAGTTGACCATCACTGACCGGGTGGTGGACCTGGTCGAGGAGGGAGCCGACCTCGGCATCCGCATGGGAGCACGGTTCGAATCCCGCCTCGTATCGCGCCTTCTGGCGGAAACCCGGCGCATGCTGGTGGCTGCCCCGTCCTACCTGCACCGTCACGGCGTGCCGCGGTCCCCGGCCGATCTTGCGTCCCATAACTGCCTCGCCTGGAGCGGTGCCCAAAGCCGCCTCAACGACTGGCGGTTCACCGGACCCGACGGTGTCATCGGGATCCGTGCCAACGGCAATACCGAGGTCAACAATGGCGAAACCCTGTATGAGATGACCCGGGCCGGGCTCGGCATTGCCCGAATCTCGGAGTTCAGGGTGGGCGCGGACATCAAGGCAGGCCGGCTGGTGCCATTGCTGGCCGACTGCCACCTGAGCGAGCCGGTGCCGATCCATGCGGTCTATCCCCACCGTCGGCACTTGGCGCCCAAGGTCCGCGCGTTCGTGGATTTCCTGGTCGAGAAATTCACACCGGCGCCGCCCTGGGCGACGTCGACGCCGATGCCTGCCGCCGACCCTGCCGCCGACCCTGCCGCCGACCCTGCCGCGCCCGGCACCGCCGCACGCATTCCTTCGATCCACGGCGATGACGACAGCCGGGAACCGGCGTGGTAGGACAACCGGCAAAGATAACCCTCGCAAACGGGGTGGGTCTGTCGTGTTGACGCTTCCGGTCGTCGCCTTCTGGCATCGGGTCGTTCTGGTCGCGGTCTTGTCGCTGGTTCTCATGGGTCTGCTGGCGGCAATGCCGGGCGCGGCAACGGGGCAGGTGCCGGGCCGGTGGCTTGCCATCGTCGGGGCCACGGTCATCGACGGCACCGGTGGTCCGGTACGGCCCAACACCACGATCCTGATCCAGGGCAGCGAAATTGCGGCCCTCGGTCCGGCCGACGACATGCAGGTGCCGGCCGAGGCCACCGTCATCGACGGGGCCGGCAAATGGGTCATCCCCGGCCTGATCGATGCCCAGATCCATTTCTTCCAGTCCGGCGGCCTGTATGCCCGGCCCGACCTGATCGACCTCCGCCACGTGCGGCCCTACGAGGATGAACTGGTGCAGGCGCGCGAGCGGGTGCCGGAGACCTTCGCCCGCTACATCGCGAGCGGAATCACCGGCGTGATCGACCAGGGCGGGCCGTTCTGGACTTTCGACGTGCGCGCCCTGGCGGCCCGCATTCCGCGCGCCCCTCGGGTGGCGGTCAGCGGCACCTTGCTTGCGGGCAACGCCCCTGCCGAGCTGCTGGGTGGCGACGATCCGCCGCTGCTCCAGGTGACGACGCCGGAACAGGCAGCGGAAGCGGCGTCCCGGCTACTGCCGTATGAACCCGACCTGATCAAGCTCTGGCTCGTGGACGTGGCGCCGTGGGACGACGACGAACTGGCGTGGGTTGGTGCCGCCATCGACGCCGCCCGCGCCGCCGGCAAGCGCGTGGCGGCCCACGTCACCAGCCCCGCCGTCGCAGCTGCCGTGGTGGCGGAAGGGATCGACATTCTGATCCACGCCGTCGGCGACGATACCTTCGATGATGCCCTTCTGGAGAACATCCGCAACGGCGGCATTATCTACATCACTGGCCTCGCCGTGGACGAGCGCTACCGCCAAGTGTTCGGCCGCCACCTGCAGATCACCGAGATGGAGCGCCGCATCGCCGATCCGGACGCGCTTGCGTCCCTCGACGATCTGGCATCGCTGCCGCCGCAAGATGTGCCGTCCTGGGTACGGCCGCGCGACCCGCGCCCGCTGGATCCCTTAGCGGCCGAGACCATGCTGCGGGTACGCGATGCCGGGATCACCATCGCCGCCGGCAGTGCCGCCGGCAACATCGGCTCATTCCACGGTCCGGCCTTGCATCGCGAACTCGAGCTGATGGTGAAGGCCGGTCTCAGCCCGATGGAGGCGCTGGTGGCCGCCACCCGCGGTGGTGCCGCCGCCATGGGACGTCATGACGAACTCGGCACCGTGGCGGCCGGCAGGCTTGCTGACCTGGTTATCCTGGACGCGGACCCGCTGTCCGATATCGCCAGCACCCGCTCGATACACCGGGTGATCAAGGCCGGGCTGGTGTACGACCCGACCGAGATCCTGGCCGATCTCCCGTGAGACCGGTCGCCCCGGCGCCGCCGGAGCGCTGGCTTGGCCGCGTCCTTCGGTGCATCATGATCGGCCGACCATCACGAAGATGGCGAACCGCGCTGCAGACAACAACGCGACTCCGGAGGGTATGCTCCCGGCGGCTTGGTCCCGCCGCGTCGTCCCCGCCCCCGCGGCGCGGGGCGCGGGCCCCCCGGCGCCCCCCCCGCCCCCCCCCCC
>REEP01000005.1 GCA_007695045.1 Rhodospirillales bacterium | reverse complement strand
CTCTCCGCCCGGGCCCGACGGGATCTAGCGCTGAAGCCGGAGATCGCCCGGGTGTTCGCCGAGAACTTCGGCGTCTACGGCGCCCGCAAGGTCTGGCGCCAACTCGGCCGCGAGGGGATTTCCGTCGCCCGATGCACCGTCGAACGGCTGATGGGAGAGATGGGGTTGCAAGGCGTCATTCGCGGCAAGCCGGTGCGGACCACGATCAGCGACAAGGCGGCGCCCTGTCCCTTGGACCACGTCAATCGGCAGTTCCACGCCCCGGCGCCGAACAGGCTCTGGGTCTCGGATTTCACCTATGTCGCGACATGGGCCGGGTTCGTCTACGTCGCCTTCGTCATCGACACCTTCGCCCGGCGGATCGTCGGCTGGCGGGTGAGCCGCACGGCTCACGCGAGCTTCGTCCTCGATGCTCTCGAGCAGGCCCTGCACGAACGCCAGCCCGTTCATCGCGGCGGCCTCATCCACCACAGCGACCGCGGCAGCCAATACGTCTCGATCAAATACACCGAGCGCCTAGCCGACGCCGGGATCGAACCCTCGGTCGGCAGCGTTGGTGACAGCTACGACAACGCCTTGGCCGAAACCATCAACGGCCTCTACAAGGCCGAGGTGATCCACCGCCGGGGCCCATGGCGGAGCTTCGAGGCGGTCGAGTTCGCCACCCTCGAGTGGGTCGACTGGTTCAATCACCGTCGCCTTCTCGAACCGATCGGAAACATCCCGCCCGCCGAAGCGGAGGCCCGCTACGACGCCGGCTTGGACGAAGCTATGCCGGTGGCGGCAGGAACACCTGGCCCGACTGCGCCAAGCATCGCCGGGTGCTCGGCGGCGTCAAGGCATCCACGCCGCACGCGGCGCCGACCCTCCTTGACCCCGCCTGCGACTCCCGGCACCCCGGAGTGCACGTCGGCGCCGAGGAATGGTCCCCCGGTCTCACCAAGGAATGTCGGTCCACACCCAGTGCCGCTCACCGCATGATTTGACCCAGAATGCCTCCGACGAAGCCGGGGCAGTTCATGACTGGCTTGGCGAGACGGACACATGCTGGCAGCTCAAAGCCCGAGCTTCCGGCACGCCAGCGCGTCTCAAAGGCGAGGTTGGCAAGCCCCTACCGGAGCAGTCGCTGGCGGCCGGTGGGCGTTTCGTGGTGGTCGCCTCGGGGTCGACCAACGGCAAGAAGGGCGAGAGCGATCGATTGAAGACCCTGACCGACGAGGCCTCGGCAGCAGGCATACCCAGCGAGCGCATCGAGGTCATTGGGAGCGAGCGATTGGCTGGTTGGTGCAACCAGAACCCCGCGGTCGCCGCTCGCTGGGCGGGGAGGCCTGACGGCCTATGGACGCTTTCTGACTGGGCGAATGCAGAAGTGCACCAGGTCCCTTGGCAGGCGCCGGACTCCATCAAGGAGGAGATCGCGCGGCAGCGCTCTGCCCTTGAGTTCGAGACCGGGTCAGTCCAGCATCTCCACATCCATGGACCACCCGGGGTGGGAAAGACACGGTTTGTTCTCGAGCTCTGTCGCGAGGCGCCCTGGTCAGCGTCGGTGATCTACCTGCAGCAGGCGAGCGACATGCGCCTCGTCGAGCTCATCGACGGCGCGGTCGCGGATCCCGCCGTGCGGCTGGTCGTAGTGGCGGACGAGATACAGCCAGAGCAGCTTCGCCCGCTACGCGACGCAGTGGCGCGGGCAGACGGGCGGATTCGGCTGGTCACGGTGGGGCACTGCCCGACACCAGAACCTGCGCGAATTCCAGCCCTTCTCGTGGGCCCGATTGACCGCGAGATGGCTGCCAAGGTCATCAGTGGCTGGTATCCAGCGATGCCCACAGAGCATGTCGACTTCATCGTCAGGTTCGCGGATGGGTATGTACGCTTGGCGAGGCTTGCGGCCGACGCAGTCGCGCGCGACACGTCGCTTGACGTCCGTGGCCTCCTCAGCCGAGACGAGATCCGCGCGTTTCTGGATGGGATGCTCGGCACTGAGGACCGGAGCGCGCTGCATGTTGTTGCGGTACTGGAGAGCGTGGGATGGACCGAGGACGTGCAAATCGAAGGAGAGGCAATCGCGCGTCACTTCGGTCTCGCCTGGAACCATGTGCGGTCAAAGGTCAGTGAATTTGATCGACGCTTCGGGATCGTTCCTCGCGGCGGTCGCTATCGCTACATCTCACCAACGCCGCTGGGTATTCACCTCGCTGTCGAAGCCTGGACGACGTTTCCAGATCTTCTGCGCTCGCTCCCGGATGCATTGCCAACAGAGGGCGCCAAGGATGCTTACTACGAACGACTGCGTTCTATAGCCAGCAACCCACAGGTCCAGGATTATGCACGGCAAGAGCTCGCCTTTTTTTTTCAACTAGATGACTTCGTCGATGCGCGCGCCGTTCGTCGCTGGTCTGCGCTTTCCGCCGCTGATCCCAACCAGGCAGCGGCGAGCATCCGTCATGCTTTGGAGGGTACGGCTCCCGAAGAGCGATCGAGGATCGAAGATCGGGCGCGGAGAGAAACCGTCTGGGCCCTCGTGCGGCTGGCATGGCGTCCCGGGGCGTTCTTTGACGCGACCAAAGCCCTTGCCCTGCTTGCAGAGGCCGAGAACGAGTCCTGGGCGAACAACGCGACGGCAGAGTTCGTCGGGCGCTTTCAGATCTTCTTAGGTGGCACGGCCGTGCCCTACCTCGACCGCCTCGCTGTAATCGACGAGCTTGTGGCGACGGATCGCGTCCCTCTCGTCCGCCTCGCGCTGAAGGCACTGGCACAGGTAGGCGAGCGTCAGGCGTATCGGATAGGAAGCGAGCCCGCCTCCGATGAGGTGCCGGAGAAGGAGTGGCATCCATCCACGGGTCGGGAAAACCTCGAGTGTGTCCTCGCCGCTCTTGAGCGCCTGACGAAGCTCGCAGGCCTGGATACCGTCGAACTCGAAAGCGACTTCGTCGCGGCTGCGAACAGCCTTGCCATGATGCTGCGCGATAGTCCCCTCCGGAGCGCAGTGGCTACGCTGTTCGACGCCGTTCGCACATCGTATCCGGAAGCACGCGAGCCACTCCGTCGATCCATCGCCGACGTCATCT
>REEP01000111.1 GCA_007695045.1 Rhodospirillales bacterium | reverse complement strand
CGTGCCAACATTGCAGTGCGGCTTCGTCCGCTCAAATTTCGCCTTCGCCATCGCCTTTGCTACTCCGTTCCCCTGAACCCGTGCCGCGCCTAGCCGGCCAGACGGTGCCGTACTTCTTCGGATATCTGCTGTGGAACTTCCGCGTACCGATCGAACTGCATGGTGTACTGGGCCCGCCCCTGGCTCATGGACCGCAGCGTATTCACGTAGCCGAACATCATCGAAAGCGGCACCAGCGCCTCGATGACCCGAGCGATGCCGCGCTGATCCATGCCGGTGACTTGGCCGCGACGGCTGTTCAAGTCGCCGATGATGTCACCCATGTATTCATCGGGTGTCACCACCTCGACCTTCATCATCGGCTCCAGGAGCTTCGGCGCCGCCTTGGTCATGCCCTCGCGAAACGCCGCGCGGGCCGCGATCTCGAACGCCATCACGCTCGAGTCGACGTCGTGGGACGCCCCGTCCACCAGGGTCGCCTTGAAATCGATCACCGGAAAGCCGGTGAGAACGCCGGATTCCCGCGCGCCTTCGAGCCCCTTCTGAACCCCGGGAATGTACTCCTTGGGGACGGAGCCGCCGACCACGGCGCTTTCAAACTGGTAACCCGATCCGGCTTCCAACGGCTCGAACTTCAGGATCACCCGGGCGAACTGGCCGGCGCCACCGGTCTGCTTCTTGTGCGTATAGTCGATCTCGGCTGGTCGGGAAATGGTCTCCCGATACGCCACCTGCGGCGCGCCGACATTGGCATCGACCTTGAACTCCCGCTTCATGCGGTCCACCAGGATTTCCAGGTGCAACTCGCCCATGCCCTTGATGACCGTCTGGCCGCTTTCGGGATCGGACGAAACCCGAAACGACGGATCCTCGCTCGCCAGCCGGGCCAGAGCGACGCCCATTTTCTCCTGGTCGCCCTTGGTCTTGGGCTCCACGGCCACCTCGATGACCGGGTCGGGAAACTCCATCCGTTCAAGGATCACCGGGTTCTTGGGATCGCACAGCGTATCGCCGGTGGTGGTCTGCTTGAGGCCCGCCAGCGCCAAAATATCACCGGCCCGCGCTTCCTTCACATCCTCGCGGGTATTGGCATGCATCAGCAGCATGCGCCCGACCCGCTCCTGCTTGTCCTTGACCGTGTTTCGGATCATTTCCCCGGCCGTCACCACACCCGAATAGACGCGGATAAAGGTCAGACTGCCAACGAACGGATCGGACATGATCTTGAAGGCGAGAGCCGCGAACGGCTCGTCATCAGAATTGGCGCGCTCGATGGTCTCCTCGGTGCCGAATTTCAGGCCCTTGATCGGCGGCACCTCGGTCGGCGACGGCAGAAAGTCCACCACCGCGTCCAGCAGTGGCTGCACACCCTTGTTCTTGAAGGCCGAGCCGCACAGGACCGGGACGAAGCTGTTGGAGATGGTGCCGGCGCGAATGCAGCGCAGCAGGGTCGCCTCGTCCGGCTCCTCCCCTTCCAGGTACGCTTCCATCACCGCTTCGTCCTGTTCCACCACCGCCTCGACCAATCGGGTGCGGTATTCCCGGGCCTGCTCTACCAGTGCCTCCGGCACGTCGCCCACGACGAACTCCGCTCCCAAGGTCTCGTCTTTCCAGACAATGCCCTTCATGCGGATCAGATCGACCAGCCCGACGAAATCCGATTCCGAGCCGATTGGCAGCTGTACCACCACCGGCTCCGCCCCAAGGCGCTTGCGGATCATGTCGACGCACCGGAAGAAGTCGGCGCCCATCCGGTCCATCTTGTTCACGAAACAGATACGCGGCACGTGATACTTGTCGGCCTGGCGCCATACCGTTTCGGACTGCGGCTCCACCCCTGCGACGCCATCGAACACGGTCACGGCACCGTCGAGCACGCGCAGGCTGCGTTCCACCTCGATGGTGAAGTCGACGTGCCCAGGGGTGTCGATGATGTTGATCCGGTGGTCCCGCCAGGCGCAGGTGGTGGCCGCGGAGGTGATCGTGATCCCGCGCTCCTGCTCCTGCTCCATCCAGTCCATGGTGGCCGTGCCTTCATGGACCTCGCCGATCTTATAGGATCGACCGGTGTAGAACAGGATACGCTCGGTCGTGGTCGTTTTGCCGGCATCAATATGGGCCATGATGCCGATATTTCGGTACCGTTCGAGCGGGCTGGTTCGGGGCATGACGTCCGCCTTTCTGTCGCTACCAGCGATAGTGGGAGAAGGCCTTGTTGGCCTCTGCCATGCGGTGCGTATCTTCCCGCTTTTTGATGGCGGTGCCGCGATTGTTGGCGGCATCCAGCAGTTCCGCCGCCAATCGCTCCACCATGGTGTTCTCCGACCGCTTGCGGGCCACACCGGTGAGCCAGCGGATGGCGAGGGCGAGACGGCGGGCCGGGCGCACCTCCACGGGCACCTGATAGGTGGCGCCACCCACCCGGCGAGACCGCACCTCGATCGCCGGCTTGACGTTGTCGATGGCGTCGCGAAAGACCTTGACCGGGTCCTGCCGACTCTTTTTCTCGATGACATCGAACGCACCGTAGACGATACGCTCGGCCACCGACTTCTTGCCGTCCAGCATGAGGCCGTTCATGAACTTGGAGACGATCACGTCTCCATACTTGGGATCGGGCAACACTTCGCGTTGTTCTGCGGCGCGACGTCGGGACATGTCGGCAATCCTCTACTTGGGCCGCTTCGCGCCATACTTGGAACGGCGCTGACGTCGGTTGCCGACCCCCTGGGTATCCAGGGTCCCGCGGATGATGTGGTAACGCACGCCCGGGAGGTCCTTCACGCGACCGCCGCGGATCATCACCACCGAATGTTCCTGAAGGTTGTGCCCTTCACCGGGGATGTAGCTGGTGACCTCGAAACCATTGGTAAGCCGCACCCGCGCAACCTTGCGCAGCGCCGAATTGGGCTTTTTCGGTGTGGTGGTATAGACCCGGGTGCAAACGCCGCGCTTCTGCGGGCATTGCTCCAGTGCCGGCACCTTGTTGCGGGAAGGCGGCGATTGTCGCGCCTTCCGAACCAATTGGTTGACTGTCGGCATACTTTGGCTTCCGCTACCTTCGCACTGTGGCAATGTTCAAAAACGGCCTCCCGCGGCAAACCGGCGGTCGCCGCAGAGACAGTAAAAAAGACTCGCCAACCGATACGGCCGGAGGCGAGCAGCTCTTGTTGTCTCAATCAGATCGCACGGACGCCGCGTCTGAACCGAAAAGGTTCACCACCGGCTCCCTCGTGGCGAGATCGGCATACTAGGGGCCCCCGGCCGCGGCCGTCAAGCAGCAATCGCAGCCGTAGGCCTGCCGTCGTGTCACTGCTCCTGGCCACTTCCCCCGGGTGACAAGCGTGGAGATCCGCAGCGCCGGCGGCATGGGCGTTGCGCCGCGTTTCATCCGGGCTGCACGAAGCCGCTGGTGTCGGTCGTCGCCATCCTCGCCACATCCTTTGCCCCCTGCCCCCACCTGACTTGGCCGGACTTGTTCCGGCCATCCACGGAAGACCCTTGACGCCGCGCTCCCGTCTCAGGGAAAGGCAATACGTGGATGCCCGGGACAAGCCCGGGCAAGTCAGCGAGGGGAGCACGTCGGCGCCGGGCCGGCCCGGATCCCGGCCCGACCCCGCACGACCGCCGCTATTCGGCGTCCGACGACGTCACCGCCTCGACCCTCTCCTCAGGCCGGGCCGCGATTGCCCCGACGCTCTCCTCACGCCCGTCGCCGGCGCTGATCTGACGGTCCCGCTCGGCCGCGACCCGCCGAAGCTTGTTCATAACGCTGCCGGTCCCGGCCGGGATCAGACGCCCGACGATGACGTTTTCCTTCAGTCCGAACAAGGAATCCACGCGCCCCGAGGTTGCGGCCTCCGTCAGCACCCGGGTGGTCTCCTGGAATGATGCGGCCGAGATGAAGGACTGGGTCTGCAAGCTGGCCTTGGTGATCCCCTGCAGCACCGGCAGCGCCACCGCGGGCTGCTCACCCGCCGCTTCCGCCTTGGCGTTGACCGCATCGAATTCCAGGCGGTCCGACTGCTCACCCACCAGGAACGTCGTATCGCCGGGATCAACCACCTCGACCTTCTGCAGCATCTGGCGGACGATCACCTCGATGTGCTTGTCGTTGATGCGCACCCCCTGCAACCGATAGACATCCTGGATCTCGTTGGTCAGATAAGCGGCCAGCGCCTCGACCCCCAGGACCCGCAGGATATCGTGGGGAACCGGGTTGCCGTCCATCAGCGGGTCGCCGACCTCCACGTAATCGCCTTCCTGCACGCTGATATGCTTGCCTTTTGGAATAAGATACTCACGTGGTTCCTCGCTCTCATCATCCGGCACCACGATGATCCGGCGCTTCGACTTGTAATCCTTGCCGAACTCGATGTGCCCGGCGACTTCGCTGATGATCGCATAGTCCTTCGGTTTCCGAGCCTCGAACAACTCCGCCACCCGCGGCAGGCCGCCTGTGATGTCACGGGTCTTGGCAGATTCCCGGGGAATGCGGGCAATCACGTCACCCGCATGGACTTGCTGGCCCGATTCGACGGACAGGATCGCATCCACCGGCAGGAAGTAACGGGCTTCCATCCCGTTCTCCAAGGTGATCACGTCGCCGTTCTCGTCGCGCAGGGTGATCCTCGGCTTTAGATCGGCCTTGCGGGGCTGCGCCTTCCAGTCGGTGACGACCTTGGAGCTCATGCCGGTGGCTTCATCCAGGTGCTCGATCATCGACACCCCTTCCACCAGGTCGACGTAGTGGGCATACCCCTCCTTTTCGGTAAGGATCGGGAGGGTGTAAGGGTCCCACTCGGCGATCTTCTGGCCCCGCGCCACTTCCGCCTGATCGGTGCAGTAAAGCTTGGTCCCATACGCTAGGCGATGGTGCGCACGTTCGCGGCCCTGGACATCCACCAGCACGGCGACGGCGTTGCGGTTCATCACCACCGGCACACCGGCACTGTTGCGGACGGTGGCGCAGTTGCGCAGCGACACGGTGCCGTCGGTGGCTGCCTCGATCTTCGACTGCTCGGCGCCCCGCTGCACGGCACCGCCGATGTGGAACGTGCGCATGGTGAGCTGGGTGCCCGGCTCGCCGATGGACTGTGCGGCGATCACGCCCACCGCCTCGCCGACGTTGACTGATGTGCCCCGGGCAAGGTCGCGCCCGTAGCACTTGCCGCAGACCCCGATCCGAGTCTCACAGGTCAGGACCGAGCGGATTTTGATCATCTCCAGATCCGCCGCCTCGATCGCCAGAACCGCGTCCTCGTCGATCATCTCACCGGCCTTGACGAAAAGCTGGCCGGTCGCCGGGTCCACCACGTCCTCCGCAGCCGTCCGGCCCAGGACCCGTTCGCCCAGCGGAGAGACCACGTCGCCGCCCTCGCGGATCGGGCGCACGGTGATGCCGCGGGACGTGCCGCAATCGTCCTCAAGCACGATACAGTCCTGGGTCACATCCACCAGTCGGCGGGTGAGATAGCCCGAGTTGGCCGTCTTGAGTGCGGTGTCGGCGAGACCCTTCCGGGCACCGTGGGTGGAATTGAAGTATTCCAGAACCGTCAAGCCCTCCTTGAAGTTGGAGATGATCGGGGTCTGGATGATTTCCCCGGAGGGCTTGGCCATCAGCCCGCGCATGCCCGCCAACTGTTTGATCTGTGCCGCCGAGCCGCGGGCCCCGGAATGGGCCATCATGTACACGGCGTTGATCGGCTCGCCGGGCCGAGTGGTGGAGATTTGTTGCATCATTTCCGCCGCCACTTCGTCGGTGCAGTGCGACCAGGCGTCAATGACCTTGTTGTACTTCTCACCCTGGGTGATCAAGCCATCCAGATACTGCTGCTCGTACTCCTTGACGCGATCCTCGGTACGCCGCACCAGTTCGGTCTTGGCTTCGGGCACCACCAGGTCGTCCTTGCCGAAGGAAATCCCGGCCTTGGAGGCGGACGTGAAGCCAAGCCGCATCATGCGGTCGGCAAAGATCACCGTCTCCTTCTGACCGCAGTTGCGGTACACCGCGTCAATGACCGCCGAAATATCCTTCTTGGTCAGCAGCCGGTTGACCAGGGAGAATGGCACGTTGGGATTGTCCGGCAGCAGTTCCGACAGCAGCATCCGGCCCGGCGTGGTCTCCACCACCCGGGTCTCCCTCACGCCGTCCCCGTTCAACCCCCGATGCCGGCACCGCACCCGGGCATGCAAGCTGACGGCACCGGCGGCCAACGCGTGTTCGATCTCGCCGACATCAGCGAACAGCATCCCTTCTCCCGGCTCGCCCTCCCGGTCCATCGACAGATAGTAAAGACCCAGCACGATATCCTGCGAGGGTACGATGATCGGCTTGCCGCTGGCCGGGCTCAGGATGTTGTTGGTCGACATCATCAGCACCCGGGCCTCGAGCTGCGCCTCCAGCGACAGAGGAACGTGTACGGCCATCTGATCGCCGTCGAAATCGGCGTTGAAGGCGGCGCAGACCAACGGATGCAGCTGGATCGCCTTGCCTTCGATCAGAACCGGCTCGAACGCCTGGATACCCAGACGGTGCAGGGTCGGCGCCCGGTTCAGCAACACGGGATGCTCGCGAATCACTTCTTCCAGGACGTCCCACACCTCGGGTCGTTCCTTTTCGAGCATCCGCTTGGCCGCCTTGATGGTGGTCGCCATGCCATACAGCTCGAGCTTCGAATAAATGAACGGCTTGAACAGCTCGAGCGCCATTTTTTTCGGCAGGCCGCACTCGTGCAGCTTGAGTTCCGGCCCCACGACGATCACCGACCGCCCCGAGTAATCCACCCGCTTGCCCAGGAGGTTCTGACGGAAGCGGCCCTGCTTGCCCTTGAGCATGTCGCTGAGCGACTTGAGCGGACGCTTGTTCGCACCCGAAATGGGCCGTCCGCGGCGGCTGTTGTCGAACAGAGCGTCGACCGACTCCTGCAGCATCCGCTTCTCGTTGCGGATGATGATGTCGGGCGCCCGAAGTTCGATCAGACGCTTCAGACGGTTGTTGCGGTTGATGACGCGCCGGTAGAGATCATTGAGGTCGGAGGTGGCGAAGCGGCCGCCATCCAAAGGCACCAGAGGCCGCAATTCGGGTGGAATGACCGGAATCACCTCCATGATCATCCACTCCGGACGGGCGCCGGATTCCAGGAAAGCCTCGACCAGCTTGAGGCGCTTGACCAGCTTCTTGCGCTTGGCTTCGGAAGTGGTTTCCTTGAGGTCGGCGCGAAGCTGCGTGCGTTCCTGGTCCAAGTCGATGGTCTTGAGGATCTCGCGCACCGCCTCGGCACCGATACCGACCGAGAATGTGTCTTCTCCGTATTCGTCCAGGGCGCGCTGGTACTGCTCCTCGGTGAGCAGTTCACGCGGCTGCAACGGCGTGAGGCCGGGCTCAACGACCACATAGTTCTCGAAATAAAGAACCCGCTCCAGATCCTTCAGGGTCATGTCGATCAGCAGGCCGATGCGGCTCGGCAGCGATTTCATGAACCAGATGTGCGCCACCGGCGAGGCCAGTTCGATGTGCCCCATCCGTTCACGCCGTACCTTCTGCAGCGTGACCTCGACCCCGCACTTCTCGCAGATGATCCCTTTGTATTTCATCCGCTTGTATTTGCCGCACAGGCACTCGTAGTCCTTGATCGGACCGAAGATGCGGGCGCAGAAGAGACCATCGCGCTCAGGCTTGAACGTGCGGTAGTTGATGGTTTCCGGCTTCTTGATCTCCCCGAACGACCATGAGCGGATCCGCTCCGGACTCGCGATGGAGATACGGATCTCGTCGAACCGCTGCGTGCCGCCAACCTGGCCGAAAATCTTCATCAGTTCGTTCATGCTGCCAACTCCCTGACCGACACAGCGCACGTCAATGCCGCGCGCCAACCGGCCTGATCAGTTCAATTCCACATTGAGGCCGAGCGACTGGAGTTCCTTGACCAGAACGTTGAAGGACTCAGGAACGCCCGCTTCGAAGCTGTCATCCCCGCGCACGATGGATTCGTACACCTTGGTCCGTCCGGACACGTCGTCGGATTTGACGGTGAGCATCTCCTGCAGGGTGTAGGCGGCACCGTACGCCTCCAGAGCCCACACCTCCATCTCGCCGAACCGCTGACCGCCGAACTGCGCCTTGCCGCCCAGCGGTTGCTGGGTCACCAGACTATAGGGACCAATGGAGCGTGCGTGGATTTTGTCATCCACGAGGTGATGCAGCTTCAACATGTAGATATAGCCGACAGTGACCGGTCGGGCGAAGGGCTCGCCACTACGGCCGTCATGCAACATCGCCTGTCCCGATGTCTGGAGACCGGCCTTGGTCAGCATCTCAACGATGTCCGACTCGCGTGCCCCGTCGAACACCGGAGAAGCCACCGGAACACCGCGCCGAAGGGTGCCGGCCATCTCAAGAAGTTCATCGTCGTCAAGATGAGCGATTTCGTTTTCGTAATCCCGCTCACCGTAAATCTCGCGAAGCAGAGCCCGAATGTTGCCGAGCCCATCCACCTTCTGAGCCACATCCACGAGTTCGGCGATTTGCCTGCCGAATCCGGCACACGCCCAGCCAAGATGTGTTTCCAGGATCTGCCCGACGTTCATGCGCGACGGCACACCCAACGGATTGAGAACGAGATCAACCGGGGTGCCGTCCTCCAGGAACGGCAAATCCTCCACCGGCACGATTCGCGAAACCACGCCTTTGTTGCCGTGCCGGCCCGCCATCTTGTCCCCGGGCTGCATCTTGCGCTTCACCGCGACGAAGACCTTGACCATCTTCATCACGCCCGGCGGCAAATCGTCACCCCGCTGCAGCTTCTCGACCTTGTTCTCGAACCTTTCCTCAAGCCTGGCGATGCTGCTTTCCAGTTGGCTTCTGAGCGCTTCGACATCGGCCATCACCCGATCGTCGTCGACCACGATCTGGGACCACTGGCCGGGCGTGAACCCGGCAAGCAGCGCCTCATCCACCGTGGCCCCCACGGTGATCCCCTTGGGTCCGCCGACCACCGATCGGCCCATGATCAGGGACTGCATCCGCGCGTTGAAGCTTCGTTCCAGAATTGCCCGCTCGTCGTCCCGGTCCTTGGCGAGTCGCTCGATCTCCGCCTGTTCGATGGCCAGCGCCCGGGCGTCCTTGTCGACACCGCGACGGGAGAACACCCGCACTTCCAGGACGGTTCCGGAGACACCCGGCGGCACCTTCATCGAAGTATCGCGGACATCCGCCGCCTTCTCGCCGAAGATCGCGCGGAGCAGCTTCTCCTCCGGCGTCATCGGCGATTCCCCTTTGGGCGTGACCTTGCCCACCAGGATATCGCCGGCCTTCACTTCCGCGCCGATGTAAACGATCCCGGCTTCGTCCAGGTTTTTCAGGGCGTCTTCGCCGACGTTTGGGATGTCCCGGGTGATCTCCTCCTGGCCCAGCTTGGTGTCGCGGGCCATCACCTCGAATTCCTCGATATGGATGGAGGTGAACACGTCGTCGCGAACGATGCGCTCGGAAATCAGGATGGAGTCTTCGAAGTTGTAGCCCTGCCAGGGCATAAACGCCGCCAGCACGTTGCGGCCCAACGCCAGGTCGCCGAGATCGGTGGACGCGCCGTCGGCAATGGTATCGCCGGCCTCCACGGTCTCTCCCGCTTTCACCAGCGGGCGCTGGTGGAGCATGGTATTCTGGTTGGAACGCTGGAACTTCAGCAGATTGTAGATATCCACCCCCGCCGCCGAATGGGATGTTTCCGCGGTCGCCCGAACGACGATGCGGGTTGCATCCACCTGATCGACGATGCCCGACCGGCGCGCCACGATGGTCGCCCCCGAATCCCGGGCCACGGTGCCTTCCATGCCAGTGCCCACAAGCGGCGCGTCGGTGATGATCAGCGGCACGGCCTGACGCTGCATGTTCGAGCCCATCAAGGCCCGGTTGGCGTCATCGTTCTCGAGAAACGGGATCAGTGCCGTGGCCACCGACACCAGCTGTTTCGGCGAAACATCGATCAGGTCGATGTCCTCGGGCCGGACCAGGGAGAAGTCGTTGCCGCGCCGGCAACTCACCAGGTCGGATACAAAGCGGCCCTGGTCATCCAGTTCGGCGTTGGCCTGGGCAATGGTAAAACGGCCCTCGTCCATCGCCGACATATAGATCACCTCATCGGCGACCCGCCCATCCTCGACCCGGCGATAGGGCGTCTCGATAAAGCCGTACTTGTTGACCCGCGCGAACGTGGCGAGAGAGTTGATCAGCCCGATATTCGGGCCCTCCGGCGTCTCGATCGGGCAGATTCGGCCGTAGTGGGTCGGATGCACGTCCCGCACCTCGAAACCGGCGCGTTCGCGGGTCAGTCCGCCGGGGCCAAGGGCCGAAAGGCGACGCTTGTGGGTCACCTCAGACAGCGGATTGGTCTGGTCCATGAACTGGCTCAGCTGTGATGAGCCGAAGAACTCCCGCACCGCCGCCGACGCCGGCTTGGCGTTGCTCAGGTCCTGCGGCATCACGGTATCAATGTCGACGGAACTCATGCGTTCACGCACGGCGCGTTCCATGCGAAGAAGGCCGACACGATACTGATTTTCCATCAACTCGCCGACCGAGCGTACGCGCCGATTGCCGAGGTGGTCGATATCGTCGATTTCTCCGCGGCCGTCCTTCAGGTCGACCAGGATTTTGACCACGGCCAGGATATCCTGGCGGCGCAGGACCCGAACACTGTCATCGGTCTCGAAGCCAAGCCGCGCATTCATCTTGACCCGCCCGACCGCCGAGAGGTCATACCGTTCGGGGTCGAAGAACAGCCCCTTGAAGAGCGCGTCCGCGGTTTCGATCGTGGGCGGCTCGCCCGGACGCATGACGCGGTAGATGTCGAACAGCGCCTCGTCGCGCGAGGTGTTGCGGTCGATCGCCAACGTATTGCGAATGTAAGGGCCGACGTTGATGTGATCGATCGCCAGGGTCTTGACCTCGCCCACCTCGGCCTTGTTCAAACTGGCCAGGATCGGCTCCGTGATCTCGTCCCCGGCCTCCACATAAATCTCGCCCGTCTCCTCGTTGATGAGATCCTCGGCGACGTACCGGCCCAGCATCTCCTCATCCGGTACCAGGGTCTCGGTCAGTCCCACTTCCTGGAGTTGGCGGATCAGCTTCGGGGTCAACTTGGTGCCGGCCTCGGCGACGCGCTCGCCGGTACGGGCGTCCACCAGATCGTGCACGATCTTGACGCCGCGCATGCGATCGGCGCGGAACTGGGTTTTCCAGGCCTCGCCGATACGGCTGAACACCACCTTGTCGTAGAAGTACCCGAGGATCTCTTCCGGCGACATGCCGGTGATCTCGGTCGGATCCACCGACCGTCCCTCGGCCGCGCGCTCCTCGCGCAAAGCCTCAGCCTCGGCACTGTCGAGCGCCATCAGCAGGGTCGTCACCGGCAGCTTGCGGCGCCGGTCGATGCGAACGTAGACAAGGTCCTTGGCGTCGAATTCGAAGTCCAGCCATGAGCCACGGTACGGTATCACCCGCCCGGCGAACAAAAACTTGCCGGACGCGTGGGTCTTGCCCTTGTCGTGATCAAAGAAAACCCCCGGCGAGCGATGCATCTGCGAAACGATCACGCGCTCGGTGCCATTGACGACGAACGTCCCGTTGTCCGTCATCAGGGGCATATCACCCATGTAGACGTCTTGTTCCTTGATATCGCGGACCGAACGGGCCCCGGTCTCTTCATCGATATCCCACACCACGAGGCGCAAGGTCACCTTCAGGGGCGCGGCATAGGTCATCCCGCGCTGCTGGCACTCCTCGACGTCATACTTGGGATCCTCGAACTCGTATTTGACGAACTCGAGCGTTCCCCGCTCCGAGAAGTCCTGGATAGGGAAGACCGAATTGAACACTTCCTGCAGTCCGATCTGGCTTCGCGCTTCCAGCGGCACCATCCGTTGCAGAAACTGCTCGTAAGACGACTTCTGAACCTCGATCAGGTTCGGCATCGACACGGCAGCAGAAATGCGCCCGAAATTCCTTCGGACGCGCTTGCGCCCCATGAATCGACTAGACATGCGCGCTCCTCACCTTAGGTGGCAATAAGGCAACCGACTCTGCCGGGTCGACGTCGCGTTCGAAACCGCTTGCGAACGCAAGGACCACAGCACTCGATCGCACACGCGAAGAGAAGTCACCGCGGGCCGAGAACGACCCGAGGTGGCGTATGCAGGAGATGCGCACCCGCTTTCCCGGCCGCGGCGTAGCCCATGCGGACGGATGCGTGTCGGATGGAAGGGTGATAAATTCTCATTCCGGCGATGAGGCCGTTCGCTACCCGAACCTCACATATAGCAGCCCCCACGGGCGATGCCAACCCGGAATGTCAAGCCTTATTTCACTTCGACGGTGGCCCCAGCCTCCTCCAGCTTCTTCTTCATGGCCGCGGCCTCGTCCTTGTTCACGCCCTCCTTCACGGGTTTGGGCGCGCCTTCGACCAAATCCTTCGCCTCCTTCAGGCCGAGCCCGGTGATGGCGCGCACCTCTTTGATCACGTTAATCTTTTTGTCGCCGACGGTGGCCAGGATGACGTCAAACTCGGTCTTCTCCTCCACCGCTTCGGCCGCTGCCGGCGCGGCACCGCCTGCGGGCATCGCGGCCACCGGTGCCGCCGCCGACACGCCCCACTTCTCTTCCAGCATCTTGCTGAGCTCGGCGGCTTCCATCACCGTCAGGCTCGACAACTCTTCGACGATCTGTTGCAGATTGGCCATCGCTGTATTCTCCTGAAAAGACCAAAAACACCAACAAAGTCCAACGGCGGGGGGCCCGGCTCAGGCCGCTTCGCGCTCCCCGGCCTGTTCGGCATGTGCCGCCAGCACGCGCGCGATCTGCCCGCCAGGCGCCTGCATCAGTCCAACCAGACGCTGCGCCGGTGCCTGGAGCAGGCCCACGATGGTACCGCGCAGTTCGTCCAGCGAGGGCAAGGTTGCCAGTGCCTTCACGTCGTCGGCCGCCAGCAGATGGCTGCCGACCGCCCCGCCCAGCAGCACCAGGTGGCTCTGGGTCTTGGCGAACCCAACCACCACCTTGGCCACCGCCACCGGCTCATCGGCAAAAGCGATCGCCGTGGGGCCGGTGAACAACGGCCGCAGACCTTCGTAGGGTGTGGCTTCCAGGGCGCGCAGCACCAGCCGGTTCTTCGTCACCTTGAAGCCACCCCCGACGCTTCTGACCTGAGTGCGCAAGTCACCCAGTTGCGCCACGGTAAGCCCGGTATAGTGCGTGACCAGCACAACCGCCGCCTGATCAAAGATGCGATGCATGGCGTCGACAAACGCCGCCTTTTCCGCCCGGTCCACTGCACGTCCTCCCGCTTTCCGGCCCGACCGCCGCTCGTATCGTCAGACCGACCGGACTTCGACCGTCGCCGCCCGCCGACGGCTTCCGCCATCGACGCGCCACCCTCACCACAAACCGGCGCACGCGACCGACCTTGCCGGCCGGGCGGTCACGCCTGCTATCCCTGTCCGGTGATCGGAACCTGGCTGATCTCTACCGGCCCAAGCGGCACGGCATCAGCCTTGCTTCACCACCGTCTGTGCAGGCCCAAGCGATTAAGCCGCCGGTTCCGGGTTGCAACCAACCCGGCGCGGCACCTGCAGTCTCTGACAGGTCGGGACTGACCGTGATGGGTCGCATCCCTTGACGTCGCACAAAACCCTCTCGGCGAGGCGATACTCTCGCCAGCGCGTCGTCAGCTTGTAACACTGCCGATGCTGACGCGCAAGCCCGGCCCCATGGTGGAACTCAGATGGGCTTGCTGGAGATAGGTGCCTTTGGCCCCGCTGGGCTTGGCCTTGGCCAATGCATCGACGAAGGCGCGGATGTTCTCCGCAAGAGCTTCTTCCGGAAAGCTGGCCTTGCCGACGCCGCCGTGAACGATCCCGGCCTTCTCGACCCGGAACTCGATCTGGCCGGCCTTGGCCGCTTTGACGGCGCCAGCAACATCCGGAGTCACGGTGCCGAGCTTCGGATTCGGCATCAAGCCGCGCGGACCCAGGATCTTGCCCAGCTTCCCCACGATTGCCATCATGTCGGGCGAGGCGATGCAGCGATCAAAATCGATCGCGCCGCCCTGGACCTGTTCGGCCAGATCCTCCGCACCCACCACGTCGGCACCCGCCTTCCTGGCTTCCTCGGCCTTGTCACCCTTGGCAAACACCGCGACCCGAAGCTGTTTGCCGGTGCCGTGCGGCAAGGATACCACGCCCCGAACCATCTGGTCGGCATGGCGCGGATCGACGCCAAGCCGGACCGCCATTTCCACGGTTTCATCGAACTTCGCCGCCGCCTTGGCCTTGATCAGCCGGACCGCCTCGTCCAGGGGATAGGCTTTTTGAGGATCGATATCCTCGTACACCTTCTTCAGCCGCTTGCCTTTACCCGCCATCGTTCTAGTCCACCACCTTGATGCCCATGGAGTGTGCCGACCCGGAAACCATACGCATGGCCCCCGCCAGATCCTTGGCGTTCAGGTCCACCATTTTCTGCTCGGCAATTTCGCGAACCTGGTCCTGCGTCACGGTGCCGACACCCGTGCGCGACGGCTGGGCACTGCCCTTGGCCACGCCTGCCGCCTTCTTGAGCAGAAACGACGTCGGCGGCGTCTTGGTCACGAACTGGAAAGTCCGGTCAGCGTACGCGGTGATCACCACCGGGATCGGCATGCCGGCTTCGAGGCCCTGGGTCTGGGCGTTGAACGCCTTGCAGAACTCCATGATGTTGAGGCCGCGCTGACCCAAAGCCGGCCCGATGGGCGGCGACGGATTGGCCTGCCCGGCCGGAACCTCCAACTTGATGTATCCAAGAACCTTCTTCGCCATACCCGTTCCCCGTTGAGGCGGCCGCCGACACCGCGGCGCCCGGACATCCTTTGGTTCACACGCGGCGGCTACCGGGCCGGTGCCGCCGCAACGCCACTAGATTTTCTCGACCTGCGAGTATTCCAGTTCCACCGGTGTGGAACGCCCGAAGATCGAGACCGCCACCTTGAGCCGGGCCCGTTCCTCGTCCACTTCCTCCACCAGCCCGCTGAAGGAGTTGAACGGCCCGTCACAGACACGCACCTGCTCGCCCACTTCGAACACGACGGCGGGTTTGGGCCGCTCGATCCCTTCCTGTACCTGGTGCATGATCCGATCCGCCTCGGCCTGGCTGATCGGCATCGGTCGCCCGCGGTCGCCAAGAAACCCGGTCACCTTGGGCGTGCTTTTCACCAAGTGCCAGGTTTCGTCGGTCATCTCCATCTTGATCAGTACGTAGCCCGGAAAAAACTTGCGCCCGGCACTCACCTTGGCGCCGCGGCGCACCTCGACCACCTCTTCCATCGGCACCAGCACCTGCTGGATGAGGTCGCCCATTTCCTGCTGCTGCGCCTGCTCCTCAATCGATTGCGCCACCTTGCGTTCGAACCCGGAATAGACGTGCAAGACAAACCATTGTGCCGTCATCGGCATCATATCCCAAAATCGAGGAAGGCCCGCACGGCGATCCCGAGTATCCAATCCACTCCGAGGAAAAACAACGCCGCGAGCACAACCATCAGAAACACCATGGCCGTGGAGATGGTGGTCTCCTTTCGAGTCGGCCAAGTGACCTTGGATGTCTCCTGCCGTATCTCGCGAACGAATTGTGCGATATTGGTGCGCGCCATCAGTTTGTCCGATTTAGGTCTTGTCAGGTATCGTTGGCAGGGGCAGCAGGATTCGAACCCGCGACCTGCGGTTTTGGAGACCGCCGCTCTACCAGCTGAGCTATACCCCTAACCCGTTGCATGCCTGGCCGATGGCCGCGCAAAATAGCCCGTTCTCTTCTGGGCGCGGCCTACTCGATGATCTTGGCGACGACGCCGGCGCCGACGGTACGCCCGCCTTCGCG
>REEP01000033.1 GCA_007695045.1 Rhodospirillales bacterium | reverse complement strand
GTCTCGATCGCGGCCAAGATCGGCTGCTCGCCCTATACGCTGCATGAGTGGGTTAGACCATCATGTCCGTGAGGCGGAATGGGTTGAGGTGATCCGCCTCGAAGTGTCGACTAAGGCGTGTTGCAACGCTGACGGGGGTTGCTCCGATGGTCGGAGCCGATCCCCAGGCACTGAACGAGGCGGATCATGACGGATCTTACACTTTACGCAGGCCTGGACGTCCACAAGAAAACGATCGCGGTGGCGCTGGTTGATGCGGCCGCGCAGGCCGAAGTTCGGTTCTATGGCACGATTGTGAACACGCCGGAGGCGGTGCGCCGGCTGTGCCGGAAGCTGTCCCAGGACGGCCGGCCGCTGCATTTCTGCTATGAGGCGGGTCCTTGCGGCTATGGCGTGCAACGACACCTGAGCCGGCTTGGGCATCGCTGCGACGTGGTGGCGCCGGCACTGATCCCGCGCAAGGCCGGCGACAAGGTCAAGACCGACCGGCGCGACGCGATGATGCTGGCGCAGACGCTGCGCGCCGAGGCGCTCTGCGATCGGCTCAAACAGGCGATCGCCGAACTGGTGCCGCAATGGTCGCTGGCACCGGTTGTCCAGGCGATCCAGGCGTTGCGCGGCGTATCGCTGGTGGTGGCGGCGGTCATCGTTGCCGAGGTCGGCAGCTTCGGCCGGTTCGACAATCCGCGCCAACTGATGGCCTATCTCGGTCTCAATCCGTCGGAGCATTCCAGTGGTGCGACGATCCGGCGTGGACCGATCACCAAGACCGGCAATGCGCTGGCACGGACCTGCCTGGTCGAGGCCGCCTGGACCTACCGCTTCCCGGCGCGGGTGACGCAGATCATCCGTGACCGGATGAAGGATCTGCCGGAGCCGATCCGGAATGTCGCCTGGAAAGCGCAGGTCCGGCTGTCGGCTCGATACCGCAAGCTCACCGCCGCCGGCAAGCCGGCCCCCAAGGTCGTTGTCGCCATCGCGCGCGAACTGGTCGGCTTCATCTGGGCGATCGCCCGGATGGTGGAGCCGAAGTTCGCCTGACGGCGGCACCGCCCGGAAGCGGATTTCCTGGCAGGCAAGGAGGCGAAACGATCCGATCAAGACCACGCTTCGGCGCCCAGTGTTGACGGCAGGATGAGGAGGCAGGGGAACCCTCGATCCGGGTTTGATGCCGGGATCATCCGACGCGCGTTCGCTAGACAGAGGAAGCCCCACGACGAACCTTGGTCATGCGGTACCAACCCGCGGATAAGAGCCGGATCAACCGTCGTCCATGCTTCCTGCCGTCTCCACTGGGCGCCGATATGCCCAAGTATCACCTGCAAAAGCAGGACGGATGCATTTGCCTTGGTCTTGACATCACGGACATAAGAGCCCCGATTTCTCACGAAGGCGGGTCCATCGGGGCGTGAAATCGGCAAAAATGTAAGTTCGACCAAACACATAAGCCAATTTCACGGGAGCCCCCGATGCCGACACAGTGTACCTCGAAGCCAATGGTGTTTGCACGCGTCGACGGCTGTGCCGTGGTAGCCGATCTCGATGGCGGGGCCATCACCTCGGATGCCGGCGCGCTGCTGCTGGGCGCGACCGACCGGGCGATCGGGCTGGTCGATCGCTTCGCGGGATGCTTCAGCGATGGGCGCGATCCGGGGCGCGTGGTCCACGACCTGCGCACCCTGGTTGGCCAGCGGGTGTTCGGCATCGGGCTCGGCTACGAGGACCTGATCGACCACGACGACCTGCGCCGTGATCCGGTCCTCGGCGCCGTCCTCGGCAAGCTGGAGGCGGCCCGCCCCGGTCTGGCGCCGCTGGCTGGCAAGTCCACGCTGAGATCCCCGGGCTCTTCGACCCGGGGACTGGAGCACGCGCCCACCGGCGCCCATCGGTATCGCAAGGTCGGCCACGACCCGGCGGCCATCGAAGGCCTGTTCGTCGACCTGTTCCTGGAGGCCCATGACCGGCCGCCGAAGCGGATCATTCTGGACCTGGACGCCACCGACGATCCCCTGCACGGTCACCAGGAAGGGCGTTTCTTCCACGGCTACGGAGCCTGTCCTCGGGCCGGCGAAGCCGGACCCGTGGGACTGTTACTGCTATCTGCCGCTGTACGTGTTCTGCGGCCATCACCTGTTGGCCGCGAAGCTGCGCCGCTCCAACATCGACGCCAGCGCCGGCGCCACCGAGGAGATCGCCCGCCTCGTCGCCCACATCCGCGACCGCTGGCCGCGCGTCAAGGTCATCTTGCGGGCCGATTCCGGCTTTGCCCGCGAGGCGCTGATGGCTTGGTGCGAGGCCAACGGCGTCGATTATCTCTTCGGCCTGGCGCGCAACAGCCGGCTGGTCGAGCACATCCACGCCGAGCTGGCCTGGGCCGAGGACGACGCGGCACGCACCAGCCAGGCGGCGCGGCGCTTCGCCGACTTCAGGTGGACCACGCGTGACAGTTGGAGCCACCGGCGCCGGGTGGTCGCCAAGGCCGAGTGGATGCCGGGACGCGGCGAGGCCGGCGCCAACCCGCGCTTCGTCGTCACCTCCCTGCCGGCTCGCGAGATCGACGCCCGCACCTCTACGAGGACCTCTACTGCGCCCGCGGCGATATGGAAAACCACATCAAGGAATGCCAGCTCGACCTGTTCGCCGACCGCACCTCGGCCGCCACCCTGCGCGCCAACCAGCTCCGGCTGTGGTTCGCCTCCATGGCCTACGTGCTGCTGTGTGCCTTGCGCCGCATCGGCCTGGCCCATACCCGCCTGGCCTCCGCCACCTGCGGCCGCCTGCGCCTGACCCTGTTGAAGATCGGCGCCCAGGTCCGCCGCAGCGTGCGACGGGTGCGCGTCGCCATGGCATCGGCCTGTCCCTATGCCGATGAGTTCACGCTCGCCCACGCCCGATTGACCGCCGCCGCGGCGTAACGCGGCCCGCCCCGCCCCAACGTCAACAGCAGAGGATCAAACCTGACCTTGTAGAACCGGCCCGAAACGGCCGGACAAAGACCCGCGTCCGCATCAAACCCCGAACGGCACCCTTCCGCCAAAAGCCGATCGGACCAAGCTCAGTGAGAAATACGGGTTAATCCGCGCTCACGTGCTGGCGGCCGAGCGGCTGCACGGCGACGACACCACGGTGC
>REEP01000004.1 GCA_007695045.1 Rhodospirillales bacterium | reverse complement strand
TTCACGATCTGACATCGGCGGGGCATCACCCGGCCGATTTCGACCACACGACGCCCGGCATCGATCTGCTGCGCGCCTGCGTCACCGGTCTTGCCGGGGACGACGAACTCGAAGCCCGGATGCGCACGGACCAGGTCCTGAGTGTTCTCTCCTTTCCATGGCAGGACGTGCCTGTGTCCCGCTGGCGCATCGCCATGTTGGGATTGCGGAAATTCAGACCGGTCTACGCGGATTTCCGCGCCATGCCGGGAGGGCGTTGGCTGCGCTACGTGCTGGCGACAGGGCTCCGGCTGCAGCAATTCGCAAGCCGCCGGCTGACCAGGGCGCTCCGGCGATGACCCTGACCACCCGAACGCGCGCGAACCTGGGCCTGTGGGGCAAGCTCTACCGGCTCCTGCGCCTCAGCAGCCGCGGGCTGAGCCTTGTCGTGGCCGGCCTCTTCGTGGCCGAGGCCGTCTTCGGGATCGCGCTGCTCTATCTGGTCAAGCTGCTGGTCGATGTCATCTCCGAGCAGCTCGGAGAGGCCGGCGCCATCGCGAATCCGGCGCAGATATTCCTCTATCTCGGGCTGATCGGCCTGATGATGGTGCTGACCGTCGCCTTTCAGCGGCTCGCCGAATATGCGCGCCATCGGCAGGGGATGGAGGTTGCCGATCACGTCGACCGGATGATCCACGAACGTGCCATCCAGGTGGATCTGGCCTTCTATGAAAGCCCGCAATACTACGACTCGCTGGAGCGCGCCCGGGCTGCGGGGGGCGATCGGCCGGCGCAGGTCGTCACCTCCCTGGCGCAGTTCCTCCGCAGCGCCCTCTTCCTGGTGGCGATCCTGGTCCTGATGACGACGCTGGACTGGCGGCTGGTCCCGCTCCTCGTGGTGAGCATGGCGGCGGCCCTGGCGGTGCGGATGCATTTCACGCGCCTGCTCTTTCAGTGGCGCTCCCGCCGCGTGCAACTGGAGCGTCGTGCCGGCTACCTGGACTGGCTGCTGACATCGCAGGACAACGCCAAGGAACTGCGCATCAGCCGGCTCGGTGGCGAGTTGCGCGACCGCTACAGCCGCCTGCGCCGCCAGATCCGTCTGGAAGAGCTTGCCATCGAGAAGCGCAAGATGGTGGCCGAGGTCGGAGCTGCCGCCGCGGCGGCGGTGGTCTTCTTCGGCGCCACGACATGGCTGGTGCTGCGCGTGATCGACGGGACAATGGGCCTGGGCGATCTCGTGCTCTTCCTGCTTCTGTTCCGTCGCGCCGAGACCAGCGGGCGCGAGTTCGTCGCGGCGCTCTCGGCGCTCTACGATCACCAGCTCTACCTGTCGCACCTCTTCGGCTTCTTCGAGGTCAGGCCCGAGATCGTGACGCCGGCACGGCCCGCGCCGCTGCCCCGCCCCGTGCGCGACGGCATCCGCTTCCACGGCGTCAGCTTCACCTATCCGGCCAACGAGAGCCCCGCCCTTTCCGACGTGGATTTCGAACTGCCGGCGGGCAAGATCACCGCCATCGTCGGCGAGAACGGCTCGGGGAAGACCTCGCTGATCAAGCTGCTGTGCCGCCTCTACGACCCCACCGAGGGTCGCATCACGCTCGATGGCACCGATATCCGCGAGTTCGACCCGGCCGAGTACCGACGGATCTTCAGCGTTATCTTCCAGGATTACGCCTGCTATGCCGAGACGGTCGCCGAGAATATCCGCTTCGGCGACATCGATGCCGAAGCGGGGGAGCCGCGGATCGCGCATGCCGCCGATCTGGGCGGGGCGAGCGAGTTCATCGGGCAGCTTCCCCAGGGGATGGAGACCCGGCTAACCCGGCTCTTCGACGACGGGCGCGAGCTCAGCCTGGGGCAATGGCAGCGCGTGGCGCTGTCGCGCGCGTTCTTCCCGCGCTCGGAGTTCATCATCATGGACGAACCCACGAGCGCCGTCGATCCGCGCGCCGAGGCCGAGCTCTTCGAGAATTTCCGCGCCCGGCTGGAGGGCCGGGGGGCGCTGATCATCTCGCACCGTCTCTCGACCATCCGCATGGCCGACCGCATCTATCTGCTCGGCGACGGCAAGGTCCTGGAACACGGCACGCATGACGCGCTGGTCGCCCGGAACGGCCGCTATGCGCATCTCTTCGAGCGCCAGGCCCGGCCGTTCCGTTCCGCAGCCTCCTGACCGAGTCGCATCCACATCGCCTGCAGCGACGCCCGACCGACCGGTTCCCCTGCAGGTCGAGGATCCCGCAGTCGCCGTTCACCGGGGCACGTGTTGTCCGAGATAGCGTTCGAGCGAGGGCATCGGGCTGAACCGCGCCATGTCCGGAAGCTCGCCCAGGACGACCTCGCCCCGGTGCTCGAGCCAGGCATGCGCCTCGAAGCCGCGCTCCGGGTCCTGGCGGACCCCGATACGGACCTCGCTCTCATGGCCGGCACGACCAAGCAGGATCTGGCCGGCAAGGGCCTGCGGCAGGCAGTTGGCCTTCGGGACCGCCCGGCTCGCGCGCCGGACCGCCTGCGCGATGTCGTGAACCCCCGGCCGGTTCGCGGGGAACGGGCCACGCCTATCCCGGATGCGGCAGGTCAGCCGCAATGCGGTCCTGAGCGGCAGGAACCACAGGGCAAGGCGCACGGCCGCCAGGATCGGCACCGCGCGCAGGAACTGTCGACGCTCGCGGGCCGGGAGTTGCACAAGACGCACGATCCGTCGCCGCCACGAAGAGACGGCCCGTTTCATTCGCTGCCTCGCAGGCGCGCCGGCGCCACCCGGGGTGATGGGGCGATCCATCTCGCGTTCGCCGCCGGGTGCCGGCATCTCACCGCACCGTGATCAGCTGCGCCTGGGCCATCTCCTGCAAAAGGGCGAGGATATCTGACTCGCAGCGCGCGGCATCGACGTCGTGGGTCGCGGTGATCCTCTCGACGACCTTGGCGACCGTCACGGGTTGCTGGATCAGCTGCCAGACCTCGGTGCCCAGCTCGTTCAGATTGTAGTAGCGGTCGGTCTCGACCTGAAGGATGACAAGTCCATCGGCCAGCGGCGCCGCCAGCGGCTCCGATTTGGCCTCGACAACCGAACTGAGCGTGACCGCGTCCATCTCTTCTCATTCGCCGTGATCGATGTTCTTGTCAACGCAATAGGCCAGAGCTGCGCCA
>REEP01000107.1 GCA_007695045.1 Rhodospirillales bacterium | reverse complement strand
GATTTATTGTTACGACCCCTCACCCATCCTCTCCCCCTTTGGGGGAGAGGGGTTGTGGCGGAGCCCCTCGCCCGCGCAGCGGGAGAGGGAGGGGCCCGGCACTCCGCCAGGCCGGATGGGAGGGTGAGGGTTCGTGAGAGCGCGCGATTCGGGGGATGGGGCGTCGTCCTGGCTCGTGGGGGATTTATTGTTACGACCCCTCACCCACCCTCTCCCCCTGCGGGGGAGAGGGGTTGCACACGGTTCACCCAACCTCTCCCGCTCCGGGGAGAGAGGTTGGGCGATGCTGGACATCAGGGCGAGTTGACGCCTTCGGAGGCCCGGCCTAGGGTCGAGGCGCTTTTGCGAACCAAAACAGCACAACAGGTACCGGCCCGATGTCTCCCGATGCCGACGGCCCCGTCCCGTCCCAGTTGCGGTCTCTGGCCCTGCAGTCCAATGCGTGGCCCTTCCAGGAGGCGCGGGCACTGGCCGAGCGAATCGGCGACACGCCCCCGGCCAAGGACTCCGTGCTGTTCGAAACCGGTTATGGTCCGTCCGGCCTACCCCACATCGGGACGTTCGGGGAGGTCGCCCGGACCACCATGGTGCGCCATGCCTATGCCCTGATCACCGGGCAGCCGACCCGGTTATTCGCGTTCTCCGACGACATGGACGGCCTGCGCAAGGTGCCGGACAACATCCCCGGCCGGGACGCGATGGCGGCACACCTCGGCAAGCCGCTCACCGCGGTGCCGGACCCGTTCGGCACCCACGAGAGCTTCGGCGCCCACAACAACGCGCGACTGCGCGCGTTCCTGGATACGTTCGGGTTCGAGTACACCTTCGTCAGTGCCACCGAGTGCTATCGCGACGGCCGGTTCGATGCCATGCTGCGCCGGGTGCTCGAGCACTATGACGCCATCGTCGCCCTGATCCTGCCCACCCTGGGGCCGGAACGGCGCGCCACGTACAGCCCGTTCCTGCCGCTGTGCCCGCGCACCGGCCGTGTCCTGCAGGTGGCGGTGATTGCCCGGGATCCGGATGCCGGCACCATCGTCTATGAGGACGAGGCGGGGCAGCGGGTGGAAACCCCGGTCACCGGCGGGCGCTGCAAATTGCAATGGAAGGTCGACTGGGCCATGCGCTGGGCCGCGCTCGGCGTCGATTACGAGATGTACGGCAAGGACCTGATCGATTCCGCCAAGCTTTCGGCCCGGATCTGCCGGATCCTCGGCGGCCTGCCGCCGGCGGGCTTCGCGTACGAACTGTTTCTGGACGAACGCAGCGAGAAGATCTCGAAGTCCAAGGGCAACGGCCTCGCGGTGGAGGAATGGCTGACCTATGCCCCACCCGAAAGCCTGTCGCTCTATATGTTCCAGAAACCCAAGGCGGCCAAGCGGCTGTTTTTCGACGTCATCCCGCGCACCGTCGACGACTACCTGACCCTGTTGCAGAAGTATCCGCAGCAGGACGCCGCCGCCCGTCTGACCAACCCGGTCTGGCACATCCATCAAGGTGAGCCGCCCGCGTTGGACGTGGCGGTCAGCTACTCTCTGCTGCTCAACCTCGCAAGCGTCTGCCACACCGAGGATGCGCGGGTACTGTGGCACTTCATCACCCGCTACCGCCCGGACGTGACCCCCGAGACGGCACCCCTGGTCGACACCCTGGTCGGCCACGCGATCCGCTACTATCGGGATTTCGTCAAGCCGGCCAAGCAGTACCGGGTGCCGACACCGGCCGAAGCGGACGCCCTCAGGGACCTGGCCGAGACCCTCAAGGCGCTGGCGCGGGATGCCGATGCCGAAGCGATCCAGACCGAGGTTTACGAAGTGGGCAAGCGGCATGCCTGCTTCGCGGACCTCCGCGCCTGGTTCCAGGCCCTCTATCGGATCCTGTTGGGGCAGGAAGATGGTCCACGGATGGGCTCGTTCATCGCACTCTACGGGATCGATGAGACCATCGCCTTGATCGAGCGGACGCTGGACGGGCGGGCCCCTTAACGGGACGGCCGAGACACGCCGGGAGCCGTCATCCATGACCGGTCGGCCGTGACACGCCCTTCCGTCCTGTTCCCGCTGTTCGCGGACATCACCTCGTTGCCGGGGGTCGGCCCCAAGGTGGCGCCGCTGCTGACCCGGCTGGCCGGGCCCCGGGTCGTGGACCTGCTCTGGCATCTGCCGACGGCGTTGATCGATCGCCGCCACGCACCCCAGGTGGCGGAAGCGCCACCCGGCCGGGTTGCCACCCTTACCGTTCGGGTCGATGCCCACCATCCGCCGGCACAGCCGCGCCACCCCTACCGGGTGATCTGCTCGGACACGACCGGCTTCATCAGCCTTATCTTTTTCCACGGCCGTGCCGAGACCTGGCAACGGCTGCTGCCCATCGGCAGCACCCGCGTGGTGAGCGGGACGGTGGACATCTATGGCGCCGAGCGCCAGATGGCGCATCCGGATTATATCGTCGACCCGGCGAACGAATCCGGTGTCCCCGCGGTTGAACAAGTCTATCCGCTCACCGCAGGGTTGATGCCCAAGACGCTGATGCGCATCATCGGCGAAGCGCTCGCCCGGACACCGGCGCTGGCGGAATGGCAAGACCCGTCCCTGATGCGCCGCGAGGGCTGGCCGTCCTGGCGCGACGCGATCGGTGCCGCCCATGCGCCGGCCGCCGACGGCGACCTCCAGCCGCTGGCCCCGGCCCGCGCCCGGCTCGCCTACGACGAGTTGCTGGCCAACCAACTGGCCCTCGGCTTGGTCCGCCACCACATGCAGCGGTCCCGCGGGCGAAGCCTCCGGGCCCAAGGGCGCCTCGCCGACCGCGCCCTGGCTCAACTGCCGTTCCGCCTGACCGCCGCGCAGGAACCGGCACTGGCCGAGATCCGGGCCGACATGGCCGGGCCAAACCGGATGCTGCGGCTGCTGCAAGGCGACGTGGGCAGCGGCAAGACGGTGGTGGCGGTGCTGGCCATGCTCGACGCGGTCGAGACCGGGGCGCAGGCGGCCCTGATGGCGCCGACGGAGATCCTGGCGCGCCAACACATGGCAACGCTGCAACCGCTGGCGGAGGCGGCGGGCGTGACCACGGCGCTGCTCACCGGGCGGGACAAGGGCCGCGGCCGCGACGCGATTCTCGAGGGTCTCGCCGCCGGCACCGTCGGCATCGTCATCGGCACCCATTCCCTGTTCCAGGAGGCCGTGGCCTTCCACGACCTGGCGCTCGCCGTGATCGATGAGCAGCACCGCTTCGGCGTCCACCAGAGGCTCGACCTCGCCCGCAAGGGACGGAGCGTCGATGTGCTGGTGACCACCGCGACCCCGATTCCCCGCACCCTGATGCTAACGGCGTACGGCGACATGGACGCTTCCCGACTCACCGAAAAACCGCCCGGGCGCCAGCGCGTGGACACCCGCACGCTGCCGCTGGACCGCCTGGAAGAAGTGGTGGCGGCGGTCGGCCGCAGCATCCGTTCCGGGGGACAGGTGTTCTGGGTGTGTCCGCTGGTGACGGAATTGGAAGTACTCGACGTGGCGGCGGCGGAAGAACGGTTCCAGCACCTCAGCCGGGAGTTCGGACCGAAAGTCGGCCTGCTGCACGGGCGGATGCGGGGCCCGGACCGGGATGCGGTAATGGCGGCCGTTGCCGAAGGCACTGTTTCCGTGCTGGTGGCGACAACCGTGATCGAGGTGGGCGTGGACGTGCCGGCGGCCACCGTGATGGTGATCGAACATGCCGAACGCTTCGGCCTGGCCCAGTTGCATCAGTTGCGTGGACGCATCGGCCGCGGCGACCGGCCCTCCACCTGTCTGTTGCTGTATCAGCCGCCGCTGTCGACCACGGCGCGCGCCCGCCTCGCCATCCTCAGGGAGACCGACGATGGCTTCCGCATCGCCGAGGAAGATTTGCGCCTGCGCGGGGCCGGCGAGATGCTGGGCACGCGCCAAAGCGGCCTGCCGGAATTCCGCCTAGCCGACCTCGACCACCACGAGGCCTTGCTGGCGACCGCGCGGGATGATGCCAAGCTGATCCTCGACCGCGACCCGGACCTGGTTACCGGGCGGGGACAGGCACTGCGGACGTTACTGTACCTGTTCGAACGGGACGCCGGCATCCGCTACCTGCGCTCCGGCTAGACAGGCGCGCCCGCTGCGCCGGCATCAGTCCTCGGCGGCAGGCTCCGACACCGCCTTGCGGCTGATCAACACCTTGTTGCCGGCCTTCTCGCGGATGATGTCCACCTCCTCATAGGTGGCGGCGGAGACCTGCGGCGCTTCCTGCTCCACCTGTGGGCGGCGGTCGGGCGGAGTGACGATGCCGCCCGAAATGATCATTTTGATGGCTTCTTCCACCGTCATGCTCAGCGGCACCAGGTCCTTGCGCGGCACGAACAGCAGAAAGCCCGACGTGGGGTTCGGCGTAGTGGGAACGAAGATATTGATGGTCTCTTCCTCGGTCAGGTTCTGGACCTCGCCTTCGGTGCGCCCGGTGATGAAGGCGATCGCCCACAGCCCGCGCCGGGGATATTCCACCAGCACAGCTTGGCGAAAGGCCGTGGACTGCTGCGCCAGAATGGTCTCCACGATCTGCTTGACGGCACTGTAAAGATTTCGCACCACGGGCATGCGGGCGAGGATCGCTTCGTACAGCCGCATGATGGTGCGCCCGACCCAACCGGCGGCGAACGCACCGATCAGGGTGAGCCCAACGAACAGGACGACCAGACCGAGCCCCGGCAGAGCGAAGGGCAGGTAGGTTTCCGGGTTATAGCGGGCCGGGATCAACGGGGTGATGCGGTTGTCGACGAAGCTTACAACAAGCCAGGACAGGTAGACCGTGATGGCGATCGGGGCGGTGACCAGGATTCCGGCGAAGAAATAGGCGCGGATGCGGGCGGCGAAGCCCATGTGAATGTTGCTAGGCTTTTTCGCATGCTCGTGCCCGCCGGGGCCGTTCGGCGGTTCCGGGCTGCTCTGCCGGCGTCGGCGCGATCGAGCGTCTTTTTTCATGAGCATGACGATGTGACATCGGCGGTGCGGACGCAACGCCTGTTTGCGCTGGCCTGCCGCACCCGGCACAGGTGTATCGCGAGGCGGTATCCTTGTGCCTATCCAAGCACGCGCGGCTATGTTAGACAGCGGGAATTCATCCGGCGTGAGCCGTCCGCTGGGGGATAGTTTAACGGTAGAACACTCGGCTCTGGACCGAGCAGTCCTGGTTCGAATCCAGGTCCCCCAGCCACGTTGAACCTCCCGTGCCCTTGGACACGCCTGCAGGCCTGACGCTGTGTACCGTATCGGGCATCTGTCGCGGCGCGGCGGCCGAGGCATCCGCCGAGCCCGGTTTCGGGCTTGGGCGACCGACATGGTCCCGGCCCATGCGCTCCGGGCAAACCCGGCCGTGCTTACTGGTTTGGCCAACAGGAGCGGACCGAGCCTTCCGCCGACGGGCGGCAACGGCCATGCCAAGCCGCCGCATCCCTGCCGGACGCGTTGACGGCTGCCGGCAGGGCGCCTAGATCTGCCGCGCTGGGGGCTCCGGCTGTGGCGCCCGTAAGCGCACGCGTGCCCGCCGAGACCAGGTTACGAGCGGGTGGCGACCGGAGCGTGGCAACGAGGACAATGCTGATATCGGAACTCAACCAGCGATCGCGGACGATCTTCCGCCAGATCGTCGATGCTTATCTGGAGACGGGGGAGCCGATCGGCTCCCGCACCCTGGCGCGGCGGCTGCCGCTGCATCTGTCGCCGGCCACCATCCGCAATGTCATGGCCGATCTGGAGGAAGCCGGGCTGCTGTTCGCCCCCCACCCTTCCGCCGGGCGGCTCCCCACCGAAGCGGGCCTGCGGCTGTTCGTGGATGGCCTGCTCGAGGTGGGAGACCTGACCCATGAGGAACGGCGCGTGCTGAACGAGCAGTGCGCCGGCGGCACCATGAGCCTGGAAGGCATGCTGGAGCACGCGACGCTGGCCCTGTCCGGACTGTCCCAGTGCGCCGGCGTGGTGATGGCGCCCAAGACGGAAGGACCGCTCAAGCACATCGAACTGGTCAATCTGAGCCCCGGACGGGCGCTTGTCGTGCTCGTGCACGAAACCGGGGTGGTGGAAAACCGTATCGTCGAAACTCCCAAGGACCTGCCGCCGTCGGCGCTGGTGGAGGCCTCCAACTACCTCAGCGCCCGCCTCGTCGGGCACACCCTGGGCGAGGCCCGACAGCGCATTCTGGAAGAGATCAAGGCGCACGAGGCGGCATTGGACGAACTGGCCAGCAAGGTCGTGGAATCGGGCCTCGCCATCCGGGCCGGCGGCGAGGACGGCGGCTCGTTGATCATTCGCGGGCAGGCGCGCCTCCTGGAGGACGTGCAGGCGCTGGATGACCTGGAGCATATCCGCTCCCTGTTCTCGGCCCTGGAAACCAAGGAAATCATGTTGAAGGTCCTGTCCCTGGTGGACAATGCCGACGGCGTGCAGATTTTTATCGGGGCCAGCAACGACCTGTTCAGTCTGGCAGGCTGTTCCATGGTGGTCAGTTCTTACCGGGACAGCCGCAGCCGCATCATCGGTGCCATCGGTGTGATCGGACCCACCCGGATGAATTATGCCCGGATCATCCCCATGGTGGATTATTCAGCCAAGCTGGTGGGCCGGTTCATCGGCTGACCGACGGCGACTGACCGGACGCAGACGGGCGAGGACGAACGAAGACGGGCGAGGAAGGATCGTGAAGTCATGGCAGCGGACGTCAAGCAGGATAATCAAGGACCTGACGACCGGCCGGTGACGCAACCGCCCGGCGATCGACCCGCGGAGGCCGAAGCCGCCGCAGCCGGGTCAGCGCCGGATGCGGAGCCGGGCACGGAACCACCTGTGGACCTGACGGCCGAGACCGACGCGTTGCAGGCTGAGGTCGACCGGCTCAAGGAGGAACTGCTGCGGGCGCTGGCAGAGACCGAGAACGTGCGCAAGCGCGCCGCCCGCGACAAAGCGGATACCGCGAAATATGCCGTGAGCGGGTTTGCCCGCGACCTGCTGCCGGTGGCCGACAACCTCAGGCGGGCGCTGTCCAGCGTCGATGACGACGTCCAGGCCCGCGAGCCGGCGCTCCAGGCTCTGGTGGCCGGTGTGGAGATGACGGAAAAGGCGCTGCTGGCCGTTTTCGAACGGCACGGCATCACGCCGATCGCCGCCGAAGGGGAGCGCTTCAATCCGCACGTGCACGAAGCGATGTTCGAAATCCCCAACGAGACCGTGCCCAACGGCACCGTGCTCCAGGTGCTGGAGCAAGGCTTCATGATCCATGACCGGCCGCTGCGTCCGGCCCGCGTCGGCGTTTCCCGCGGCGGACCGAAAGCGCCGCCGGGGGCAGAACGCGGCGGCGAGGGGCCGGCCGAGGGCGAACCGCCGGCCGCCCCGTCAACGCGGGCCGGCACTGCCGCCTACGACGGCGCCGGGCCGGGCGCCAATTCGGCCGGCGCCAATCTGGACGAGAAATCGTGAGACGCGCTCAGGCGCGTTTCCGTCCGGGCAACGGCGGCAGCAGGAATGGCGCTTGCGGATCGTGGCTGCGGCGATTGCGGCGGGCGCGTTCGCCGCTTGCCACGGCATAGCAGTACACACAGCCATGGGGGCAGCTGTCGTAGGCGCCGATGTCGCGCGAGGACCAGCAGCCGCAGCGGGGCCGGTGCGGTTTGCGGGCCACCGCGATGGGAGCGCCCTGTCCACCTTGATCCGCGATCCGCGCAAGGCGATCGGCATCGATGCAACGGGCCTCGCCGAGGCCGGCCGTGCGCAGCTCCGGCTGACCGCAGAGGGTTGCGGTGATGCCGTGAGCGGCGGCGATGGCGGCAAGGTCGGCCAGCAGACGGCACTTGTCGGCCGCCGGCGGGTCGCTCCAGGTGAAGGGGCGCGCCGCGGCCGCCACGGCCAGATTGCGGGCGGACTTGCGGTAGATGTGGGCGACCGACAAGACAACCTCGTCCACCGCGCCGGCAGCCTCTCGGCACAGCGACGCGAATGCGGCACGGTGGTGGGCAGGCGGGGTCAGCGACGTGACAATAACCGGATCATAGCGCCAGACCACTGTGCCGTGGCCGTACCGGGCCGTCAGCGTGGCCACCTGCTCCATGGCGCGCAGCGCGGGGATGGTGGCCGCATCGAGTGCCTGCGGATAGCCGGTGATGGTCAGGTGCACGTAGAACGGCAGGCCGGTGCGGTCCCGGACTTCGTCCAGGACGCTGAGGAACGGGTTGACGTTTCGCGTCCAGAACACGAAGCCGTCCACATCCGGCCCCGTGAGCGGGACGGTGAACGCCGGTCCGCCATAGGGGTTGCGCACTTGGGCCGCACCGGCGCGCAAACGGTTGCGGAACCACTGTCCATAGAAAGCCGGAATATCGGTGCGGTAGCTGGCGGACACGATCATGTTCATCCACCTTGCGGATTCGGATCGGCTTTGCGGCGTTGCGGATCGGATTGCATCCGCGGCATCCGCACCGGCAGCCCGGCCGTGCAACGGTTGCGGCGGTTGCGGCGGTTGCGGCGCCCGCATATATATCGCGCGATTTTAGGACTTGGACACTTTCTGATCTTCAACAAGGGGAACGGCGCGGCGCCGAGGTTCAGGGTCGCGCAGGTCTGCCGCAAGCGAGGTGAAGCATGAGCAAGGTTATCGGCATCGATCTCGGCACCACCAACTCCTGCGTCGCGGTGATGGAGGGCCAGGATGCCCGCGTCATCGAAAACCAGGAAGGCGCCAGAACCACGCCATCGATGGTGGCATTCACCGACTCGGGGGAACGGCTGGTCGGGCAGCCGGCCAAGCGTCAGGCCGTCACCAATCCCGAGAATACGCTGTACGCCATCAAGCGTCTGATCGGCCGGCGTTACCAGGACCCGGTGACCGAGAAGGACAAGGACCTTGTCTCCTACAGGATCGTCCGCGCCGATAACGGCGATGCCTGGGTCGAGGCGCAGGGAGCGAAATACAGCCCGAGCCAGGTCAGCGCCTTCATCCTTCAGAAGATGAAGGAAACGGCCGAAAGCTACTTGGGTGAGACGGTGACACAGGCCGTGATCACCGTGCCGGCCTATTTCAACGACTCCCAACGCCAAGCCACCAAGGATGCCGGCAAGATCGCCGGACTCGAGGTTCTGCGCATCATTAACGAGCCGACCGCCGCCGCCCTCGCCTACGGTCTCGAGAAGAAGAAAAGCGGCACGGTGGCCGTCTACGACCTCGGCGGCGGCACCTTCGACATCTCCATCCTGGAGATCGGCGAAGGCGTGTTCGAGGTGAAGTCCACCAACGGCGACACCTTCCTCGGCGGAGAGGACTTCGACAAACGGATCCTCGACTACCTGGCCGACGAGTTCAAGAAGGAGCAGGGCATCGACCTGCGCCAGGACCGGATGGCCCTCCAGCGCCTGAAAGAGGCCGCGGAGAAGGCCAAGGTGGAACTGTCCAGCGGTATGCAGACGGAGGTGAACCTGCCGTTCATCACCGCCGACCAGACTGGCCCCAAGCACCTCAACATCAAGCTCTCCCGCGCCAAGCTGGAAGCCCTGGTGGAGGACCTGGTGGAACGGACCATCGGCCCGTGCCGGTCGGCACTCAAGGATGCCGGTCTCAAGGCCAGCGACATCGATGAGGTGATCCTGGTCGGCGGCCAGACCCGCATGCCCAAGGTGATCGAGGCGGTGAAGTCGTTCTTTGGGCGGGAGCCCCACAAGGGCGTCAATCCCGACGAGGTTGTGGCCGTCGGTGCGGCGATCCAGGGCGGCGTGCTCAAGGGCGAGGTCAAGGACGTCCTGCTGCTGGACGTGACCCCGCTGTCTCTCGGCATCGAGACACTGGGCGGCGTGTTCACCCGGCTGATCGACCGCAACACCACCATTCCGACCCGCAAGAGCCAGGTGTTTTCCACTGCCGAGGATGGGCAGACCGCGGTCACCATCCGGGTGTTCCAGGGCGAGCGGGAGATGGCGGCGGACAACAAGCTGCTGGGCCAGTTCGATCTGGTGGGCATTCCGCCGGCACCGCGCGGCATGCCGCAGATCGAGGTGACGTTCGACATCGACGCCAACGGCATCGTCAATGTGTCGGCCAAGGACAAGGCCACCGGCAAGGAACAGCAGATCCGGATCCAGGCTTCCGGCGGGCTGAGCGACAGCGACATCGATAAGATGGTCCGTGATGCCGAACAGCACGCCGCGGAAGATAAGAAGCGCAAGGAGCTTGTGGAGGCCCGGAATCATGCGGATTCGCTGATCCATGCCACCGAGAAGAGCCTTGGCGAGGTTGGTGACAAGGTGCCGGCCACGGATCGCCAAGCCATCGAGGAGGCCGTCAACGACCTGCGTTCCACGATGACGGGCGAGGACGCGGATGCCATCAAGGCCAAGACCGATGCCTTGAGCCAAGCATCCATGAAGCTGGGCGAAGCCATGTACCGGCAGTCGCAGGCGGAGGCCGCGGGCGGCGCAGAGGCCGGACCGACCGGTCCCGATGCCCAGGCCGGCGGTGGCGACGAAAAAGTGGTCGACGCGGACTTCGAAGAGGTCGATCCGGACCGCGACAAGAAGGCGGGCTGATCCCGGCGTCTCGCGGACGGAAAACGGCACGACAATAAACCCCGGCGGAGAAGGTCGCGACGGCCGTCTCCGCGGGGTTTCCGTATGGGCGGCGCAGCATGTCGAAAGCAGATTACTATCGCATCCTGGGAGTCGATCGGGACACTGGGCCTGATGACCTGAAGCGCGCCTATCGCAAGCTTGCCATGCAATGCCACCCGGATCGCAATCCGGGCGACAAGGATGCCGAACGTCGCTTCAAGGAACTGAACGAAGCGTACGAAGTGTTGCGCGATCCCCAGAAACGCGCGGCCTACGACCGCTTCGGGCATGCCGCTTTCGAGGCCGGTGCCGGCGCGCAAGCGGGCGGCGGCTTCGGCGCCGGTTCCGGTTTCGCCGACATCTTCGAGGAGATGTTCGGTGACTTCATGGCCGGCGGCGGACGGCGTGGCGGCGGGCGCAGGAGCGGCCGCGGTGCCGACCTCCGCTATAATCTGGAAATCTCGCTGGAAGAAGCCTTCTCCGGCAATCAGGCCACCATTCGCGTCCCCACGGCCGTGCCCTGCGAGGCATGCGACGGCACCGGCAGTTCGGGCGGCGCAGCCCCGGCCACCTGCCCCACCTGTCGTGGCATCGGCCGGGTGCGAAGCCAGTCCGGCTTCTTCACGGTGGAACGCACCTGTCCCACCTGCGGCGGCTCCGGTCAGGTGATAAAAGACCCTTGCCGGGCGTGCAGCGGGTCGGGCCGGGTACAGCGCGAGAAGACCTTGCAGGTGACCATCCCGGCCGGTGTCGAGGATGGCATGCGTATCCGCCTGGCCGGCGAAGGGGAAGCCGGCGTGCGCGGCGGGCCGACGGGCGATCTCTACATCTTCGTCACGGTCGCGCCGCATCGGTTTTTTGTTCGCGACGGCGCCAACATCTATTGCCGCGTGCCCATTCCCATGACCCGTGCAGCGCTCGGCGGCAGCGTCGAAGTGCCGACCCTGGAAGGCTCCCGCGCCCGCATCTCCATCCCCGCAGGAACCCAGACCGGGCGCCAGTTCCGGCTCAAGGGCAAGGGCATGCCGGTGCTCCAGTCCAGTGCCCGCGGCGACCTGTTCGTCGAGACGATGGTGGAGACGCCGGTCAACCTCACCGAAAAGCAGCAGCGGTTGCTGGAGGAGTTCGAGGAAACCGGCCAGCAGGAGGATCACTCGCCCGAATCCCACGGCTTTTTCGCCAAAGTGAAAGAGCTGTGGGCGGACTTGCGGGAATGACCGGGGCCGACGCCCCCCGCCTGGAAACACGGGAGGAACCATGAAGATCGGGGTGACCGGCGTGGCCGGCCGCATGGGCCGAATGCTGGTTCAGACGATCCTGGAAACCGACGGCGTATCTCTCGCCGGCGGCACGGAGCGGCCCGGGCATCCGCTGGTGGGCAGCGATCTCGCCACTCTTGTGGGCATTCCGGCGTCCGGTCAGATGATCGTCGACGATGCCGAAGCCGTGTTCATCGAGGCCGACGCGGTGATCGACTTCACGGTGCCGGAGACGACAGCCAATCATGCCCGCCTCGCCATCCTGCATGAGACGGCCCTGGTGGTGGGCACCACCGGTCTGACGGCGGAGGAGACGGCGGCGCTCAAGGCCGCGGCGGAAGCGGTGCCGGTCGTGCAGGCGGCCAACATGAGCGTCGGGGTCAACCTGCTGCTGGGTCTGACCCGCCAAGTGGCGGCCATCCTGGGCGAGGAATACGACGTCGAGATCGTGGAGATGCATCACCGCCACAAGGTCGATGCGCCCTCAGGGACCGCGCTGGCGCTTGGCCATGCCGCCGCCGCGGGGCGAGGCACCTCGCTCGACAGCGCCAGCGAGGGGGTCCTGGCCGGACGTTCCGGCAGCCGTCGGCATGGGTCCATCGGTTTTGCCGCCCTGCGCGGCGGCGATGTGGTCGGCGAGCATAGCGTGATATTCGCCGGCGAGGGCGAGCGCATCGAACTCACCCATCGGGCCACATCGCGTGCGGTGTTCGCCAAAGGGGCCGTCCGCGCCGCACAGTGGACCCTGGCCCGGCCCCCCGGCCTGTATGGCATGCGCGCGGTCTTGGGATTGGACTGACGGCGACGCTGGTACGGCCCCCGGTCAGATGGGACTCGTCAGGGTTCCACGGCCGGATTCCGGCCGACCGTGGTCGAGGTGAGCCGAGCCAGTTCGCGGCGAAGCGTGCGCGCGATGGTGAGCCGCTCCTCCGGCAGCAGGAAGCTGCCGATGACCAGCGAGTGACCATGAGACCGCAGTTCCAGCGGCGTGTGGCGTTCAGGCGGCTCATCCAGATTGACCTGAAGCCAATGCGGCGGGAACGCGTGACGGGTGGATTGGCCCCAATAATCGACCCGACGCACGGTGAGCGCCTCGGGTGTCAGGTTGATCGCCTCGAACGCGCGGCCAGCCCGCTGGTTGAAGCGAAACGCGAGCCCGAGCAGGAGCAGTTCAAGGCCCAGGAACGGCGCGATCGGCCATGCCCCGGCAGCGACGAAGGCCGCGCCGACCGCGAACAAGAACCCACCGAGGACCAGAAGCAGCGTTCGATTGGCGCTGGGTCCGGCGCTGCGATGCGGGCGCAGCACCGCACTGAACACCACCGGTCCGGACGAACCTCTGACTCGGGCCATGGCGGCCTCCCGACATTGCGACTGCCCAGAAGTGCGACTGATTGTCGCTAGAGGTAGCGTCTCTTGTCGTCGAATCCAAGCCGCTGCGCATGCACTGGGTGCCACCCCCTCACTTCCCCTGGACCCGCGGCCGGGATATACGAGCCGGGTCATGGTTAACGTCGCGACACAAACGGCCGAGCCGGTGATGCCGGACAGGGACGTGGATACGTTCTTCGCCCGCCTGGCTGCCGCCAATCCCGAGCCGGCGAGCGAACTCCGGTTCACCGATCCGTACACGCTGCTGGTCGCGGTGGTGCTGTCGGCGCAGGCAACGGACGCATCGGTGAACAAGGCGACGGAACGCCTGTTCCGGGTTGCACGCACGCCGGCGGCGATGGTGGCGCTGGGAGAGGAAGGCCTGCGCCAGCACATCCGCACCATCGGTCTGTTCAACGCGAAGGCGCATAACATCATCGCGCTGTCACAGGCGCTGCTGGACCGCTACGGCGGTGTGGTCCCGCCGGACCGGGCTGCCTTGGAGGCGCTGCCGGGCGTTGGCCGCAAATCCGCCAACGTGGTGCTGAACGTCGCGTTCGGCGAGCCCACGATCGCTGTGGACACCCACGCCTTCCGCGTCGCCAACCGCACCGGCCTCGCCCCGGGCCGTACCCCACGGGCGGTGGAAGACCGGCTCCTGTCGCGCACGCCGGAACGCTGGCGCCACCACGCCCATCACTGGCTGATCCTGCACGGACGCTACGTGTGCAAGGCCAAGCGCCCCGAATGCTTCCGCTGCGTGGTGCGGGACATCTGCCGATACCCCGCCAAGACGGAAGCACCAGGCGCCTAGGCCGGACCGGTTTGCCGGACCGGCCAGGAGGACAGCGCGATCCGGATCAGGAGGCCGGCGCTTCGGCCGAGTTGCCGCCCCGCTGCGGTTCCGCCCGGGCGAAGTCGTAGGCGCCCGGCGCAGCGCCGGTGTCGGACTCATTCCAGGAAGGCTCGCCCTCCCCGCCAGCCTTGGTGTCGCCCCGCGTATCCTCAGCGGCAAGGGAGCCGACCTCGCCGGCAATCTGCCCACCCGCTTCGACGACGATACTGCCATAGCGCACCCGGCCGGTGACCCGACCTCCCGACCGGACGATCAGACGATCGCGGACGGTGAGTTCGCCATCGAAGCGGCCGGCGATATCGGCCTCGTCCACCTCCACCTTGCCCACGAACAGGCCACTGCCGGCGACCTGGATCTGACGGGCATCGGTCAGCGACAACTCGACCGAGCCTTCCACCACCAGAATGTCGCAGGACGTCACTTCGCCCTTGAGGCGGATTTCCCGGCCGACCACCAGTTTCTTGCTGCTGTCGGTCGCGGCCTGAATCTCGGGTGCGGCCGACGCCGCGGGAGCGGACGGAGCGTCCGAACGCGACCGCGCCGCGGATTGAGCCGAGGATGCCAGGGTCGCGGAGGCGGCCGGACGCCGCGGTGCGTCAAAGCCGCTGCCGCTGCCCGGCGCGCTGCGTTGAGATGCGGTCAGCGTGCGCATGGCCGGCGACTTGGGTGCCGGGATGTCCAGGTCGTCGTGCTCAGGCTGCCCGTTGCCGCCGGCCGCCGGAACACCGTCAGAATCCTTTTTCCGTCCGAACATGTTTCTCTCCCTTGCTGGGTTGCGCGCGCCCCATGCCGTGCGCGATTGCCGAGCCTTCTGGCCTCAAGCCTGCTGGCCTCAAGCCTGCTGCCGCCAAGCCTGGTAAAGATGCACCATGGCGGCGGTGCCGATGACGGGTGCCACCAAATTGAGGAGCGGAACGGTAAGCATGAATGCCATCACGATACCAAACGCGAACAAACGACCCCGATAGACCGCGCGAAGGGCACGAACGCGGGCGCGTTCATCGCGGCGAAGGCCCACCAGTTCGAAATACTCCCGCCCCAGAAGGTAGCCGTTGACCGCATAGAACACCAAGGGGAACACAAGCGGGAACGGAAGGAACACCAGGATCAACAGGTTGAGCAGAACCAGCACGACCAGGAAGCGAGCGGTCACGCGCACCACGTCGAGAATCGGCATGTCGGACACCGGCGGCAGCGACGGATAATGCGCCCGCTCCACCACGTCGGCCACCCGGTCCAGGAACAGTCCCATCACGCCGCTCAGCACCGCCGGGAACAGCAACCAAGTCAGGACAAGGGCGGCAAGACCACCCAGCAAGGCGACCGCCCCGTCCAGCCAGGCGATCTCAAAGACGGCGGTCGTGGCCAGCAGATAGCCGACGCCCAACCATAGCGCGACAAAGACCAGAGCGGCACCGGCAATACTGGCCCACACAACCCGCCGCAGCCCGGGGTCGCTCAGTTGATCAAACGCCTTGGCGAACGCGCGCAGCAGAACCAGCTTCGACTCCTTCAGCAGTCGATGACTCGTTGGAACGGTGCGCCCGGCGCGCCGCGCCCTGATTGGCCGCCCTGTTTAACGGCCGCTGGATGGGACGGCAAGAACGTGGTGAACGGCCATCACATCACACCCGCCTGGGGCGGCGCCCTCACCTTGACGATCAGGACGCGCCGGCTTATGTCGACTTGGATATTCCAAGCTTCGTGCTTCTGAACATGTTGACGTTGTGCCGATGACCGTTCGACCCATTCTGATCGCGCCGCATCCCGTGCTGAAACGACCGGCAGAAGCCGTCGGCACGGTTGATGCGGAGGTGCGCCAGCTCATGGACGACATGCTGGACAGCATGCACGCGGCCAACGGCATTGGCCTTGCCGCGCCTCAGGTGGGCGTCCTCAAGCAGGTTATCGTGGTGGATGTGGCCGGACCCGACGAGCCGGCCAACCCGCTGTGCCTGGCCGATCCCGAGATCGTCTGGGGCTCCCCGGAGACCGTCCTCGGCGAGGAAGGTTGCCTGTCCCTGCCCGATCAATTCGCCGATGTCGTCCGCTCCGAAAGGATTCGTGTCCGTTTTCTCGACCGTGACGGTGGTCGGCGCGAGATGGATGCCGGCGGCCTTCTGGCACGCTGCATCCAGCACGAGATGGATCACCTTCAGGGTATCCTGTTCGTCGATCACCTGTCGTCCCTGAAACGCAACATGATTCTGCGCCGACTGGCCAAGACGCGAAAGCAGCTGGCGGCTGCCGAGTGAGGCCGCGTCGGTGACGGCCTCACTTCGTGTCGCCTTCCTGGGCACGCCGGATTTCGCGGTGCCGACACTGCAGGCCCTGATTCATTCGCGCCATGACGTGGTCGCCGTGTACGCGCAGCCGCCGCCCCCCGCCCGGCGCGGCC
>REEP01000095.1 GCA_007695045.1 Rhodospirillales bacterium | reverse complement strand
GCCCCAGGCGTCGGACGCTTGGCACCTGGACGAGATGGTGATCTCGGTCCAGGGCAGCCGCGTCGGAGCGAGAACTCGGCCTCGCGGCGCGGCACGAACAAGGCCGGCGCGCGAACAACCGGGCCGAGAACGCGCATCAGCCGGTACGACGACGCGAGCGCACGATGCAGTGCTTCAAGTCGCCCGGCTCAGCCCAGTGCTTCCTGTCATCGCATGCCGCCGTCCACAACACCTCCGCCCTCTCCTCCGCCCTTCCAGCGCCACCTCACGAACCGCCGCGTCCTGCGCCAGTTCAGAGCGGGGGCTGGGGATGCAGGGACAATCACGGCCACTGCGGCCTGATCGGAGCGAGGATCGGTCCGAGATGTGCCCGCAGTCTGGTTACCGTGACAGTGCCCGTCGACTACATGGAAACGCACCTCGCCGAGGACATCAGCCTGGGCGAACTGGCGGCGCTGGTGGGCTTGAGCCCCCATCACTTCGGCGAGGCGTTCAAGGCCTCCACCGGCAGGGCGCCGACCAGTCCTCGATCGCCGAGATCGCGATGTCCCTCGGATTCGTCTCCCACAGCCACTTCACGCGCCATTTCCGGAAGGTGACCGGGACTACGCCGTCGCGCTTCCGCAGGGACCGGCGCTGATCCGCGTCACCCGTCTGACAAGCATCCTGCCGGCCGACCCGAAGTGCCCTGGTGAGAGAGGCGTGCGCCGCGGCGAGGCGCTCACCCCGGCTTGCCAACGCGTTAGACTGACCCGTGCCTCTTTGGCGTGGCCGGCCCCGGTTGGCGGTCTGCCTTGGGCGGCAGCGGCGCGTCGGCGTCGAGCAGCGCCGACAGCAGGGCGCAGGGGTCGGTATCCAGCGCCTCGGCGACCGCGACGAATTCGACGACATCCAGCCGGCGCTCGCCGCCCTCGTACTTGGCGACGAAGGACTGCGGGCGACCGAGGCGGGCGGCGACGTCGGATTGCGTAAGCTCCCGGGCCTTCCGGACCTCCGTCAACAAGGCTTGCAGGCGGTGTTGCCGCGGGGTGCGGAGCGATTTCGGCATGAAGACCGGCGGAATGGTGAAGCCGGCTCTTCCACTAATCCTGTTTTCGGATTATCCCATATCGGGATGCCAAGGGGCGGGCGGCGCCCCGGCCCCCCGCCCCTTGGCGGCCGACGGTTGCGGGGAGGATGGACGATGACCGAAGTCGACCCGGATGTCGCCGACGACGTTCCGTGGTCGGACGGCGTCACCGCCTACGACGAAGCGCACTTCATCACCTATCTCTGGCTCCTCGACGCCCAGGCGGAGGGGGCGGATTGGCGGGCCGTGGCACGGATCGTGCTGCACCGCGACCCGCTCGCCGACCCCGACCGCACACGACGCTGCTGGGAGCAGCACCTGAGCCGGGCAACCTGGATGACCGAACACGGCTATCGCGAGTTGCTCCTCGATTCCGGCAACCGCATGGCCCCGGATCAGCGTGGATCCCGTTGAGACGCGGACAGTCTTGGCGCCATAGGTGACGCGGCGACACGCCGTCGCTTTCAGTTTCAGGCCCGGGTCGCCGGCTCTGTGTCGATATCCGGCGTGTTCAAGATCAACGCCAACCGCCGGCCGATACGGATTGGCGGTTGAGAACGCCCTGCCGCGCGGCTATCGTCTTCCCATGCGGCGAGTAACTATGTGGACATAGTCAGCCTCCGCATGTCCGAGCGAGGAGATTCGGATGGCTGAGGTGCGGGCCGGGCTGCGCTGGGGCATGGAACGCCGGCTCGAGTTCATCGAGTTTCGGCTGTTCTGGGAGGGGCACGTGAACCGGAGCGATCTGATGGAGACGTTCAAGGTCTCAATCGCCCAGGCCACGACCGACCTGAACCGATATCTCGCTCTGGCCCCGGGTAACATGGCCTACGACAAGAGCGCCAAGGCCTATGTCCGCGCAGGGCAGTTCAAAGCCCGCTTTCAGGAGCCCGAGTCCGGCCGGTATCTCAACCAGATCAGATCGGTCGACGACGGCATCGTCGAGACCGATGAGACCTGGATCGGGCATTTCCCCACGTTTGACGCCGCGCGATATCCCGTGCGCTCGATCAGTCCCGTCATTCTTCGCTCTCTGGTTGCCGCCATCCGCCGGAACGAATCGATAGAGATCAAGTATCCATCGCTCTCGCGGCCCGAGGCGAGATGGCGGTGGATCGCCCCGCATGCCCTCGGCCATGACGGCTTGCGCTGGCATGTTCGCGCCTTCTGTGAAACCGATCGGACTTTCAGGGACGTCCCCCTCGCCCGCATCGTTGAAGCGCGCCGAACCCGGCCCAGCACGGTCACGTCGGAATCCGATGCCGACTGGCACGAGCACGTCAGCTTGGAGATCGGGCCCCACCCGGACCTCTCGGAGGCTCAACAGCGGGTGGTTGAGTTCGATTACGGCATGCAGAACGGCAAGGCCCGGATTACGGTCCGGCGCGCCTTGCTGTTCTACACGTTGAAGCGGCTCGGCCTCGATGGGCATTCGACCGCGCGCCGTCCTCAGGACCAGCCGATTGTGCTGCGCAACGGAGCCGAACTTGCGGTTCCCGATGCGGCGTCACCGGCGGACGACTGACATGGCACGCCTCGAAGAGCTCCAGCCCGGCACTTCGGTTCACGGTGTCCTGCCGAGCGGAATCGCGACCGTCGTCAGCGTCCAGTGGTTCGGTTCAGAGGCGTTGGAGCTCACCTACAAGGACCCGACCGGCAAGGTCGCCAACGAGCTTCTCTACCGCCACGACGAGCCCCGCCTGGAGATCGTCGAGCACGGTCGGCCGTGGAGCTTCGACGGCGACGGCGAGCTGTTCCGGCTCGTCTCGGAGGCGCAGCGCATCCACCTGGCGCACCTGTTCGACCCCGTGCTCGCCGTCCACACCTCCGTGGTCGAACCGCTGCCGCATCAGATCACCGCGGTCTACGAGAGCATGCTGCCGCGCCAGCCGCTTCGGTTCCTGCTCGCCGACGACCCCGGCGCCGGCAAGACGATCATGGCGGGCCTTCTGATGAAGGAGCTCATCGCCCGCGGCGATCTCCAGCGCTGCCTGGTCGTCTGCCCCGGCAGCCTCGCCGAGCAATGGCAGGACGAACTCTATCGTCGGTTCAACCTGCCGTTCGAGATCCTGACAAACGACAAGCTCGAGGCCGCCCGCACGGGCAACTGGTTCCTGGAAACCAACCTGGTCATCGCGCGCTTGGACAAGCTCTCCCGCAACGAGGATGTGCAGCAGAAGCTCCAGGCACCCGACGGCCGCTGGGACCTCGTCGTCTGCGACGAAGCGCACAAGCTCTCGGCGACATTCTTCGGCGGCGAGGTCAAGTACACGAAACGTTATCGTCTGGCGCAACTGCTCTCGACGCTGACGCGCCACTTCCTCCTGATGACCGCGACGCCGCACAACGGCAAGGAGGAGGACTTCCAGCTGTTCATGGCGCTGCTCGATGGCGACCGCTTCGAGGGCCGGTTCCGCGACGGCGTCCATGCCGCCGACGTCTCCGACCTGATGCGCCGGATGGTCAAGGAGAGCCTGCTCAAGTTCGACGCGACCCCGCTGTTTCCCGAGCGCATTGCCTATACCGTGCCCTACAGGCTCTCCGCCACCGAGGCCGCCCTGTACAAGGCGGTGACCGACTATGTCCGCGAGGAGTTCAACCGGGCAGAGGCCCTCGAGAACGACAAGCGGGCCGGCACGGTCGGCTTCGCGCTGACCATCCTGCAGCGCCGCCTCGCGTCGTCGCCGGAGGCCATCTACCAGTCGCTGCGCCGCCGCCGCGAACGGCTGGAGAGCCGTCTCCGCGAGCTTGAGATCCTGCAGCGGGGCGGCGAGGCCGGCAGCATCATCGCGTCACGCGGGCCTGTCCTCGACCGGGAAGACGAGGAAGATCTGGAGGATGCACCGGACAGCGAGATGGAGGCGGCCGAGGAGCAGATTCTCGACGAGGCCACCGCTGCCCGCACGATCGCCGAACTGCGCACCGAAATCGAGACGCTGAAAGCGCTCGAGGAGCTGGCGCTCCGCATCCGCCGCGGCGGCGAGGACAAGAAGTGGCGTGAGTTGGCAACCCTGCTCGGCGAGATCTTCACCCCGGCCGCCATCGCCAACCACCTGGCCGAGGACCCCGCGCCCTACGACACCGGGGCGCCTCACCCGCCGAAGCCGAAGCCCTCGCCGCACCAGAAGCTCGTCGTCTTCACCGAGCACCGCGACACCCTCAACTACCTTCAGGGTCGGATCGCCACGCTGCTCGGCCGGCAGCAGGCCGTCGTCACCATCCATGGCGGCATCGGCCGCGAAGAGCGGCTGAAGGCCCAGGAGGCGTTCAAGCACGATCCGGAGGTCCAGGTGCTGCTGGCGACCGACGCGGCCGGCGAGGGCATCAACCTCCAGCGCGCCCATCTGATGGTCAACTATGACCTTCCCTGGAACCCCAACCGCCTGGAGCAGCGCTTCGGCCGCATCCACCGCATCGGCCAGACGGAAGTCTGCCACCTGTGGAACCTGGTCGCCGACGAGACCCGCGAGGGCGACGTCTACCGGCGCCTTCTGGACAAGCTCGAACAGGCGCGCCAGGCGCTCGGCGGCCAGGTCTTCGACGTGCTCGGCAAGCTCCAGTTCGAGGGCCGGCCGCTGCGCGAGCTCCTGATCGACGCCATCCGCTATGGCGAACAGCCGGAGGTGCGCGCCCGCCTGACCCAGGTGGTCGAGAACGCCTTCGACCGCGGCGAGATTCAGGACCTGTTGGAGGACCGGGCGCTGGCGCATGACGCCATGGACGCCAGCCGCGTGCATCGCATCCGCGAGGACATGGAACGCGCCGAGGCCCGGCGACTCCAGCCCCACTACATCGAGTCGTTCTTCCTGGAGGCGTTCCGACGCCTCGGCGGCACGGTGAAGAAGCGCGAGCCGCGCCGCTTCGAGGTCACGCACGTCCCGGCCCCCGTACGCAACCGCGACCGGCTGATCGGCATCGGCGAGCCGGTGCTGGCCCGCTACGAGCGCATCGCCTTCGAGAAGTTGCTGGTCGCCCCGCCCGGCCAGCCGCTGGCGGCCTTCGTCTGCCCGGGCCACCCGCTGCTCGATGCGACCATCGACCTGACGCTGGAACGGCACCGCGACCTGCTCCGGCGCGGCACCGTCCTGGTGGACGAGCGGGACATGGGCACCCAGCCGCGCGTGCTATTCTACCTCGAAAACGCCATCCAGGACGGCAGCGTCACGAAAACCGGCGAGCGCCGGGTGGTCTCCAAGCGGCTGCTGTTCGTCGAGATCGACGGCGAGGGCACCACGCGCCACCTGAACTACGCGCCCTATCTCGACTATCGCCCGGCGCAGGCGGGCGAACCCGGAGTTGCCGAGATCCTGGCGCGGTCGGAATGCCGGTGGATCAGCAAGGAGCTGGAAGCCAGGGCGCAGGCCCACGCCGTCACCCGTGTCGTGCCGGAGCACGTGGCGGAGGTGCGCGGCCGCAAGCTGGCGCTTCTCGACAAGACCGAGGCCGCCGTCAAGGACCGGTTGACCAAGGAGATCAACTACTGGGATTTCCGGGCCGAGCAGTTGAAGGCGCAGGAGCAGGCGGGGAAGGCGGTGGCGCGGCTCAATTCCGGCGAGGCGCGGAAGCGCGCCGACGTCCTGCAATCTCGCCTCGAAAAGCGCATGAAGGAGATCAAGCGCGAGCGCCAGATCGCGCCGCTGCCGCCGGTCGTGCTGGGTGGGCTCCTCGTCGTGCCGGCGGGGCTCCTCGCCGCCATGACCGGCCGGGCGATCACGGCGGTCGCATCGCCGGTCGACACGCACGCCGCCGCCGCGCGGGCGCGGGCGATCATCATGGAGACCGAACGCGGCCTCGGCTTCGAGCCCGTTGACCGGGAACTGGACAAGCTCGGCTACGACATCGAGAGCCGCGTTCCCGGCACCGGTCGGCTGCGCTTCATCGAGGTCAAGGGGCGCATTTCCGGTGCGCAGACCATCACCGTCACCCGCAACGAGATCCTCACTTCGCTCAACAAGCCGGACGATTTTATCCTGGCGATCGTCGAGTTCCTCGACAGTGGAAACCAGAGGGTCCACTACATTCGTCAACCGTTCCAGCGCGAGCCGGATTTCCATGCGGCGAGCGTCAACTACAGCTTCGCCGAGCTTCTGGCGCGAGCGGAGGTGCCGTCGTGAGGGCTTGGAAAAAAGCAGCGCTCCTCTCGGGGCAGTGGACCGGCGATGCTATCGCCGGCGGGGTGAATACCCCAGTAGGACGAAGCGTACGTGGCCTCCCGGGCCGTCGCAAGGTTTGCGGGCTCTTAACATGCTGACCCAACTCAAGATCCGCAATTTCAAGCTATTCGACGACGTCGAACTCGAACTGGGCGACCGCGTGGTCCTGGTCGGGCCCAACAATGCGGGCAAGACCACGGCACTCCAGGCGCTCGCGCTGTGGGACATCGGTCTCAAGCGCTGGATGGAGAAGCGCGGAACGGGCGATGTTCCGACCAAACGGCCGGGTGTTACGATCAACCGGCGGGATCTGATCGCAGTGCCAGTGCCGGCGGCCAATCTGCTATGGCGCGACCTGCATGTTCGCAGCGGTAGTCGAAAGGACGGAAAAACAAGAACAGTGAACGTGCACATCGAGATCGAAGTGGATGGCGTCGATTGGTCCTGCGGCCTGGAATTCGACTACGCGAACGAGGAATCCTTTTACTGCCGGCCCCTGCGCCTCGCAGACGATCAACGCATGGCGGTTCCCGAGACGGCCGCGAATGTTCGTATTGCGTATCTGCCACCCATGTCCGGCCTCGCGGCCAACGAGACGCGTCTCGACCGGGGGGCCATCAACGTCCGCCTCGGCGAGGGGCGAACCGCCGAGGTGCTGAGGAACCTCTGTTACCAGATCACTGAAAGCGAGGATGGCGAAGGCAAATGGGAGGAAATCGCGGGTCGCATTAAATCTCTCTTTGGCAGCCGGCTCGACAAGCCCCAATACGTGTCAGAGCGGGGCGAGGTCACCATGACCTATCGAACGCGCGACAGCGTCCGGTTGGATCTGTCCGCCAGCGGGCGCGGCCAGCAGCAGACCTTGCTGCTGCTGGCCCACATGACCGCCAATCCTAACTCCGTTCTGCTGCTGGATGAGCCGGATGCGCACCTGGAGATTCTGCGCCAGCGTCAGATCTATCAGCTCTTGAGCGAAACCGCGGAACGCACGGGCAGCCAGATCATTGCGGCCAGCCATTCAGAGGTGGTTCTGAACGAGGCCGCGGATCGTGACGTCCTGATCGCTTTCGTCGGCAAACCGCATCGCATCGATGATCGCGGCAGCCAGGTCGCAAAAGCGCTGAAGGAGATCGGCTTCGAGCACTACCTGCAGGCAGAGGAGAAGGGCTGGATTCTCTATCTTGAAGGCTCGACGGATCTCGCCATCCTGCTGGAGCTCGCACGCCGTCTGAAGCACCCGGCGGCGGATCTGCTGGAAAGCCCCTATGTGCACTATGTCGCCAATCAGCCGACGAAGGCGCAGGCACATTTCTACGGCGTCCGTGAGGCAAAGGCCGACCTCGTGGGCGTAGCCATCTACGACCGCCTCGACCAGGACCCGCCAAACGACCCCAACCTGACTCAACTGATGTGGCGTCGCCGGGAAATCGAGAACTACCTGTGCCAGCGCGAGGTATTGCTCACCTTCGCGGTCGCCGAAGGGAGCCGGCACGCGGGCGAACTGTTCGGCAGCGCTTGGAGCTCGCACATGGTCGATGCCATCACCGAGATCGAGCATGCCTTGTCAACCCTGGGAGAACCGTCTCCCTGGGGGCCGGACATCAAGGCCAGCAACGCCTTTCTGGATCGGGTGTTCGAGCGCTTCTACAAGAAGCTGGAACTCCCCAACCTGATGACCAAGACGGATTACCACCGCCTTGCGGGGTTTGTGGCGGCGGAAGACATCGACGCCGAAATTACAGAGAAACTGAACGCCGTAGTCGCCGTTTCCAAGCGTGCCCGGCCCCGAAAGAACTGACGAGCAAGGACAAACGTTGCAAGTGCGCAAAAAACTCATCGAAGTCGCCCTGCCGCTGGAGGCCATCAACAAGGCTTCGGCGCGGGAGAAGTCGATCCGGCACGGGCATCCTTCGACGCTGCATCTGTGGTGGGCGCGGCGGCCGCTGGCGGCGGCGCGGGCGGTGATCTTTGCGCAGATGGTCGATGATCCCTCGGCTTACGTCGAGACGCTGCTCGGCGCGCCGGAGACCCGCCGCGCGGCGCAGCGCGAACTGAAAAAGCGCCATGAGCTTTGGGAAAAGCGCAAAGCCGAGTTCGAGGCCGCAACCGGGAAGGAGGAGGTCGCGGTTCCCGAGCCCGGTCCGGAGCCGACGCTGGAGGATTGCGCCGCCGACATCGAGCGCGAGCGCCTGTTCGCGATCATCGAGGAACTGGTGCTCTGGGAGAACACCACCAACGAGGCGGTGCTGGAAAAGGCCCGCGCCGAAATCTGGCAGAGCTGGCGGCGCACCTGTGCGGCGAACGCCGATCACCCCCGCGCCAAGGAACTATTCGACCGCCACAAGCTGCCGGCCTTTCACGACCCGTTTGCCGGCGGTGGTGCCTTGCCGCTGGAGGCGCAGCGGCTGGGGCTGGAGGCGTACGCGTCGGACCTCAACCCCGTCGCCGTGCTGATCTGCAAGGCGATGATCGAGATCCCGCCCAAGTTCGCAGGATTCCCGCCGGTGAACCCGGTGGCGCGGGAGGACGCCAAACACGGGCAGTTGCGCGGCTGGAAGGGGGCGCAGGGGCTGGCCGAGGACGTGCGCTACTACGGCCAGTGGATGCGCGACGAGGCGGAAAAGCGCATCGGCCACCTCTATCCGCCGATCGAGGTGACGGCCGACATGGTGGCTGGGAGCGCGGGCGTCTCGCCCGCACGGCCGGACCTGAAGAAATATCTCGGCCGGAAGCTCACCGTCATCGCCTGGCTGTGGGCGCGCACGGTCAAGAGCCCCAACCCGGCCTTCCGCACCGTCGATGTGCCGCTCGCCTCCACCTTCATGCTCTCCACCAAGGCCGGCAAGGAGGCCTATGTCGAGCCGGTGATCGAGGACGGCGGCTACCGCTTCACGGTCAAGGTCGGCAAGCCAAAGGACTCCGAGGCGGCGAAGGCGGGGACGAAGCTCAGCCGCGGCGCCTTCAAGTGTTTGATGTCAGGTTCGCCATTTTCGTACTCGTACATCGACGACGAGGCTAACTCCGGTCGCATGGGCGAGCGACTGATGGCGATCGTCGCCGAGGGCGACCGAGGGCGCGTGTACCTCTCGCCCAGCGCCGAGCATGAAGAGATCGCGCGTTCGGCTCGACCCGCGTGGAAACCTGATGCGCCCTCCCGAGGCACGTGGGCCAGCAATGCGCAAGGTAGAATTTACGGCTTTAGGACCTTTGGAGACTATTTCACCCCGCGACAGCTTGTGGCGCTGAACACGTTTTCCGATCTGGTGGGCGAGGCGCGCGAGCGCATCCGCGCCGACGCCCTCGCCGCCGGCCTCGCGGATGACAACAAACCCATCAACGACGGCGGCACCGCCGCCCAGGCCTACGCCGAAGCGGTCGCGGTCTATTTAGCGTTTGCGATATCTAAGCTCGCAGATCGCGGATCAAGCATCTGCACTTGGTTCACCGAAAGGGATTCAACTCGAAACACCTTTGCTCGTCAAAGCATCCCAATGACTTGGGACTATGCTGAACTAAACACTTTGCTCGATGGAACAGGAAGTTTTGTCGGCGCCGTTGATTGGACAGCTGAGAGCGTTGAAGGGGTTGCCGCAGGTTACGGGTCAAGCTTCGGACAGGGTGATCAAGCTGACGCCGCGAGCCAAGGCCTCACGACGAATAAGATCGTTTCCACAGACCCGCCATACTATGACAACATTGGATACGCAGACCTTTCTGATTTCTTCTACGTCTGGCTCCGCCATTCTCTCAAGCCTATATTTCCACATATTTTTTCGACCCTCGCCGTACCGAAGGCTGAGGAACTGGTTGCCACCCCCTATCGCCACGGCAGCAAGGACAAGGCGGAGTCGTTCTTCCTCGACGGTATGACCGCCGCCATGAACCGGCTGGCCGAACAGGCGCATCCCGGCTTTCCAACCACAATCTACTACGCCTTCAAGCAATCCGAGACCGACGGCAAGGACGGCACCGCCTCGACCGGCTGGGAGACATTTCTCGACGCAGTAATCCGTGCCGGCTTTGGCCTCAGCGGCACCTGGCCGATGCGCACCGAGCTTGGCAACCGGATGATCGGCTCGGGCACCAACGCGCTGGCCTCTTCCATCGTCCTCGTCTGCCGCCCGCGCCCCGCCAGCGCCCCGACCGCCACCCGCCGCGAGTTTCTGAACGCGCTGAAGGCTGAGCTGCCGGCGGCGCTGTCCAAGCTCCAGCGCGGCAACATCGCGCCGGTGGACCTGGCGCAAGCCGCGATCGGTCCCGGCATGGCGGTGTTCACCCGCTATGCCAAGGTGATGGACGCGGAAGGCAAACAGCTTTCCGTGCGCGACGCGCTCGCCATCATCAACCAGGTGCTCGACGAGGTGCTGGCCGAGCAGGAAGGGGACTTCGATGCCGACACCCGCTTTGCCATCGCCTGGTTCGAGCAGTTCGCCTTCAACGACGGCGAGTTTGGCGTCGCCGACGTGCTGGCCCGCGCCAAGGTGACCAGCGTCGCCGGCCTGGTCGAGGCCGGCATCGCCCATTCGCGGGCCGGCAAGGTGCGCCTGCTCCGCCCCGAGGAGCTGCCCGCCGATTGGGACCCGCTGACCGACAAGCGCCTCACGGTATGGGAGATCGTCCACCACCTGATCCGCCGCCTCGACGCCGGCGGCGAAGCCTCGGCCGCCGAGATCGTCGCCAAACTCGGCGCCAGGGCCGAGGTAGCGCGCGAGCTGGCCTACCGCCTCTATACCGCCTGCGAGCGCAAGAAGCGGGCCGCCGAGGCGCTCGCCTACAACGGCCTCGTCCAGAGCTGGCCGGAAATCGCGCGCCTCGCCCGCGACACCACGGCCGAGGCTGCGCCGGCGCAGGCCGTACTGCTATGATGCTCTCGCCTTGACGGCAAAGGAAGCAAACCATAAAAATGGTTTTATGGGTTGCTGTTTCGGAGTTGGCCGTTGTGAAGACCACCGTCGAGTTGTCCGATGACCTCTATCGACGCGCCAAGGCGGCGGCGGCGCTGCGCGGCCAGAAGTTCAAGGAGCTGGTCGAGGAGGGCTTGCGGCGCGTGCTCGAAGCGCCGGAAGGCGAGCGTGCGCGGCCGCGGCTTGCCGATCTGATGCAAGATGCCTGCGGCGTCGTCGACTCCGGTATCCCGGATCTTGCCTCCAACCCCGAGCACCTGGCGGGCTTAGGCCGTGACGCTGGCCGCGATCGTTGATACCGGCCCGCTGGTCGCCTTCCTCGACCGGGCCGAGCGCCATCACGGCTGGGTCGCCGAGCGGATTGGCGACATCGACGCACCGCTTCTGGTCTGCGAGCCGATGCTGGCGGAGACGATGTTTCTGCTGGCGCGTCTGCCGAAGGCACAGGATGCGGTGTTCGAACTCCTGGAGAATGGCGCGCTGCGGATCGCGTTTTCTGTCGCCGAGCAGGTGGCCGAGTTGCATTCCCTGCATCGCAAGTACCGCGACCGGCCGATGTCGCTGGCCGATGCCTGCATCGTCCGCATGGCCGAGTTGAATGAGCGGCACGTGGTGTTCACGCTGGATGCCGATTTCACGATCTACCGCAAGCATGGCCGCGAGCCGCTGGCTCTGATCCATCCGGCGGCCTGACGTTGGGGGGCGACGATGGCCGACCGCCTGCCGCCCGATCGGGAGGGGCCCGGGCGGCGAGGCGAGGATCACGCTGGAGGGGCCGATGGGTTCGACCCTCGACTGGGTCGCCGGCATCGGGCGGGCCGACATGCGCCGCATCATCGAGGAGGTGGCGCGGGAGCGCCGCCGCCTGCTGGCCGAATGGAGACGGATTCATGGATGACGATCTCGCCATCATCATCGCCGAGGCCGAACGGCGCGGCGCCCACGTGCTCGCCGACGAACCGCGCGCGGCCTCCGCACGCTACGATCCGGCAAGCGGCGAGGTCCGCGTCGGGCTCACCAACGGCTGCAGCTTCACCTTTCCGGCGCGCCGGGTGCAGGGGCTGGAGGCGGCGAGCGATGCCGATCTCGCCGCGGTCGAGGTGCTCGGCCAGGGCATCGGGCTGCACTGGGAGCGTCTCGATGTCGACGTGAGCGTGCCCGGCCTGCTCGCCGGCCTGTTCGGCACCCGGGCGTGGACCGACCGTGAGCGCGCCGCCCGCGCCGGCCGGGCGACATCGCCGGCCAAGGCGGCCGCGGCCCGCGCCAACGGCGCCAAGGGCGGCCGCACGCGCAAGACGGCACCGAAGGCGGGGGGCTGACCGGACATGGCGATCACCAACCAGGAACGGGTCGGCAAGGCCCTCGATCTCCTCAAGGCCGGGCTCGCGCCCTTCGTCGAGCGGGAGATCCATGCGGCGGTCAAGGCGGGCTCCGTGCGCATGGATACCATCCGCCGCTTCGCCGACGACCCGGTGCTGGCGAACAGGCCGGTCGCCGAATGGGATGCCGCCGGTCTGTTGAAGCTGATGTGGGAGACCTGGAACGACGTCTTCCGCAAGACGTTGGGCTTCGCCGAGCGCAGCCTGGTCGGTGAGATCCGCGGCCACCGCAACGCCTGGGCACACCAGAACGCCTTTTCCAGCGACGATGCGGATCGCGCGCTCGATTCCATCCAGCGGCTGTTGACCGCCGTCTCCGCGCCGCAGGCCGACGACGTGCAGAAGATGAAGCTGGAGCTGCGCCGGCTGATCTTCGAGGAACAGTCGCGGAGCGAACGGCGGAAGACCTCCAGCACCATCGAAAGCCAGGTGACGGGCGCGCTGAAGCCCTGGCGGGAAATCGTCACGCCGCACAAGGACGTGGCCAGCGGCCGCTATCAGCAGGCGGAATTCGCCGCCGATCTCTGGCAGGTGCATCTCGGCGAGGGCACGGACGAGTATCGCAACCCGGCCGAGTTCTTCCGCCGCACCTATCTGACGCAGAGCCTGCAAGACCTGCTGATCGGCGCGATGCGCCGCCTCGCCGGTGACGGCGGCGATCCGGTCGTCCAGCTGCAGACGAATTTCGGCGGCGGCAAGACCCACTCCATGCTGGCGCTCTATCACCTGTTCTCGGGTGCCCGGCCGGCGGAGCTTCTCGGCATCGATGCGCTGATGGCCGATGCCGGTGTCGACGAGATTGCCGGCGGCGTGAGTCGCGTCGTCCTGGTCGGCAACAAGCTTTCGCCGGGCAATCCGTCGGTGAAGGCGGACGGCACGGTGGTGCGCACCCTCTGGGGCGAACTCGCCTGGCAGCTCGGCGGCGTACAGGCCTTCGAGCGCGTGCGCGCCGACGACGAGCGCGGCACCAGTCCCGGCGACCGGCTGCGCGAACTGATGAACGACCACGGCCCGTGCCTGATCCTGATCGACGAATGGGTCGCCTACGCGCGCCAGCTGCACGAGGATACCGACCTGCCGGGCGGCAGCTTCGAGACGCATTTCACCTTCGCCCAGGCGCTGACCGAGTCCGCCAAGCTCGCCCGAACCTGCCTGCTGGTCATCAGCCTGCCGGCCTCGGATACCGGGGGCTCGCCCCATGCCCAGGCCGAGGACGAGGAGGTCGGCGGTGCCCGCGGGCGGGCGGCGTTGGCGCGGCTGCGCAACGTCATCGGCCGGGTCGAATCCTCATGGGCGCCGGCCAGCACCGAGGAGGGCTTCGAGATCGTCCGCCGCCGGCTGTTCGAGCCGATGCTGGAGAAGGGCCAGTTCACCGCCCGCGACAACGTGGCGCGCGCCTTTACCGACCTCTATCGCGCCCAGCACCAGGAGTTCCCGCCCGAGTGCCGGGAGTCCGACTACGAGACCCGGCTGCGCGCCGCGTATCCGATCCATCCCGAGGTGTTCGATCGGCTCTATACGGACTGGTCGACGCTGGTGAAGTTCCAGCGCACGCGCGGCGTGTTGCGGCTGATGGCCGCCGTCATCCACTCGCTGTGGGAGAAGGGCGACCGGAACCCCCTGATCATGCCCTGCAACATCCCGATCGACGACCTGCGGGTCCGCGACGAACTGACGCGTTATCTGTCCGATCAGTGGAAACCGATCATCGAGAAAGACGTGGATGGGCCGAACGCGCTGCCCTTGCGCATCGACGGCGAGGTGCCGAACCTCGGCAAGTTCGCCGCGACGCGCCGGGTGGCGCGCACCATCTATCTCGGCTCGGCGCCGACCGCGACGGCCGCCAACCGCGGCATCGAGGACCGGCACATCAAGCTAGGCTGCGTTATGCCGGGCGAGTCGCCGGCGGTCTTCGGCGATGCGCTGCGGCGCCTGAGCGCGTCCGCGACCTTCCTCTATCAGGACGGCCCGCGCTACTGGTACTCGACCCAGCCGACGGTCACCAAGCTCGCGGAAGACCGGGCCGAGCAGTACAAGCGCAACACCGATCCGGTTGTCGCGGAGGTGGAGGACCGGCTTCGCAAGGACCTGCGCGCGACCGGTGATTTCCGCCGCATTCATCCGGGCCCGCAATCGGGCGCCGATGTGCCGGACGACATGGAGGCACGCCTCGTCGTGCTCGGAACCGAGCATCCGTACAGCAAGGATGCCGGCAACAAGGCGCAAGCCGCCGCCAGTGCCATCCTCCAGCAGCGCGGCAGCGGCCCGCGGCTGTTCCAGAACACGCTCGTTTTCCTGGCCGTGGATCAGACCCGGCTTCAGGACCTGGACGAAGCGGTGCGGCGCTATCTGGCGTGGTCGTCGATCCTGGAAGAGAAGGACGGGCTGAACCTTGACCCCCATCAGGTGCGCCAGGCGGAGACCCAGCGGAAGGCCGCCGACGGCGCCGTCGTAGCGCGACTGCCGGAAGCCTATCAGTGGCTGCTGGTTCCGGTGCAGACGACGCCGCAGGCGGCCATGCAGTGGCAGGCATATCGTCTGTCCGGCCAGGCCAGTCTCGCCGTTCGCGCCAGCAAGAAGCTGCGCTCGGAAGAGCTGTTCGTGCCCTCCCTGGCCGGCACGCGGCTGCGGATGGAGCTCGACCGGGTGCCGTTGTGGCGCGGCGACCATGTCGCCATTCGTCAGCTCGTCGAGGATTTCGCGCGATACGTCTACCTGCCGCGGCTGCGCGATCCGGCGGTGTTGATCGCCGCCGTTCAGGACGGGCTCGGTCTGCTGCTGTGGCAGCGGGAGTCCTTCGCCTACGCCGACGGATACGACGAGGCGACCGGCCGCTATCGCGGTCTCCGCTGTGGCCAGCGGGTGGATGGGGTGACGGACGCCGGTGACGGGCTGGTGGTCAAGCCGGATGTCGCGGCCCAGCAACAGGCGGCGGATCAGGCGGCCGCAGCTGCCACGGCGGGCGGGCCCTCGACCGCGACAGGTCAGCCCGTCAACGCTCAGCCGGAAAGCCCTTCCGGCAGCTCGGGTGAAGGCTCCGACGCCGGCCCGGCTGCAAGCTCCAAGCCATGCCGCTTTTACGGCACGGTCGCGCTCGACGCCGCTCGCGTTGGGCGCGATGCCGGACGGATCGCGGACGAGGTGATCGCGCACCTCACCGGGCTGGTCGGATCCTCGGTGGCGGTGACCTTGGAGATCCAGGCCCATGTTCCCGAGGGTGTTCCCGACACCGTGGTGCGCACGGTGACCGAGAACAGCCGCACCCTCAAATTCTCGGCTCATGGGTTCGAGAAGGAGTGAGCACACCACCGCCGGCGGCCGCCATTGACCGTCCCGAATCGGATTCCAAATGGTAGCTATTTGGTAGCCGGCGGCACGGCCGGGGTGGGGACATGAAAACAAAACGCCGCCAACTCATTGAATTGACGGCGCTTTTTGGTTGCGGGGGCAGGATTTGAGCCTGCAACCTTCAGGTTATGAGGTTGACAGCCTTTGCGCTGCGCCATGGGTTGAGCTGGCGGCTCGACGTTCCGGCCACCGCGGTGGTGCCCAAGCCCGCCTGAGCCATGGTCACGCACGCCGTCCTACAACGGCGTCACCCGGGTGAGGTGGCGGTTGGCTTCGGGGAGGGGGAGGTTGAGGCGGGTTGCGGGGTCGGTGAGGACGATGCCTTTCAGTCGGCTGGTCTTGCGCTCGCCGCTGACCTGGTACTCGAAGATTCCCCGGCCGCGGGCGTGGACCCGGTGCCAGCGCTTCCGCAGCAGGCGGCGCTGGACGTATTCCCAATGGCGGCCACTCTCGGGATCGGTGCCGGCGTAGACCTTGAAGATGCGGGGCGAGACCAGCAGCAGCCCCTCCGGCACCACGTGGACCAAAGCGCCCACTTGGTTCAGCTCCAGCCGGCGCTCGCGGATGCCGTCGGTGAGCCAGGCCAGGAATTCGTCGGGCTCGGGGGGGCCGGTGTCGTCCGCCGCGATGCCATCCTCGCCCGCGCTGTCGGTAGCACGG
>REEP01000052.1 GCA_007695045.1 Rhodospirillales bacterium | reverse complement strand
GACGCGAGCCGGATGCTCTACATTCTCAACCCGGCCGATGCCGCCGCGCTGGAACTGGGGCTGCAACTGCGCGCGCCGGAAGATCGGGTAACGGCCCTGACCGTCGGGCCTGCGGAGGCAGACTCGATCCTGCGCGATGCCCTCGCGGTGGGCGCCGACGCGGTCCTCAGGGTCTGGGAGGAGGGGCGGACAAGCACCCGACCGGCCGTCACCGCGCTGCTTCTCGCCACCGCGCTCCGGACGGCCGAACTCCCAGATCTGCTGCTGTGTGGCGCGCGCAGCCTTGCCACCGGCTCCGGCAAGGTGCCCGCCTTGATTGCCGAGTACCTGGACTGGCCGGTGGTCACCGACATCGTCGAGTTCATGCTGCACGGCTCAATGGTCCGTTTTCTGCGCCGGCTGCCGAAAGGCGCGCGATCGGAGGGGGAGGTGCAGCTTCCGGCCGTGCTCGCTGTGGAAGCCGGCGCGGCGCCGCTTCGCTATGCAGGCCTGCCTGACCTGCTGAAGGCGAAACGCGCCACCATCCCGGTGCAGGACCTGAGTGAACTCGGGTTGTCGCCGGTGGATCTGAACTTCCCGGCGCCGACCGCGCAGGCGACCATGCCGCCCTATCACCGCCCGCGAGAGATCTTCATCCCGGACACGTCGCTGCCGCCGCACGAGCGCGTGTTGCAGGTGATGTCCGCCGGCATCGCGCAGAAATCCGGCCGGATCGTCTCAGCCCCCCCGGAACAGACGGCGGACGAGATTATCGCCTTCCTGGCGGACCACGGCTTCCTGGAACGGCCGGCATGATTTTGTCGATGGCCGAGCTGACTTGGCCCGAGGTGGCCGAAGCCGTGGCCACCGGGGCCACTACCTTGATCCTGCCGCTGGGCGCCACTGAACAGCACGGCCCCCACCTGCCGCTCGGCACCGACACCTACCGGGCGGAGGCGCTGGCCGAACGTTTGGCGAGCATTATGCCGAATGCCTTGGTGGCCCCGACGCTGCCTGTCGGCTGCTCCGACGAGCACCAGGGATTTGCCGGGCTGCTGGGACTGGAGCGCGAGACCCTGGCCGGGGTGATCGTCGATTGTGCACGCCGGGCGACGAAATGGGGCGTGCAGCAGTTGGTCGTGGTCTCGGCCCATGGCGGCAATGCTGACGCGCTGGAACTGGCCGCAGGCCGATTGGAAAGGGAGCTGCCACACCTGCGCGTGGCGCTCCTGGGAGCGGGCACCGCCCTGTCCGACGCGATTCTGGCGGTGGCGGCCGCGGACGGCATTCCGGCGGTGGCGGTCGGTCTGCACGCCGGCGAGGGCGAGACGTCGGAAATGCTGGCCCTGCGGCCCGACCTGGTGCGGATGCACCGCGCCACCGCCGGCTGTCGGGACGGTCTGAAGGACATCATGCCCCGGCTGCGCCGGGACGGCCTGCGGTCGGTTACCTCGACCGGGATCCTGGGCGACGCCACCGCGGCCTGCGCGGATCGCGGCCACCGCTACCTGGCCGCCGAGATCCAGGCTTACCGGGATGTCCTGCGGCAGGGACCGGCAGCGAGCGAAGGGCCATCCCGATGACCGCTGAGGCGATCGCCCTGCGGCTCGCGCCGCGCCAGCCGGCTCACGCGCTTGAGCGCCCCCAGCCGGACCGGTGCTTTCGCTACCGGCTCGCCGACGGCGTGGACGTGATCAGGCGCGATGGCGGCGGTGTGCTGTTCTCGCCGCGGCCGCTGATGGCGATCCGCTTGAACCCGCTCGGGGCCGACCTTGTAGCTGCGGTGTCCGGCTCGGAAGCCCGCGATCTTGCCGAGATCAGCGCCCGGGTCCCAGCACTGTCGCCGCCGGTTGCGGCCCGGTTTCTGGATGATCTGGCCCGGCGGCGGCTGGTGGTGCGGGAGCCGGGCGTGCCCGCACTATGGCCGACGGTTTCCATCATCGTGGCGGCGCATGGCCGCCCGACCGCCACCCGCGCCTGCGTCCAGTCCCTCCTGGTTCTGGACTACCCCCGCGAGCAGGTGGAGATCCTGGTGGTGGACGATGCCAGCGACCCGCCGCTCGCGGACGCTCTCGCCGGGCTGCCGGTGCGGTACATGCGGCTGGACCACAACAGCGGCCAGTCAGCGGCGCGCAACCTGGCCGCGGCGGAGGCCGAAGGCACGCTGCTGGCCTTCACCGACAACGACTGCGTGTCGAGCCCGGGCTGGCTCCGTGATTTGCTAGCCTGGTTCGGCGACCCGGATGTTGCCGTGGTTGGGGGGCGGGTGATCGCCCCGGCACCGAACGGCCGGGTCGCGGCGTTCGAAGCCGTGCGCTCGCCGCTCGACATGGGCTCGACGACCGGTGCCGTCGGCCCGGCCGAGGCGATCGCGTATCTCCCGACCTGCAACCTGATCGTCCGTCGCGACGCCTTTTTGGCTGTGGGCGGCTTCTCCGCCGATATGCGGGTCGGAGAAGACGTGGACTTCGTCTGGCGGCTGGCGCAACACGGCCACCGCGCCCACTACGCCAGTGTCGAAGGCATCACCCATGATCATCGCGCGCGGCTTGGCGAGTTGTTACGCCGCCGCGCCGACTATGGCGCCTCCGAGGCCGACCTGCAGCGACGCCACCCCGAGAACGGCCGGGTGATGCATGTCCCACGGGTCGGACTGGTTGGGCTGGCGGCACTGGTTGCGCTGCCGCTCGCCTGGACCGTGTCGCTGGCTCTGCTGTTGCTCGCTGTGGCATTGGCGGTCGCGGAAGTGGTGGCGAAGCAGCGGCGCGCGCGGCGGGTGGGGCTTAGGGTGCCGTTGCCCGATATGACGGCATCCATGGTGCGGGAACACGCCGCGTCCCTGTACCACTTCGGCCATGACGTCACCCGCTACCATGGCGTCCTGTTGGCGGGACTTGCCATGCTTTGGCCGCCACTGCTGAGCGCCGCGGCAGTCCTGATGCTGCTGCCACCGATCTGCGACCACCGCCGGCTCAACCCGGCCCTGTCGCTGCCGACCTTCATCGGGCTCTACTGGCTAGAAATGGCCGCCTACCAGGTCGGCGTCTGGCGCGGCTGCCTGGCCCGCCGGCACTATCGACCTTTGCTGCCGCGCATCCGGTGGCGAAGCTGAGACCGTGGAGCCAACCATGGTCCGGTAATCCGAGTCCCGCCCGCGACGCTTCGGCAGGGCAGGCCGTGATCGAGACCGAAGCACCCTGAACGAAAAAGGAGACAAACAATCATGTTGATCGAGAACCCCAGTGCCGCAGTCGCCGATGCCACCACGGCGGACGACGCTACGTCCCCGATGTCGCCGGTTGCGCGCGTCCCTGCCCAGAGAGAGCCGGCGGAAGCGCAGCCCCGCATCCTTGACGACGTGGTGATCGAGGAAGTCAGCATCGACGGGATGTGCGGCGTGTACTGAGGAGGCGCACAAGCCGGACCGAGCCCCGCTTCGGCGGGGTGACGGCCCCAAGGCTCTCCGGCATGGTACGGCTGACGAAGGATCACTCACTTGGGCAAGCTTGACGGCAAGGTCGCCCTGATAACTGGCGCCGCCCGCGGCCAGGGCCGGGAGCACGCCGTTACCATGGCGCGCGAGGGTGCGGATATCGCCGCCCTGGATATCTGCCGGGACCTGCCCTACCCGCGCTACTCCCTCGCCAAACCGGAGGACATGACCGAGACGGCAGGTCTGGTCCGCCAACTGGGCCGGCGCATCCTGCCGTTGGAGGTGGACGTCCGCTCCGCGGCGGAGATGGAGGCGGCGGTCGCCGAGACCATGGCCGAGTTCGGCCAGATCGATATCCTGGTGTGCAACGCCGGCATCGCCGACATGGCCCTCACCTGGGACATCACCGAAGACTGGTGGGATGCCATGATCGATATCAACCTCAAGGGGTACTGGCTGGCCGTGAAGTACGTCGTGCCGCACATGCTGGCGCGCAACCAGGGTGGGCGCATCATCATGACGTCGTCGGTGGCCGGGCTCCGGGGTGATCCGGGCATGGCGCATTACTGTGCCTCCAAGTGGGGCGTGGTCGGGCTGGCCAAGTCCCTGGCACAGGAGCTGTCGCAGTACAGCATCACGGTCAACACGCTGCACCCCACCGCGGTCAATACGGACATCATCACCGGCATGGCCAAGGCCGCGTCCATGGCGACGGAAGACTTGGTCAACTTCATCCACGCCGGACATGCCCTGCCGGTCAAGCTGATCGAAGCCGTCGACGTGGCCAACGCAGCGCTTTGGCTCGCCTCCGACGATGGCCGCTACATCACCGGCCACACCCTGAAGATCGACGCCGGGAGAATGCTCAAATGAACGTCACCACGCCATATAAGCTCGCCGACACCGTCTCGATCCGGCCCGAACGGTTCGGGGCACTGGTCTACAACTATGACAACCGCCGGCTCTGCTTCCTCCACTCGCACCTGGTGGCCGATTTCGTGGCGGGTCTGGATGGGGCCCGCCCCTTGAAGGAGATGCTCGACGAGTTTGTCGCGGACCGTCGCTTGCCCGATGCGGCGGGCGCAAGCGTACTGCGCGCCGTTTCCCAGCTGGAGCAGATGGGGGTGGTGCGTGCCGTGTCCCAGGCGACCGGAGCGGGTAGTGGCGACACCCCCCCGGTCAGGCTTTCGGTCCGGTAGCGTGCGCATGAAGCCCTCGACCTCGCGTTGTCGCCACGGAGTTGAACGGGGCGTCTTGCCTCCCATAACCTGGTGGTCATGATGCTGCGGCAGATCGAGACCTCTGGTCCGGCACGAAGCGGCCTTCTGGTCGGGGCATCCAGGGCACCCACCGCCGAGCAGGCGGTACGCGAAGTGCGTGCCGCGCTGGGCGACGTCCGGGATGGCTGCGTCATCTTCTTCTCCTCGGTGCGCTACGACCGCAATGCCCTGGCCGGCGCCCTGGCGCACAGCTTCGCCGGCGCCCGGGTGGTGGGTTGCAGCACCGCGGGCGAGATCGCGCCGGAAGGCTACGCGCGCGGGTCCATGGTCGCCATCCACCTGCCTGCGGGGGAATTCGCGACCGTGACCACGGTTGTGGAAGACCTGTCGGCCTTCGTTCCGGCCGAGAGCCAGCAACGGGCACGACAGGCAGTCGCCTCCCTCAGGGAACGCGCCCTGTCGCCGGTAACGGGACATACGTTCGGGCTGGTGCTGATCGACGGACTGTCGCGGCAGGAGGAATGGGTGGTCAGCACCCTCAGCAGCGCCCTCGGCGATATTCCCCTGTTTGGCGGATCGGCGGGAGACGACCTGGAGTTCCGCGATACCTATGTTTACACTGACGGCATCTTCCGGCGGGATTCAGCGGTGCTGCTGCTGGTCAACACACCCGCGCCGTTCCAGGTTTTCCGGACCCAGCACTTCGTTCAGACCGACCGCAAGATGGTGGTCACAGCAGCCGACCCGACAGCGCGGCGGGTGACCGAGATCAACGGCGAGCCGGCAGCCCGGGAGTATGCCCGCCTCGTGGGCCTGGAGGTCGACCGCCTCACCCCGATGGCCTTCGCCGCGAATCCGGTGGTGGTGAAGGTGGGCGGCCTGTATTACGTCCGCTCGATCCAGAAGGTGAACGACGACGAGAGCCTCACCTTCTTCTGCGCCATCGACGAGGGCATCGTGCTGACCGTGGCCGAAGGCCTCGATATCGTCGAGAACCTGCGGGAAGCCCTGGCCGAAGTGCGGCGGGAGGTGGGCGAGCCGCGCGTGATCATCGGCTGCGACTGCGTCCTTCGGCGCCTGGAGGTGGAACGGAAGGCCCTGAGCGGACCGGTCTCCCGGTTGCTCGCCGCCAATCGCGTCGTGGGTTTCTCCACCTACGGCGAGCAGTTCAACGCGATGCACGTGAACCAAACGTTCACCGGCGTCGCCATCGGTCAGCCGCGCGGCAGCGCCAGCGAGGACGGTTCGCGATGACGACGGATGGCGACGCGGTCGCGACGGCCTCCGCGCCCGGAGCGCCTGTGGATGACGCCGCGCGCATCGCCGAACTGGAAAAAGAAAACCTGAAGCTCCGCAAGATCAATCGCGCCCTGATGGACCGGGTGGAACGCAGCATGGACGCCCAGGGCTCGGCATTCTCCATGTTCCAGACATCGGTGATGCTGGGACAGGTGGTGCGCGACCGTACCGCCGCGCTGGCCGAGGTCCTGTCCGACCTGGAGACGTCCAATCGCGCCCTGATGCGGGCCCGTGACGAGGCCGAGACGGCCAAGGGTCGGCTCAGCGATGCGATCGAGAGCGTTTCCCAGGCCTTTGCCCTGTTCGATGCCGATGACCGCATGGTGCTCGCCAACAGCAAGTACCAGGCACTGTGGGAGCCGCTCGGCGTGGCCATCGCACCCGGCACATCGTTCTCCGAAATCGCCCGGCTCACCGTCGATCGTGGCTTGGTCAGGGCCGAGGGGGAAGCGCGCGAGGCCTGGATCGCCCGCCGCATCGCCAGCCATCACGACCCCAAGGGGGCTCAGGTCTATGCGCTGGCCGACGGCCGCTGGGTGCAGATCAACGAACGCCGCACCCGGGACGGCGGCGTGGTGTCGGTCTACACCGATATCACCGACCTGAAGCAGCGCGAGGCAGAGCAGCGGGAGCAGGAACTGGCGCAAAAATCCCGCCTGCTGCAATCCACCCTGGACAACCTGTCCCAGGGGGTGGCGGTATTCGATGGCGATTTGCGCTTGGTGGCCTGGAACCGCCGCTTCTTCGACTTGTGGCGGATGCCGTTGGACTTGGCTCAGGAAGGAGCCCCGCTGGAAGCGTTCCTGCTGGTGGCGGCGTCCCGGGGTGAATATGGCCTGGGCGATCCGGCGCATCAGGCACGCGAGCAGCGCGCCATCCTGCTGCGCACGTTGCCGTCATACTGGGAGCGCGGGCTGGACGACGAACGGGTGCTGGAAATGCGCCACCACCCCATGCCGGACGGTGGCTTCGTCTGTGCCTATACCGACATCACCGGCCGCACTCGGGCGGCGGAAGCGCTGCGCGACAGTGAACGCCGAATCCGCCTGATCACGGACGCCATGCCGGCCCTGATTGCCTACGTGGATGCCGACCTCACCTACACTTTTACCAACCTCGCATTCGAGGCGTGGTTCGGTCGCTCGCGCGATGCCATCAACGGCGCCGCGGTCCGGGCGGTCCAGGGCGAAGCCCAGTTCCAGCGCTTGAAGCCGTACATCGATCAGGCCATGGCCGGGCAGACGGTGGCGTTCGAGATCGAGGAACCGCGCGGCGACGGCACACTCCGGATCGCGCGCAAAAGCTACATCCCGCACCTCGACGGAATGGGCAAGGTGATCGGGTTCTTCGTCCTCACCCATGACATCACCGGGGAGCGGGCGGCGGAACAGGCGCTCCGGGACGCCTATGAGACATTGGAGCGTCGGGTGGACGAGCGCACCGCGGCCCTGACCGAGCTCAACCGCCAGCTTTCGCAGGAGGTCGCCGAACGCCGGGCGATGGAGGAGGCGTTGCGGGCGGCCAAGACAGAAGCCGAGCGCGCAAACCTCTCCAAGACCAAGTTCCTGGCCGCGGCCAGTCACGATCTGCTGCAACCGCTCAACGCGGCCCGCCTGTTCAGCACCGCGCTTCTGGAAAAACGGCTGTCGCCTGCCAATCGCACGATCGCGCACAGCATCGACAAGGCATTGGGCTCCGTCCACACCCTGCTGAATGCCTTGCTCGACATCTCCAAGCTCGATGCCGGCGCAGTCCAGGTGGAAGCATCGGCGTTCCCGCTGGACAGCTTGTTGGGAGAACTGGCCGCCGAGTACGGCGGCGTCGCCGCCGCACGTGGGCTACGCTTCCGCCATGTCCCGAGCCGGGGCGTGGTGGTGAGCGACCCGCGGCTGTTGCAGCGCATCGTTCGCAACTTCCTCAGCAACGCCATCCGCTACACCCGGACGGGGCAGGTGATGCTGGGCTGCCGTCGGCGCGGCGCGAACCTTGAGATCGGGGTGTGGGATACCGGCCCCGGCATTGCCATCGACAAGCTTGATCTGATCTTCGAGGAATTTCGCCAGATCGACTCGACCGCACCCACGGACCGGGAGCGGGGGTTGGGCCTGGGCTTGGCCATCGTCGAGCGCGTGGCTCGGATCCTGGCTCATCCGGTTCAGGTGCGGTCCTGGCCCGGCCACGGATCGGTGTTCAGTGTCATCGTGCCCCTGGCCTGCGGTACCGAGGTCACCGCTGCGGCCCCCGCCATGACCGCCCGGGGCGTGACGGTGGGAGCCCGCGTGCTGGTGGTGGATGACGAACTCGCCATCTGCCAAGCGATGGACGCGCTGCTGAGCGGCTGGTCCTGCCGGGTGGTCTCGGCGCTATCGGCCGATGAAGCGCTGCGGCACTTGGCGGCGGGCGGCCCGCCCCCCGATCTGGTCATTGCGGACTATCACCTGGGAGCTGATGCCACCGGCGTTGACGCCATCGAACGGGTGCGGGCGGCCACCGGGTGGCGCATGCCGGCGCTGCTGATCACCGCCGACCATTCAACGGCCCTGCATCGGGAGGCGGCGGCGCGGGGCTACCCGCTGCTCAACAAGCCGGTCAAGCCGGCACAACTGCGCTCGCTGGTCACCCATCTCCTCGGCTCGGCTGGACCGCAGACGGTTCCGGCGGGCGAAGCCGGCTGAAATCCAGGCTGCCGGCGGCGACGATCGCCTGGGCCCGGGATCGCAGGTGGAGCTTGCGCAAAAGCGCCGAGACGTGGGTCTTGACCGTGGGTTCGGCGAGGCTGAGGGCGCGGGCGATCTCCTTGTTGGAGAGGCCGCGGGCTAGGCATTCCAGCACCTGGAGCTGCTTCCGGGTCAACGTCGCGAGCCCGGCGGGACCAATGCGGCCATCGCCGCCAAGGTCCTCCAAGGCATCGGCGGCGCCGGCACGGATCACGTCACCAGGCACGTAGACCCCGCCGGCCAGCACCATCTGCAGTGCGGTGATCATGGTGGACCGGGACGCCGATTTCGGGAGATAGCCGACGGCGCCGGCACGGAGCGCTTCCAACACCGTGCGCCGTTCCGCCGTGGCCGACACCACCACCACCGGAATGGCCGGTGCCGCATGCCGCAACAAGCCGAGGCCGGTGAGGCCTTCGGCCCCCGGCATCGTCAGGTCCAGAAGGATCAGGTCGAGGTCCGGTGCCTCCCTGACGGTGGCGAACGTCTCGTCGAAGCTGGCCGCATCAAGGCACACCGCCTCGGCACTCATCTCGGCGATAACGGAGGCCAACGCCTCGCGAAACAACGGATGATCGTCCGCGATCAACACCCGCATGCGGTTACCGCGATCCTGGTTGAATCCACCCCGCTTCTTTCTTGGCGATTTTTGTTTATGTAGGAATACCCCCTCGGGACACCAACGATCAAGGCGGTGTATCGGCCCACGGCACGGACCACCGCAACCTGTGGCGCCTCAACGCCGCCCTCCTCGTTCGCGCAGGCTGGTGGCCCGGGATGCCGATCGAAGACGACCTGACAGGGCCTGCGCTCAGGTCGTCTCAGCGGGCCCGCATCAGGCGCTCTTTCTGGCGCTTCCACTCCCGTTCCTTGACCGCTGCGCGCTTGTCCACCGTGCGCTTGCCATGAGCCAGGGCAAGCCGCACCTTGGCGATGCCGCGGCGGTTGAAGTAGATCGAGAGTGGCACCAGGGTCATTCCCTTGCGCCGCACGGCACCCGTCAGTTTCTCGATCTCACGCCGGTGCAACAGCAGCTTGCGCGGCCGCTTCGGCTCGTGCCCGAAGTGCCTGGCAGCCTCGTACTCGGGGATGTGGGCGTTGACCAGGTAGATGTCGTGGCCGGTGGCCTCGGCATAGGCCTCCACGATGGACGCGTGCCCCTGGCGGAGAGACTTGACCTCGGTCCCGAACAAAACGATGCCGGCCTCGAACGTCTCCTCAATGGCGTAATCGTGGCGGGCCCTGCGGTTCTGAGCGACGATGGTGGTGCCGGCATCGTCAGCGTCGCGTCGACTTGCTGCCATGAGTTAACCAGGCCCGGGCCGCGTCAGCCGCTGCGTCAAGCCAGAATTCCGACGTGCTTCATGGCTTGGCGTACGCGGTTCCGGCTGTCGTCGCCGATCTCGGTCAGAGGCAGGCGGACCTCCGCCTCGCACTTGCCGAGCAGGCTTGCGGCATACTTCACCGGGCCCGGACTGGTTTCGCAGAACAGCGCCACGTGTAGCGGCATCAGCCGGTCATGCAGGCTCATGGCGGTGCCGTAATCGCCGTCGCGCCAAGCCCGCTGCACCTGGGCACAAAGTGCCGGGGCCACGTTGGCGGTGACGGAGATGCAGCCGTGGCCGCCGGCCGCCAGGAATGGTAGCGCCGTGCCGTCCTCGCCCGAGAGCTGACAGAACGCTTCGCCGATGGCGAGGCGGGTGCGGATCGGCCGCGCCAAATCCTGCGTTGCGTCCTTGACGCCGACGATATTCGGGATCTTCGCCAAACGCGCCATGGTCTCCACGCTCATGTCCACCACGCAGCGGCCGGGAATGTTGTAGACAATGATCGGGATATCGACCGCGCCCGCGATCGCCTTGAAATGCCGGTACAGCCCTTCCTGCGTCGGCTTGTTGTAATAGGGCGTGACCACCAGGGCGGCAGCCGCGCCGGCGGCCTTGGCGTGGCGCGTGAGATCGATCGCCTCGTCCGTCGCGTTGGAGCCGCTGCCAGCGATCACCGGCACCCGTCCGGCCACCGCGTCGATGCACACGTCCACCACGCGCTTATGCTCCGCGTGACTGAGCGTGGGCGATTCGCCGGTGGTGCCGCACGGCACGATGCCATCGGTGCCCTCCGCCACCTGCCAGTGAACCAGGGCGCGATAGGCCTCCTCATCGAACGCACCGTCCCGGAACGGCGTGATGAGTGCAACGATCGAGCCCTTGAACATGGTTTTCTCCGCCTCGCTGGCCTGTGAAGCGGGGCACGATACCGCCCGTGTCGCCGTTTGCAAGCATGCACGTTTAGCTAACGTTGCCGCGGCAAGCTCGGCCATTGTAAAGTCGTGTCGCGGCCGGGAGCGGGGGCGCCGCGGCAGAGGGCGGGTCACGGGAACGCGGAGTCGATTCTGTGTGGAGTCATTTGTTGCGCATCGCGCTGCCGGTCACGGCGGTGCTGCTGTTCGTTTCGGTACAGGCCCACGCGGCGACCCCGTCGCCGAACCAAGCGGCAGCGGGTCGCGATGCATTTGCCGCCGCCACTGCGGGCGACTGGGCATCGGCCCGGCGTGCCATGGACCGGGTCGGCCACCCCGTTGCCGGCAAGCTGCTGACCTGGTACCGGGCGACGCGCCCCAACACCCCGGCATCGTTCGACGAGATCAGCCGGTTCATCTCGGAAAACCCTGATTGGCCCAGCCAACGCCTGCTGCGCCAGCGGGCCGAAGAGGCAATGACTGCGGACCTGCCGCCTCGCCGCATCGTCGACTGGTTCCGCCAGCATGAGCCGATCACGACCGAGGGACGCGTGCGCTTCGCACGGGCCCTGGTCACGCTCGGCGAACGGGACAGTGCCTCTCAGGTGGCGCGGGCGGTTTGGGCCGACGGCTGGTTCAGCGCCAACACCCAGAACCGCTTTCTGGATGAGTTCGGCATCCTGCTCGGTCGCGACGATCATCATCTCCGGATCGAGCACCTCGTCTGGCAGGGCCGGATAGAAGAAGCCAATCGCCTTCTCCCCAGGGTCGAACCGGCGGCACAGGCCCTGGCCGCCGCACGCATCCAGCTTCGCCAGATGGCGCCCGGCGTCGACGCGGCCATCGCCAGGGTGCCGACACACCTGCAGGCGCATCCCGGCCTTGTCTATGAACGAGCGCGCTGGCGCCGCGCCAAGGGTCGCGACGACGACGCACGGGCTCTTTTGTTGCAGCATCCCTCGGAAGCGGGAGATCCCGACCTTTGGTGGCGGGAGCGGCACATCCTGGCGCGGCGCTCTTTGGCCGATGGCCGCCATCGTGACGCCTACCGGGTGGCAAGCGCGCACGGGGCCGGTACAAGTACCTCGCATGCCGAGGCCCAATGGCTTTCCGGCTGGATCGCCCTTCGCTTTCTCAACGATCCTCGAACGGCACGACGGCACTTCGAAACGATGCATGCCGGCGTTGCCTTCCCCATCAGCATGGCCCGCGGGGCGTACTGGAGCGGACGCGCGGCGGAAGCGGAAGGTGACCGCCGGGCCGCGGAACGGTGGTACCGGGCAGCAACGGAACATCCGGCCACGTTTTACGGACAGCTGGCGGCGGCGCGCATTGCGCCGGACCGGCCGCTCCGGCTTGACCCGGACCCGACCCCGTCGTCAGCCGAACGCCGGTCGTTCGACGCGCATGACCTGACCGCAGCGGTGCACCTGCTGAACGGCTTCGGCCGACGGGACTTGGCCGCCACGTTCCTGCTCCATCTCGCCGGGCTGGGGGACGGCCCGGCGTGGCCGGTGATGACGGCGGCGCTGGCGCAAGCCACGGGGCAACCCCACCTCGGGGTCTTCATCGCAAGGCGGGTGACCCGCGACGGCACCGTGCTGCTGGAACACGGCTATCCCACCCTGCCGGTACCGACAGGCGTCAACGGCATCACCCATGGCCTGGAGAAGCCGCTGGTGCTGGCCATCATCCGCCAGGAGAGCGCATATCAGGTGGATGCGAAGAGCCGCGCCGGCGCCCTCGGCCTGATGCAGTTGATGCCGGCCACGGCTCAGCAGGTAGCCCGGCAAGTGGCACTGCCGTACGCGCCCCACCGCCTGGTCACCGATCCCGATTACAATATGAACCTGGGCCAAGCTTATATGCGGGCGATGCTGGAGCGGTTCGACGGCTCCTACGTTTTGTCGCTGGCTGCCTACAACGCCGGGCCGGGCCGGTCGGTCTCCTGGCGGAGCCGAAACGGCCCGCCCAACACCAGCGTCGAGGAGGCGATCGACTGGATCGAGCAAATCCCCTTCTCGGAAACCCGCAACTACGTGCAGCGGACCCTGGAACACCTCCAGGTGTATCGGACGCGGGTCAACGGCAGTTCGCCGCCGCGCCTTCTTGAGACGGACCTGCTGCGCTGACCGTGTGACGCTTGACGGCCAAGGCTCAATCACATTAATCGAGCCGTCTTGGCGTTCGGAGACGGGGCTATCCACGTATGACTGAGGCGACGGACTTGACCGACGTCGGTGCCTGCGCATTCGATGCCTATGGCACGTTGTTTGACGTGAATGCGGCTGCCGAGCGTTGTCGCGACGCCCTCGGCGATAAGGCCGATGCCCTGGCCGCCGTGTGGCGAGCCAAACAACTCGAATACACTTGGCTTCGCAGCCTTCGTGGCGACTACGTCGACTTTTGGCACGTCACAGGCCAAAGCCTGGACTATGCGTTCGCTTCAACCGGCATCCAGGATGACGCGCTCAGAGCGCGGCTGATGGAACTCTACTTCATCCTAGACGCGTACCCCGACGTACGCCCGGCGCTGGAGCGCATCCGCGCGGCAGGCATGAAGACGGCCATCCTGTCCAACGGCGCGCCAAGCATGCTGATCGCGGCCGTGCGCCATGCCGGTCTGGAGCGGCTGATCAATGATATCCAGTCTGTGGACTCGGTCGGCGTCTATAAGCCCCACCCCAGCACGTATCAGCTTGCCGTCGACCGGCTGAAGCTGCCGGCGGAGCGCATCTGCTTCGTGTCGGCCAATCCATGGGACGTTTCGGGCGCAGCTCTTTTCGGGCTCCGGGTGGTGTGGCTCAACCGTTTCAGCCGTCTGCCGGAGTGCCTGCCGGGCCAGGCCGAGTGCGAGATCCGCTCCCTGGACGCCCTTCCGAGCTTGCTGGGCTTATGATGCACGAGGGCCCCCGCGCTACCGCGCGTCGGCCGCTTGCATGACCCGCCCATCGGCGCCGATGAACTTCATCGGGTCGCGCGCCTCCCCCTCCACCAGCACTTCGTAATGGAGATGCGGCCCGGTGGCGCGGCCGCTGGCCCCCAGCAAGCCGATCACCTGCCCCGTGGTCACCATGTCGCCCTCCGTGACATCGATGCGGGCGAGGTGAGCGTACTTGGTGCTGACCAGTTCGTTGTGACGGATTTCCACGAGCCGGCCGTAGTTGCGCTGCCAGCCCGCAAATACCACTGTGCCGGCGGCGGTGGCCACAACGGGTGACCGGTTCGGCGCGTTCAGATCAACGCCCTGATGGAAGGCCCACCTTCGGTTGAACGGATCGCGCCGCTTGCCGAACGGGCTGCCCACCCGAAACGAATCCAGTGGTGCTGCGATCGGCAGAGTCTCGATCACCCCGCGCAACCTGTCCCATCTGATCAGGTTCTCATCCGCCTCGACGTCCGGCGTACCGGGCGCGCCCGCTCCGGGCGGTTTTGCCAGCGCAACGAACGGGCCACCAAGACCTTCCTCGCGCGTGGTCGCCGACAGCAAGGTCTCCACATCCAGGCCGATGCTGCTGATGATCCGTTCCATTTCGGCGACCTGATGCGCGGCGTGTTCACTCATGCGGTCCAGGATATCCTTGCGTGACGTCTCCAATTGCGACAAAGCGTTCCGGAAGGCCTCGATCCGACCCTGCACGCTCTGAATGCGCAGCAACAAAGCCCGTTCGCCGGGACTTATGGCGCCTTCGTCGTAACCGATACGGTGCAGCCCCTCGCCAGACTGACCGGCTTGCCTAGTGAGACGGTTCACATCGCGCTCGATCGCTTCCAGGTCGCGAAGCAGCCTCTGCTGGGTCTCCAGAACCCCGGCGTGATCGCGGCTGAGTGCATCCAGCGCTTCCCGGGCCACCGCCGCCTGCGACGCCTTGGCTTGGAGTTCGGCTTCCAGTTGCGCATTCCGGTCGACCAAGCGACGGACTGACCGCCAGTCATCATCCAGCGACCGAATGGCGGCGCCGACACGCGCGGCGCCGCGGGCCACCTCCTGCCGGATCACGTCATAGGCATAGTGCGCCGCTGCGATCTCCCCAGGGACAGAGGACCACGGCCAGACAGCCCGGCCAGCCCCAGTGCCGCAGCCAGCACCGCAACGCACACGATGGCCGGGCCGGCATGGCGACTTGGGCCGCCACGCGTGTAGAGGCGCTGCGAAGGCTTGGAGCTCCCCCCAGGGGCGGAACCGGACTCGGCGCTGGTGTGACCGTCCCGTCTGGTCTGTCTGGCACTGCTGGACGGCTGTTCTAGCATGGTTCCCTCCGACAGCTGTTTCTCCAGTTATCGGCACCGCAAAGACGCCCCGAACCCATCCCGTCGAGATCCCGCTCGACCTGGAACAAATTGGTGACGTAGCGGCATGCCCCCTTTGGGGCACACGCGAACGTATCCTCAGTGACCTATCAGCACAACCCTTAATCCCCCTGTCGCGACCGTGGCGGCAATTTTCCGGATTACCGCCGCCCGATATGTCGCTACCATGCCGAGATCGGGGCGCCCCCTGGCGTGACACCGACGGAGATGGCATGGCCTCTTTACCGCAGACCGCTACCTTGAGCAACCCGGCAACACTGGTTGCCACCGGGTTCGGCATCGGGCTTTTGCCGCGTGCGCCGGGCACGTGGGGCTCCCTGGCTGCCCTTCCCGTCGGCTGGGCGATCGTGCATTTCCTCGGCGTGATCGGACTTGCCTTGGCGGTAGCCGTGGTCTTTGCCGTCGGCTGGTGGGCGGCTCAGACCGTATCGCAGCAGGGTGACGACGCCGATCCGGCCGCTGTGGTGATCGACGAAGTGGTCGGGCAATGGATTGTCCTGCTGGCGACACCACCGGAGCCGCTCCTTTACGGCTTGGCCTTCGTCGCCTTTCGCCTGTTCGACATTGCCAAGCCGTTCCCGGTTTCCTGGGCCGAACGTCGGTTTGCGGGCGGCCTCGGCATCATGGCCGATGATGTGCTGGCCGCCGGCTACGCGGTCGCCGTGGTCCTCGCGGTTCGCTGGTGGTTGGGATGACCGACGAAGACACTGCCACCGGCATCGCTCACATGGCCGGTGCGATACTGGCACTGTGCCGCGCGGCCGGCCTGAAGATCGCCACCGCAGAATCCTGCACGGGCGGTATGATTGCGGCAGCCTTGACCGATGTGGCGGGTTCTTCGGACGTGTTCGAGCGCGGCTTCGTCACGTATGCCAATTCCGCGAAGTGCGACCTCCTCGGTGTTGACCCCGCGCTTCTCGAGGAATTTGGCGCGGTCAGCGAACCGGTTGCGCGTGCTATGTGCATCGGTGCGCTTGCTCGGGCCCCTGTGGACCTTGCCGTTGCCGTGACCGGTATCGCCGGCCCCGGTGGTGGCACGCCGGCCAAGCCGGTGGGCCTCGTCCACCTAGCGGCGGGCCGCGCGCATGGTGCGCTCCGGCACCGGTCTCAGATTTTTCGAGGTGGACGGTCGGCGGTCCGGTCGGGCGCCACGGCCGCCGCCTTGGCCATGCTGATGGCGTTGGCCGAAAGCCCGGAGTAGGCGCAGCCGCCGCCCTCGCCCATCTCAGCCCTTGGACGGCGCCACCGTGTCCGCGGGCGCATGGGGATGCAACTTACCTGGGCCGTACAAAGCGACCGCCCTTTTTTCGAAGGCACCGACCATCCGCTGCACGGCCTCATTGAACAAGGTCTTGATCACCTTCTGCAAAAATCGCGAGTGGAATTCGAAGTCCACATAGAAATCAATGACGCAACCACCATCGCCGTATGGCTCCAGTTGCCAGTGGTTGTTCAGATAGCGGAACGGCCCTTCGTAATATTTGACATCAACCCGATCGGGCCGGGTCAGCGTAACCTGAGACGTAAAACGCTCGCGGAAGACCTTGTAGCCGATGACCAGGTCGGCAACGAACATGTTGGGTTGCGGCCGCTGCCGGATCCGAGCGGCGACGCACCAGGGAAGGAACTCGGGATACCGCTCCACGTCGGCCACCATGTCGAACACCTGCTGCGGCGTGTACGGAACGACCCGGCGTTCGGCATGGGTGGGCATTGTGAGCGCGACCGATTTTCAGCCGGCGGCGAGCGCCCGAAGGCGTGCCTCCCGCAAGGACACGAAATCCCGGTCAGCGTGGTAGGAGGACCGCGTGAGCGGCGTCGAAGCGACCATCAGGAACCCCTTGGACTCGCCGATCCGCTTATACTCGGCAAATTCCTCCGGTGTCACGAACCGACTGACCGAAGCGTGCCGCGGGGTCGGTTGCAAATATTGCCCGATGGTCAGGAAGTCCACCCGCGCCGAGCGCAGGTCGTCCATAACCTGCAACACTTCCAGCCGTTCCTCGCCCAGGCCAACCATAATCCCCGACTTGGTGAACGAGGCAGGGTCCAGGTCCTTGGCCCGGTCCAACAACCGGAGCGAATGGTAGTAGCGTGCTCCCGGCCGGATCGTGGGGTAGAGACGCGGAACCGTTTCCAGGTTGTGGTTGAAAACGTCCGGGCGCGCCGCGATCACCGCCTCCAGCGCACCATCCTTGTGGCGGAAGTCCGGGGTCAGCACCTCGATGGTCGTGCCGGGTGACGTCTCCCGGATCCGCTGGATGCAGCGAACGAACTGATCGGCACCGCCGTCCGCGAGATCATCCCGGTCGACGGACGTGATCACCACATGCTTCAACCCCATGGTCGCCACCGTCACCGCCAGATTGTCCGGCTCCATGGGGTCGACCGCGCCGGGTCGCCCCGTGGCGACATTGCAGAAGGCGCAGGCTCGGGTGCAGATGTCGCCCAGGATCATGACGGTCGCATGCTTGCGCGACCAGCATTCACCGATGTTGGGGCAAGCCGCCTCCTCGCACACCGTGTGCAAGCTGTGTTCGCGCATCAAACGCCGTGTCTCGCCGTAGCCGGCCGACGTTGGCGCCTTTACACGAATCCAGTCGGGCTTGCGTGGCGATGGATTGACCGGACGGGAGGCCTTTTCGGGATGACGCTGTGGCGGAGAGGAAGTCATGACCTGGATATTGCGCGATCGGCCGCCGCCTTCAAGGCCAACATGAGCCGGCGGCAAAAACCGGGGACAACAGGGGCACGACGGTGGTCACGAGGCCGGGGCACCGGTTGCTGCCGGCAGGCACACATCCAGGCGCACCTGGTCGAGGCGGTCACCGTCCACGCGGAGCTGCGCGCCTGCGTCGTCGGCCAACCGTGCGGCCAAGTAGGCGTGGATGGTGCGCGCCGTCAGACGATCCGGCACGGTGTCCGACCGAAGTGCCAGCCGTACGTCCGTCGGCAGGGCGGCAGCGCGACCGCGGGCCGCCAATGCGATGTGCAACCCGCCGCCCCGTTCCGACAAGGCGACCCGCAAGAGACCGCCCCGTCCAATCGCATCGGCCCCCACAAGAAGCAAACATAGCAGGAGACGCGCGGCACCGGCAGGGCGCGCGACCTCGAGATCGACACCGGCCTCTTCCTGTGCGTCCGGCCAGTCCAAGGTGGTGGATCCCAGATCGAACAACCCTTTCGCAAGCGCCCGCACTTCCGCCAGCGCCACCCCGGCCTCAGTCCCGCCCTGAAGACCGAACGCCATCCGATAGAATGCCAGCTGCCTTGCGAGGCGATGCCCACTGCTCGCGATCAAGGCTCGGCATTCATCGTCGACCGCCCCTTCTTCTTGTGCCAGTTCGGTGCCGGCATTGACGGCACCGATGGGGCCGGCGAGGTCGTGGCATAGACGGGAACACAAAAGTTGGCCAATGCGGAGATCGACAAGCATCGAGTGTTATCCGAACCGCTAGAGTGAACCGGCGTACGGGACGCTACCATAAGTTGGCCACAACGGCGACAGGGGCGTCGGGGCGGCGAGTCGGCTCTATGTAGCCGTTCGATATTACAAAGAGGTGTTATCGAGCGCTGCGCGATCCCGCTTGGCCTCGGCCGCAAGCTCCGCTTGGCCGGCCGTCCCGGCCGAACGGATCGCCGCCTCCAACCAGCGCGCCGCATCCGCAGACGCCGATTGCGCCGCCGCGCTGCGGCCGGCGCGGAGATACAGGTGAGCGGCCTCCGCGTCGTTGCCCAAGGCCTCTGCCGCTGCCGCGGCCATGGCCAGGGCGCGGGCCATGCCGGCGTAGTCCAGTTCATCACGTCGCAGGGCGGCCGCGACCAAAGCAGCCGCACGTGCCGCCGCGGCATCGCCGGCCAAGTCTGCCCGACGTGCGCGCAGTTCCTCCAGGTCAGCCACCGGCATCTCCGCGGCACGTTCCGCCAAAGACGCTAAAGCCGCAACAAGCCCCGCCGCGTCGCCCGAGTCAGCCGCCACCAAGCCCCGGATGAACAGGGCTCGATCTGTCGTCGACGCGTCGGCATCCGTCGTCACCAGGGCTTCCGCCACGGCAGCGGCTTCGGCCAGCCGCCCCAACCGGTACAAGGCAGCCGCCTCCACCAGTTTGAGTTCCGGCAGCACCTTGACACCCCGACGTTCCGCATCACCACGAGCCGCCCGGGCGGCCGCAAGGGCCGTTTCGGGGCGGCCGCGGCGCAACGCGATCACCGCCAGGTTGTAGCCGATGTCAGAGATTGCCTGGGCATCGTCCCGGGCGTGGGCGTGAACCAGAGCCGCCTCGGAGAGGTGTGCCGCCTGATCGAGCTGCCCCTGCTGGAATGCCGCTATCGCGACGCGTTGGGAACGGGTCAGGGCCAAGTCGGGCGGCTCCGGCTCCTGCGCCCCACCACATGCCGCGACCGGCAGCAATGCTGCCGCGATCCAGAACCGGCACAATGTCACGGCCGCACCTCGGATGCCGGAAGTCGCGTCGCGTCGCCATCGCCGGAACCGCCGCCGAACAGCCAGGATCGGCGCAGTTGGGCCAGCAGACGCTCCAGTTCGTAGGTGGTCTGCTGCGTCTGAACCAGTAGCGCCGGCAACGCAGTAGTGGACGCCCGCACGTCCCGGGCGATGCCCGGCGCCTCCGGGCTGGTGCGTTCCATATCCCGCATCACCGCCTGCGCGGAAGCCAGGATGGCATCGGCACGCGCCAGCATCTCGGGCAGGCGGCGGAGCTCGGCGCGAACGTCTTCGGCGCTTCCGCGCATCTCGGCGGTCACCGAGCGAACATCGGTCAGGATGGCGCCCACATCGTCAAGGCTCCGTTCCAGCCGAGCGGCCATGGCCTTGTCGCTGAGCAGCCGACCGACCAGCCCCTCGCCCTCGGCGATGCCGTCGGTCGCCGCCGCGACATTGGCAAGCGTGCGTTGCAGGCTGCTATCCGGATCCTGCAAGCGTTCGGCAAAGGCTGCGGCCGCGTTCGCCGTCCGCTGCACATCCTCAAGAATGGGCCGGATCATGTCCTGCACCTCCTTGATCAGTTCGCTCACCGTATCGGTGGCGGCGCGATCGGCTTCGGCGTGGATCACGGCATAGCCCCAGTCGAGTGGCGCGCCGGTGCCGCGGATGATGTCCAGATAGGCAGCACCGGCGATGCCGAACTGCTTGCGGATGATGGCCCGGGAGTCGGTACGGACGAAGACCGACATGCTCTCGTCCAGGGCAACCTCGGCATACAGAGTGTCGTCGGGTGAGATGACGACGCGTTGCACCTCCCCGGCCTGGGTGCCGAGAATTTCCACCGCAGCGCCCCGAGACAAGCCCAACGAGCCCTCCTCTGGCAGAATAACCCTGAGCGTGACACCGGGTTGAAGCCAGGCGCGCAGAACCCCGGCCTGCAACGCGGCGCCGATCAGCACCAGCGCCGCCACCAGGACCAGGGCGCCGACCGCCTCATTGGCGTAGCGAAAGCGTGAGGCCGAAACCGTCATGGTGTCCTCGTGATGGGCGACAACGCACCGCCAGCAAGCCGATACCGCGCCGACACCGGGAGCGAGGTATCCTGCCACAGCTTGGGATCGGCGGTGAACCACAGAACCGCACCGCCGCGGTCCCGGGCAACCCGGATGGTGTTGACCAGTGCGGCCAGAACGTCCCGCGGCAGCCCGCGCGCCGGCTGCTCCAGAATGACCAGCGACGGCCACGAAAGGAAAGCGCGAACCAGGGCGGCGCGCACAAGGTCGCCGCCATCCAGATCCTGGGGTATCGCGGCCGGAACACCCGGCAACCCGAACCCGCGGGCAAGGTCAGCCGCGTCGCGCGCCAGCTCGCGTTCCGTCCGCCGGGTATGGTGGACGGACCGCAGCAGCACGTTGTCCAGCACGCTGAGGTACGGCAGCCAAGCCCCTTCGGTCCGAAACAGCCGGCCGATCCGCCCCCGCAATGCGTTGGCCTCATCTGCCGGCGCCAGTGCCCAGTTCCAGCGCAGAAACAGAACCGAACCGTCCTTTAGATCGGCCAACCCTGAACAGGCGTCCGCGACGACCAGACCCAGGTCGGCATCCGTGCAGTTCACCAGCGCCAGATCGCCGGCGCCCAGGCTCAGATCGATGGGCGCTGTGGTCCCGTGCTGCCCCAGGTCGATCCGCGCCTGGTGCAGCACCAGGGTTGCCGCCTCAGGTGCACCGAAAGCATCCCCGTCTGATTGATCCATGTCAGAACACGACGCCCACCATGCCGGAGACCAGGAGCATGGCCACGATGGACTGAACAAATCCCTTGGGCACAAGGGCATTGACGTCGCGTGCGGCCGTTGCAGATGCCAGCGGCGCCATCGTGGCGACGATACCGATGACCCCGCCGATCAGGGCGGACTTCAGCAGTAATACCGCCGCATCGCGCGCGACGAGATGGCCCAAGGTGCGGTCGAGAAACTGCCACAGGGTGAACACCACGGCATCCAGGGCGCGTGCCAGCACGAACCCGGACAGCAGGCTTACCGCCACGAAGATGATCGCAAGGCAGACGGACGACAGCGCAAGGCCCAACACCCGAGGCACCACCAGCGTCAGAAACGGATCGACGCCTTGCGCATCCAGCATGTGATACGCCCCGCCCACTCGGATCGCGGCAAGTTCCATAAGCATGGCCGAGCCGCAGCGACCGATCAGGATCAAGCCCACCAGCAACGGGCCGATGTCCCGCACGATCAGCGGCACGACGACGCGGCCCACCTCATCACGCTGGCCCAAGACACCTTCCCAGTACAGCGCCTGGAACACAGCGGCAAATCCAACCAGAATGGCGACAACGACGATGGTGGCGAGACTGCCGATCCCGGCAAGCAGCATGGTTCGCATGAATTCGCGGCGAACCGGGCGCCGCCATGTCAGCGGGCGGCAGGCCTGCACCACGACACCGATGACGATACCGGCAAATGCGGCCAGCCATCGGCCTGCTGCGATCACCGCCGCCCCGAGGCCGACCAGAACACGGTGCTTGAAACTACGGGGGCGGTCGTCTGCGGCCAAGCGCCGAGCCGCGCCAACATCGCTTCCAGAGGTCGTCATGATCGTCTCGACAGCACGTAGAGCGGCGTTTCACCGAGACCTTCGATGTAAAAGGCCCCGCGCGCCCGGAAAACGAACAGATTTCGCAGCGTCGCGAAGGTTGCGTGCGAGACTACGGTTGAGCCGGGCGCTGCGGCCATTACCAAGTCGCCGGCCAGTTGGACCGGACCACCCCACAGGTTGAACACTTGGCCATCCGTATCCAGGTCCGCACCGAAAGCGGTGCCGGTGTCCATGGCGAAACGGTCGTCCGGCGGCAGCGGCACCGCTGTCGACACTTCTGCGCAGGCATCCCGCAGCGCCAGGGCGATATCGGCCAGACTGCCAGCCGAACCGCCATCGGCGCCTTCTGAGCCGGCGGCACCGAAGCCGGCAGCGATCAGCCGGGTCCCGGCCACTTTCAGGTAGGGAACGTTCAGGCGCTGCGCTTCCGCCTGCGCCACCCGGCTCAGGTGTTGCAGCACGGTCAATCCAGCCTCTTCGTCCAGGCGCTGGGCCAGTGCAGCGGCGCTGCCGAACTGGGCAACCAGCACGGTGACGTCGCGGATTGCCAGCACGTCGCCGCCCTGGTCGTCCGCCTGCTTCTGGACATGCTGCGCGGTGCGGAAATTGCGTCGGTCCAGCACCAGGGCGGTCTCTCGCATCGCCTCGGGCGATGCGACGGGCCCCGCCATGCCATAGACGGCGGACTCCCCGGGCGCGCCGCCAACATCGGTGGCGCCAGTGAGTTTGAGCCCTTCGAATGCCGGCACGGACCGCAGCGCACCGCCCAACCGGGGCGCCAGCAGGCCGGCAACAGCCTCGGTAAACGCCGAGGCACCTTCAATGCCGCTGCCAGCGTCGGCACGATCTTCGATCGAGAAAGCCCCCGCGAGATCGCCAGAGTTTACGATGGGGATTACCAGGAGTGACCGGATGCCAAACGTGCCGAGATACGGGCGGACCAGCTCACGGGTTCGGCCGTCGCGGGCCACATCCGGAACATCGACGCTTCGCCCCTGTTCCAGCGGATCAAGCAAGCCGCCAAGGTGCCGCCGGGAGAGTACGGTATCAGCATTATGACCGTGATACTGTCGGTCGTAGCTGTCTACCAGCACCAGCGCCTCGTCCTCGGCAACCCACCGCCACAAGCCGACGCGGCGCGCGCCAACAGCATTGGCGACGGTCTCGGTGATCCGCGACGCCGCCGGCCCGGCGCCAGCTTCCCAATCACCGGCCGCCGTGGCGATCTCGGCGAAGGCTTGGCTTTGCCGCTCCAGGGTCTCCTGGCGCTGGCGTACGAACCCGGCGTTGCGGTCGGCGCGAAGCCCTTGACGCACCAGGGCGGCTGCCAGGAACAACATCAGCGCCACCACACCGGCCGACATCATGGCCGTCTGGCGCGTATTCCGGGCAACGAAACCGATGAGATCCTCTTCAGCCACCACCACCAGGACCGACCAGTCTTCAACACCCCCAACCTGCAAAGGCGAAACCATCATGATGTGGTTGCGGCCGTCGATCGCGATTTCCTGCCGCCCGTAGCGGTCGATCCGAAACTGATTGAACGCCCGCGTGAGCACCGGATCGTCGAGATCGTCCAGACGGGCCGGAACCGGCTGTCCCGCGCTGTCCTTGAGCATCCGCGAGGGGTCGGGAAAGGCAACCAGCAACCCTTCGCCCTGGACAATCATGGCCTCGCCGTGCGCACCGACGTTCAGGCTCGCAAGGAAGGCGCTCACGTCTTCGAGCGTCAAGTCCATGCCGAAGACGGTCTGAAGCGAGCCGTCCTCGGCGTATCTCGGAAGGGCCACCGTGATGCCCGGCTGTCGGCTGGCGAAGAAGATGTAAATGTCGGACCAGGAGAGACCGCCGGCGGCCACGGCTCCCCGGAACCAGGGGCGGGTCGTGACGTCATAGCGATCGTCGGGGTCATCCACGGTCTGTGTCACGGTGCCGTCCACATTGCGATGAATCCAGTATGCTCGACGGACGTTGTCAGTGTGCTCGATCACCCGGGTATGCACAGCCCCATCGGGCTGCTTGTAATAGATCAGAACATCGCCGTTGGGTTCGGCAACGATGAAGTTGAGCAGTTGCCGATACTGCCCCAGCAGCAGGAGCGCCAGCCGATCGGTCTCCGTCCGACCCGCACTGATGGCGTCCCGGGGCAGCAGTTCCGCGGCCAGGAAGACGCCCGCGGCGGCCGGCCTCAGAAACTGGCTGACCTCGGTCCCGATACGATGGTTAAGGCCGTCCAGCACCGCTTCCGACAGATCCAGCGCGTCGCGCCGGTTACTGAGGTAGGATTGGAATATCAATGCGATCAGGGCGCCCACGACGAGCACGGCCCCCGCAACCGGCAACACGATCCCGAACAACCGCCTCCGCCGAAGGCGCCGTGCCGCCGCCGGATCCGTGCCGAGATCCACGAGTTCCGTTGCCTTCACGGTCGCCTCCTCCGCTCGGCACGGCTCCTTGACGTGTCCGCCGGTGTCGTTGCGCAAGCATCATAGCCGGCGTGATGCGGCTGCTCCAGCGCGGCAAGGTAGCGCGACAAAGTTGCGCGGCAAGGTGCTTGATACGCACACGCCGCCTACACACACACGCCACCGTCGCGGAGACCGCCCGGTGCTCGCCCATGTCGGGCCCAAAGACCCCGAAACAGATACCCCCGTTTGAGACCCGCGGCGTGCTTACAGGCATCCGTCCGGACCAATCTGGCTTTTGCCGGGTTTGACACAAGATTTTCCCTCGCATGTCAGTCACAACATCCTTACCCTGCTGTCTCGGAGGCGGACGGGTACTTTGCATGCGGAGCGTTCGAGAACCTCGCTGACGACACTATCGGTCAATGGTAAGCGGCTGAAGCCGCCCAGGTGGACCGCCCGTTCCCGTGCGTATGGTCCCGCAGGACCTTGTCACGCCAAGCCGGCACTCCGTGGGCTTCGGCTTAAAGGATCGGGAGGGCTGTCCGACAGCAACCGGACCACAACCAGTACGCTTGGCGGGTCCCGTGCACGCCGGCTCTGCCGGAGCGCAGTTCCACGCTGTTGACGTCAGGGCGGCGCGTTCAGCTCCGCCGGCCCGGACTTCAGGTCGTTTCCGTTCGACGGGCCGCGGCCCGGTCGGCACGACGGTCTCGACGCTCCCCGTCACCGGGCGTACGCAGCACGAGGTCGCGATGACCGACAAGATCGTTGTCAATAATCTGTTCAAAATCTTCGGGCCCAACCTGGATGAAGCCATGCGGCTGATGAAGGAAGAGGGCCTGGACAAAGACGAAATCTATGCCCGTACCGGCAGCACCGTCGGCGTTCGGGATGCCAGTTTCTCCGTGCGCGCGGGTGAGGTGTTCGTGGTGATGGGCCTGTCCGGTTCCGGCAAGTCCACGCTGGTACGCATGCTCAATCGTCTGATCGAACCCACTAGCGGTGAAATTCTCATCGACGACCACGATGTGGCCAAGATGTCCAAGCGCGAGCTGATCGAGTTGCGGCGAAAGGACCTGGCCATGGTGTTCCAGTCCTTCGCCCTGATGCCGCATCGCACAGTGCTGGAGAATGCCGCGTTCGGGTTGGAGGTCGCCGGCGCGGACGTGGACAAGCGGCGCGACCGCGCGATGCAGGCACTGGAAGCGGTGGGCCTCGCCGCCAACGCCGGCTCCTATCCGCGGGAACTCTCCGGCGGCATGAAGCAGCGCGTGGGGCTCGCCCGGGCGCTCGCCACCGACCCCAGCATCATGTTGATGGATGAAGCTTTTTCCGCCCTCGATCCGCTGATCCGGACGGAAATGCAGGATGAACTGCTGCGCCTTCAGGAGGAGAACGCCCGCACCGTTATTTTCATCTCGCATGACCTGGACGAAGCGCTCCGCATCGGAGACCGGATCGCGATCATGGAGGGTGGCCGGATCATTCAGGTGGACACTCCGGAAAACATCATCAAGAACCCGGCCGATGACTACGTACAGTCGTTCTTCCGCAACGTCGATGTCAGCCAGGTGTTCACCGCAGCCGATCTCGCCTGCCGCGGCCAAGTGACGGTGATCGAGCGCCCCGGCGTCAACGTCCGCGCCGCCCTCAAGCTGATGCGCGACCACGACCGTGACCTTGCGATCGTCATCGATCGTGGTGGCCGGTATCTCGGGATGGTGACGGCCGAATCCCTGGTGGCGGCGCTCAACCGGCGCAAGGATGCCGAGTATCGCGACGTTTTCATTGCCGATGTCGAACCCATCACTGCCGACACGCCACTCACCGACGTGATGAAAGCGGTGACCGCTTCGCCTTGGCCGGTACCGGTGATCGATGACCGAAAGCGTTATCTCGGCACCGTCTCCAAGACCGTTGTTCTGCAAACCCTTGATCGCGACACACCCGACGTTGAACTCCCCCCCTGGGAGACCGTGCCCGAGGAGACGTTGAGCGAAGCGGACCTGAAGGAGGCCGGGTGATGGATTTCCGGATCGAGGTCGGCCGTTGGATCACCATCGCCGTCGAGTTTCTGCGCGACGAGTTCACGCCGTTCTTCGATGGCGTGGCCGCCGTCATCGGCTTCGTCGCCGAATCCATCGAGGGATTGTTCCTGTGGATGCCGCCTTGGCTGCTGGGCGCGACTCTGGTGGTGCTGGCCTTGTGGCGGGTGAGTTGGCGGTTCGCCCTGTTCACGGCGGCCTCGCTGATACTGGTCATGGGCATGAATCTGTGGGCCGCCACCGCGTCGACCCTGGCGCTGGTGCTGTCGGCCAGTCTGATCGCCTTGGCCATCGGCATCCCCATCGGCATCGCCATGGCCAAGAACAATACGGTGGAAACGATCGTCCGACCGGTGCTGGACTTCATGCAGACGATGCCACCGTTCGTCTATCTGATCCCGGCGGTGATGCTGTTCGGGCTCGGCAAAGTGCCAGGCACCATCGCCACCGTGGTTTTCGCAATGCCACCCGTGGTCCGGCTGACCAATCTCGGCATCCGCCAAGTCAGCGAGGAGAACGTGGAGGCCGGCCTGTCGTTCGGCTGCACCGATCGCCAGTTGCTCTTCAAGGTGCAATTGCCGCTGGCGATGCCGTCGATCATGGCCGGGGTCAATCAGACCATCATGCTGGCACTGTCCATGGTGGTCATCGCCTCCATGATCGGCGCCGGCGGCCTCGGCAACACCGTACTGACCGGCATCCAGCGCCTCAACGTCGGTCTCGGCTTCGAAGGCGGGCTCGGTGTGGTGATCCTGGCCATCATCCTGGACCGCCTAACCCAGAGTTTCGGGCAGCGAGAGGCCCGAGTGGGCGTGATCGACCGCTTGAAGCAGCTCGGGGAATTGCTGGGCGGTGCCCGGCCCGATGCCGGCGCGCGGCCACGTTGACGCGGCTGGCTCGATCAGTTCAACGCGGGCGGAACGTTTGAGCGAACCGCCCGAAACCGCGCTCGGGGCGCAACGCATTCGCGTGAGGCACGAGCGCTTTACAGCGAGAGGAGGACTTGGATCATGCCAAGACCCATCACCGCAATGGCCGCCGGCGTCGTGCTGGCATTCGGCATCGCCACTTCGCCGGCGTTGGCCGAAAAGAAAGTGAATATCGGCTGGACCGCTTGGTCCGATGCCGAGTTCATCACGACTTTGACCAAGCAAATTCTTGAAGAGCGTTTCGATTATGAGGTCGAATTGACCTTGGCGGACATTGCCATTCAGTACCAGGGCGTGGCCCGCGGCGATCTGGACTTCATGATGATGTCTTGGCTCCCGTCCACGCACCAGGACTACATGGAGCAGGTGGGCACCGATGTGTTCAGCCCCGGCATCCTGTACACCGACGCCCGCCTCGGCTGGGCCATCCCCGACTACATTCCCGAGGACGAACTGTCGTCGATCGAAGACCTGAACAAGCCGGAAGTGCGCCAGCAGTTGGGCGGCCGCATCCAGGGGATCGACCCGGGGGCCGGGCTGATGCGCCTGTCTTTGCAAACCATCGACGATTACGGCCTTGACTACGAACTGGTTTCCGCCAGTGGGGCGGGCATGACCGCGGCCCTGGACCGAGCTATCCGCCGCAACGAATGGATCGTGGTCACCGGTTGGAGCCCGCACTGGAAGTTCGGCGCCTATGAGCTTCGCTACCTGGAAGACTCCAAAGGCAGCCTCGGCGGCGCCGAGCGCGTCCATGTCATTGCCCGCAACGGGTTCGGCCAGGAGCATCCGGAGGTTCTGGGGTTCCTCGCCCGCATGCACCTGCCGCTGGATGAGTTGCAGTCAGCGATGTACGAGGCGACCCAGACCTCCTACGAGGAGGCGGCCGCCGCCTATATCGAGAACAACCCGGCCCGCATCGAGTACTGGGTCACCGGCGAAATCCAGTAACGGCATCCGCGCCAGCGATCGGATCGCCCGGGGTTCGGTCCCGGGCGTCCGGTCCTTTCTCCTCGGGAGTTGCTGCCATTGCATCAGCCGCCGCGCGCTTGAGCGCGTCCCTGACTGTCTCGACGGTCAGAAGTTCGGGCAGTGCCTCGCCGTCCGGCACCGCCGGGCCGAACACCGCATCGAACGGAATGCCATAGCGGCCGAAGCGGGCGAGGAACCGGGCGATATCGTCGTCAGGCCGGGTCCAGTCCCCACGCATGGCGATGACGTTGTCGGCCGCCAGCCATGATCCAACGTCGCGGCTCGTCAGCACCAGCGTCTCGTTAACCTTGCACGTGATGCACCAGTCGGCGGTGACGTTGACATAGACGACCTTCCCGGCGGCGACATGGGCGGAAATCGCCGCTTCGTCCAGCGGCTGCCAAGCGGCATCGGCCACTGCGAGGGTATCGGTGGCCACGCGTGCCGGAATCACGAAAGCCGTTACCATCAAGCCCACCGCCGTGATCGCGGCCACCCGGCGCCCCCAGGTCATGGCGAGACGGCTGGCGCCACCCACCGCCAGCACTGCCGACACTGCCAGCACACCGACCGCCGCCGCGGCCGGCAGCCCCACTTGAGCCGCCAGCACCGACAGCAACCAAATCGCGGTGGCAGCCAGCGCAAAGCCGAGAACACGGCGCAACGTGCCCATCCAGGGACCGGGCCGGGGCAGGCTGGTGGCCAGCCGCGGAAATGCCGCGACGGCCAAGTACGGCAGTGCCAGACCCAAGCCAACCGCGGTGAAGACGGCAAAAATCTCGAACGTGCCTTGTGCGAGCGCGAAGCCGACGGCGGTGCCGAGGAACGGCGCCGAACAGGGTGTCGCCAGCAGCGTCGCCAACGCACCCGTGAGGAAATGACCGCCGAGGCCCTGCGCCTGCCCCACACGGGCGCCGGCGTCTGCGATTGCGCCCGGCAGTCGCACTGCGAACAGCCCCCACAGGTTGCCGGCGAACAGGCTCACCACCAGGATCATGGCGATCAAAAACCAGGGCTGCTGGAACTGGATACCCCAGCCGATCACGGCGCCGCCGGCCTTCAGCGCCGCCAGGGCGCTGGCCAGCACCAGGAACGAGAACACGATCCCCGCCGCGGCAGCCAGGAAGCCAAGGCGCACCGGGCGGGCCGGCCCGCCGCCGTGGCCCACCACCGACAGGAGCTTGATCGACAGCACCGGCAGAACGCACGGCATCAGGTTGAGGATCAGGCCGCCCAGCACGGCGAGGCCGAGCACGGCGATCCAGGACAGCGGCAGCGCCGTGACGAACGTGGCGGCATCCGCCGTGGCCGGCGCCACCTCGTACCAGCCTTCCATGGCCCGGTCGCCGTCGACCAAGGTCACCACGACGGAAGCCCCCGCCAGCCCGGATCCGTCTCCAACCCGTTCATCCAGCGGTATGACGAACCGGGCCTGCTTACCGCCGTCTGAAAACCGGATCCGTGGCGTGGCAAAGATCGGCTGATCCGCACTTTCGATGAACACGTCGGGCCGGTCGAACGCTTCCGCCGCCGATGCGGCATCCACCACCAGGGCCGGCGCGTCGCCATTTCGGCCGAGTGCAACGGAGCGGATGGTGAGGCCCACCTCGTCGCCGGCGCCGGGGACCCGGTTCTGGAAGCGGCTGACGAGATGTGCCTGCGCACTCGGTGACCCCGCCCCGGGCGGAACAGTCAGCGACAGATCCGCCATCTGCGGGATGCAGATGTCTTCGCAGATCAGATAGTGCACGGTGGCGTGAACGGTCATCGGCGCATCCGCATGCACCGGCCGCGCGGTCACCGGCAGCACCACCTCGCCCTCGTAGCCCAGCGTCTCCAGGCCGATAAGGGTGTAGCGCCTGGGTGACGGCCAGGAGAACTCGGCAGCGGCAAGATTCTCGGACGCGGACCAGTCGGCCCGGGCGGGAAGGCCGGCGTCCCCAGGCGACCGCCAGTAGGTCTTCCAGCCATCGGCAAGGCGGATGTGCAGTCCGAGCGGTACGCTCTCCCCATCACCGAGGGCCGTGGTTGCCGCGACCAGACGCACCGCGGAATGGTCCAGCGTCACCCACGGGGAAGCGGCGTTTTCGGCCGCCGCGAGGCGTGTCGGAACGAGCGAGGCGGCAAACAGCAAGACCGCCACAAACAACACGGTGCCCCAGCCGTTCGAGCGGATCCCGTTCCCCTGCGGCAGCGTCACGACAAAGCCTCCTCGACATAACTATTGGGTGCGAGCCTCCGGTCGCTCGACATGGACCTCCGCCGGCACATATAGGTCCGTCGGGCCCCCATGCGACCGCTGTCACGAGAAGGTGACACGCTCGGTGCAGCTTTCATCACCGGATCAGGTGTGGCACACTTGGGGTGTCGGGCAGGATCGACCCCGTTAAGGAAGCACCAACACGCGCCGATGACAATGAACGCAAACACCGCAATGAATGCGACCCAAAGCTCGCTTGTCGGGCAACTGTTGATCGCAATGCCGGGAATGCCCGATCCTCGGTTCGAGAAAAGCGTTGTCTACATGTGTGCTCATTCGGACGACGGGGCCATGGGACTGGTGATCAATCGAGCTCTCGACGCCATAACGTTCCCGGCGCTGCTGGAGCAACTCGGGATCGAGCCGGCTACGTCCGAGGTCGATCGCATCCAGGTTCTGTCCGGCGGCCCGGTCGAGACAGGGCGCGGTTTTGTCCTGCATTCCCACGACTATCGCCGGGACAGCACGGTAGTGGTGGGACGCGGCGTGGCGCTGACCGCCACCATCGATATCCTGCGCTCGATCGCGGACGGCAGCGGGCCGCGCCGACACGTGATGGCCCTTGGCTACGCCGGTTGGGGGCCTGGCCAGCTCGATTCGGAGATCCGCGCCAATGGCTGGCTGAATGTGGAGGCCGATGACGAGTTGGTGTTCGATCCCGACATCACCACCAAGTGGCACCGGGCCATGGCCAAGATCGGCATTGATCCGCGCATGCTGTCGGATACCGCCGGCAACGCCTGACGGTTCGCGCCGGTCTTACGACCTTAAATCCGAAGCCGGTCGGCAACTTCCGCCAGATCCGGCAATCGGCCGAGCGGGCCGATGGCGGTCAACGTCGGCGGATGAGCCAGCAAACGGCGGGTAACCCGGAGTACGGACTCCCGATCCACGGCCGCAATGTCATTGATGATCTCCGATAGTGGGAGCGGCCGGCCGAACACCAAGAGCTGGCGCGCCAATTGCTCGCAGCGGGCGGACGGGCTCTCCAATGCCATCAGGATGCCGGCTTTGAGCTGGGCCCGGCTGCGCGCCACCTCGGCATCGGTGACATCGGTCAGCATCCGCAGGGTCTCATCACAAATCAGCGCCACCACCTCGGCAACCTCTTCCGAGCCGGTGCCCGCGTAAATCCCGAACAGACCGTCGTCCAGGTAAGACGTCGGGAAGGTGTAGATGCTGTAGACCAGTCCCCGCTTCTCTCGCACCTCCTGAAACAGCCGGGACGACATGCCGCCACCCAGCAGCGTCGCCATCACCGACAGGGGATAGAAGTCCGGATCGGTGAAGGAAACCCCTTCCCACCCCAGGATGACGTTGACTTGCTCCAGGTCGCGGTCGTCCCGACAGTCCCCACCCGTATATCGAGCCGGCTGACGCGCCGGCGCGACCGTCGCAGGCAGGTCGCCGAGGCGGTCCGCCACAAGGTCGACCAGCCGGTCGTGCTCGATCCGCCCGGCGGCGACCACGACCATCCGCCGCGCGCTGTAGTGGCGATCGCGATATGCCGCCAGCGCGCCCTGCGGCAGGGCGCGAATGCCATCGACGCTGCCGAGCACGGGCCGACCCAGCGGCTGGTCCGGGAACGCCGTCTCCTGGAACCGATCGAACACGATATCATCGGGTGTATCCAAGGCCTGCAGGATCTCCTGCACGATCACCGACCGCTCTCTGTCGACCTCCCGAGGGTCGAGCACGGCGTTACGGACGATGTCAGTCAGGATGTCAACGGCCAGCGCCACGTCTTCCTTCAACACCTTGGCGTAATAAGCGGTATACTCCCGCGAAGTGTGCGCATTGAGATGACCGCCCACGGCCTCGATCTCCTCGGCAATGGCGCGGGCGTCTCGCCGGACGGTGCCCTTGAACACCAAGTGTTCGAGAAAATGTGACGCGCCGTTGACGGCGGCGTCTTCGTCCCGGGCACCGACATCGATCCAGATTCCGACGGCCACGCTCTCTACCGTATCCATGGTATCGCTCGCGATCCGAAGCCCGTTGGCGAGCGTGGTAAGGCGTATCGACGGATTCATGGGCGCACTCCCCGGTCGACCAGTGTCGCAGCGATAAACCGTTCCACTGCCCCAAGATCCGCCGGCAGCGCGGTAAACCGCTCGGGCCGGTCGAACAGATCGGCGAGCCGAGGCGGCAGCGCCGGCCGTACCCCGGTCGCCGCTTCGACCGCATCCGGAAACTTGGCGGGATGGGCAGTGGCAAGCGCCACCACGGGCACTCCGGGGGGACGCTCCACCGAACGAGCGGCGGCGACACCAATCGCAGAGTGCGGGTCCAGAAGCTCGCCCGTCTCTTCGTGCACCGCGCGCATCGCGGCCTTGGTCTCCTCGTCATCGAAACGGGCGGCAGCGAAAAGGGCGCGCGCCCGTTGCAGGTGCCGCGGTTCCACGGCAAACGCCTGCTGTTCACGGAACGTCGTCATCAGTTCGGCCACGGCGGCCCCGTCCCGGTCGTACAGATCGAACAGCAACCGTTCGAAGTTGCTCGAGACCTGGATGTCCATGCTGGGGCTGAGGGTCGGATGGACCACATCCACGGCCATGCGGCCGGACTTGAAGAAGCGGGTCAAGATGTCATTGCGATTGGACCCCACGATCAGGCGCGCGATTGGCACGCCGAGCCGCCAAGCGACGTACCCGGCGAAGACATTGCCGAAGTTGCCGGTGGGGACCGCGAACGCAACGCGGCGGTCGGGTGCTGCCAGAAGGGAGGCCGCATGCACATAGTACACCACCTGAGCCACGATACGAGCCCAGTTGATGGAATTGACGGCACCGAGCCGGTGACGGTCCCGGAACGGCGCATCGTTGAACATCGCCTTCACCAGGTTCTGACAATCATCGAAGGTCCCGTCGATGGCGATGTTGTGGACGTTGGCCGCATCCACGGTCGTCATTTGCCGACGCTGCACTTCGGAGACGCGGCCGTGGGGATGCAACATGAAGATGTCGATGGTGTCCCGGTCGCGGCAGGCCTCGATCGCCGCCGAACCGGTATCGCCGGAGGTGGCGCCCACAATGGTGATGCGTCGGGCGCGCGCATTGAGGATGTGATCAAACAGCCGGCCCAGTACCTGCAGCGCGTAATCCTTGAAGGCCAGAGTGGGCCCGTGAAACAGTTCAAGGAGATAGATATCATCGCCGAGAGATTTTAGAGGGGCGATATCGGCGTGGTCGAAGCCACGGTAGGCGTCGGTGGCCAATCCGGTCAGTTCGGCCTCAGTGACCGAAGGAGCCGCAAACGCCGCCATCACCCTTGCCGCCAGCGCCGGGTATGCCATGTCGGCAATCAGGCGAAGGGCGTCGTCAGAAAAGCGTGGCCAACGCGCGGGCACATAGAGCCCGCCATCCGGTGCCAATCCGGCCAAAACCGCGTCGTCAAAAGGGAGGGCTGGTGCCGTTCCGCGGGTGCTGACGTAGTCCAATGACAATCCTTTCCGGCCTTTCAGGCTTCGGCAGGGTCCGTCCCGGGGCTGTCGGGCCGGAACCTGGGCGCAAGCGCCTCTGCGTCGCCCGCACGCGGTGCCGACGGCGATCTCGAAGAAAGCCTACCGGCGGGGTCCTCGTCAACGTCGGCAGTTCCATGTGGCCGCGACAGGCCGGCCGGCCATGAACGCCGGGGCCTTGACGGCGGGCCGGGGCAGACTACCCTACTTAGGGCGTCAGGTGGCCGGATGGCCGCTCTCGCCTTCGGTTGTACCTGTGGCGGGGGAGGAAAGTCCGGGCTCCATGGAAACACGGTGCCGGGTAACCCCCGGCGGGGGCGACCCCAGGGACAGTGCCACAGAAAGCAAACCGCCCGGCCGCGAGCGGCCGGCTCCATCCGGGGCCGGCGCTGCCGCCGGGTAAGGGTGAAAGGGTGCGGTAAGAGCGCACCGCGGCCCCGGCAACGGGGACGGCACGGTAAACCCCACCGGGAGCAAGACCAAGTAGGGACGGCATGCCGGCGGATCGTCGGCAGGCGAGTTTCCACGCCGCCGTCCGGGTCGGTCGCGCGAGGCGTCCGGTAACGGGCGTCCCAGATGAATGGCCATCGCCGCCGCATCCCGCGGCGGTACAGAACCCGGCTTACAGGCCACCTGGCGCCCGTTTCATGACCGTCCGGCACACGGTGACCGCCGCCACACGCGCCGTATTTCCGCGGGCAAGTGCTGCGTTCGATTGCAGGCGCTGCCGTTGGCTGGCCCGGCAGTCTACGTGGTGGCAGGGGAACCCCTGACGGAGCAAACATGACAGGAATATAAATAGAACATAAAATGAACATATGGCTGCAAGACCTCGTTTCAGATGCTCAGGCCAGGGCCGGCTGCGACACCGGCGATTACTGACCATGCCCCGAATGGAGATCACGGCGGCACCCCTCCGTCACTTTGTGCGGGGGATGCCGCAGCCACGGAAGGACTTTGTTTACCAAGTATTTCCGCCACTTCCCATTGACGCCCATCATTTCCCATGATATCCCAAAGAGGCTGGGATCATGGGCAGCCGTGGCGGCGACTGCGGCTGCGCGATGGCAGGGCCCGGCAAAACGGCTTGAGGACACGAGGCCGGCATGCCTCCGCTGGTTGGGCGCCACGTCAACAAGGTCGATCGCAAGGGACGCGTCTCCGTGCCCAAGCCGTTTCGCGACGTCCTCAAGGGTGAGGACGCGAGCTTTGCCGGCATTTACGCCTACCCTTTGTTCAATGCCCCGGCGATCGAGGCCTGCGGGGAGGGTTTCATGCGTCGCGTGGCGGAGAGCATCGACGACCTGGACATGTTTTCGGAACGTCAGGACGATCTTGCCTCAGTGCTGCTGGAACACGCCCATGCCCTGCCGTTCGATCCGGAGGGACGGGTCGTGCTGCCGGAAGAGTTGCTGGTCCATGCCGGCATCGATGCTGAGGCGGTCTTTGTCGGCCGTGGCGCCCGATTCCAGATTTGGAGCCCGGCCGCCTACGAGCCGCGTCGCAAGACGGCATTCGAACGCGCACGAACCAGTGGTACGACCCTGCGACTGCGCCGGGAGGGGGAGACATGACACCGTCTCGGACGCCCACCTTGACCCACACCCCGGTGATGCTCGCGGAAGTCCTGGCGGCGCTGGCACCGCGGCCGGGTGGCGACTACGTGGACGCCACCTTCGGCGCGGGCGGCTACACCCGGGCGATCCTGGCCGCTGCCCCCTGCCGGGTGTTCGCTATCGACCGTGATCCCGAGGCCCTCGCCCGTGGCCGAGATCTGGCGCGGGATTGGGACAATCGCCTTCAATTGCTGGCCGGTCGCTTCGGTGACATGGAACGGCTGCTGGCAGCCGTGGGGCAGCAGCGGGTCGACGGCGTTGCCTTCGATCTGGGCATGGCCTCCACCCAGGTCGATGCCGCCGCCCGCGGCTTCTCGTTCCGCACCAGCGGCCCGCTGGACATGCGTATGGACCCCACCGCAGGGGAGACCGCGGCGGACGTGGTCAACACCGCCTCAGAGGCGGAATTGGCCCGGATCATCCGGGATCTGGGCGAAGAACGGGCGGCACGGCGTATCGCCAAAGCGGTAGTTGCAGCGCGCGGCAACCGGCCTTTCCGGCGCACGGACGAACTGGCGGCGCTGGTCCGATCGATCGTGCCGGCCACAGCCGGCGGGGTCGATCCCGCCACCCGGACATTCCAGGCTCTGCGCATTCACGTCAATGACGAGCTGGGTGAGTTGGACCACGGCCTGGGTGCGGCCGAACGGCTGCTGGTGCCTGGTGGGCGGCTGGTTGTCGTCGCCTATCACTCTTTGGAGGACCGCCGGGTGAAAAGGTTTCTCCGGGACCGCAGCGGGACCGCACCACGCCCCTCCCGGCATCAACCCGGGTCGGCGTCCGCCGGCGGGCCGTCACCGAGCTTCCGACTGCTCGGCCGCGGTACGGTCAAACCGAGCACAGCAGAAATGGCGACCAACCCCAGATCCCGGTCGGCCAGGCTGCGTGCGGCTGAGCGCACAGACGCCCCGCCGCACAATCCGGGCGAGGCCCCACTGAAAAAGAGAGCCGCGGCATGAGCAGCAGTTGGACCGCCCTGATCAAACACACGACGGTTCTGTTTCTCATCCTCGCCATTGGCTTGGCTCTAGTTCTGTTCTCCATCAAGTACCAGGTTCAGGAACTAGAGGGCCAACTTGGACAGCTCTATCGTCAGATCGAGTCGGAACGGCGTTCACACCACATTCTCCAGGCGGAATGGAGCTATCTCACCGACCCTGAGCGCCTGCGACGACTGGCCGACCGCCATCTTGACCTGAATCCGCTGAGTCCGAGCCAGATCGGTTCGTTCGCGACACTGCCGCATCCATCCGATCTCCATCATTTCGACGATCATCCGGGCCCGCTGGCACCGGTAGCCGGGATCATGGCGGCGCCCGCAGAGAGGCTGACCCGATGAGCCATCAGTCACGACACAGCCGCCATTCGGATCAGCTGCTCCTGCCTTTGCCGGGCGGTGGCACCGGACGCCGGTATCCAGCGGAACAGAATCGCAGCCGAGTTCTGGAGGTGGCGCATACCCGGCTCGTCGTCGTCGGTCTCTGCTTCATGCTGGCCTTCTGCGCCGTGATCGCGCGCTTGGTCGATCTCGCTGCCGGCAGCGATCCCAATCTGGGTATCAGGCTCGCCGCCAGCGCTCCTTGGGAGGCGGCCCGCGGCGACATTGTCGACCGCAATGACGTTCTTCTGGCGACCAGTCTGCCAACGCGCTCGCTCTATGCCGATCCCCGCGATGTTATCGATCCCGAGCACACGGCCGACCGGCTGGTTGAACTGTTTCCTGAACTCGATCGCCCTCAACTGCTTGCCCGCCTCAGCGGCAGCGGCCGGTTCGTGTGGGTCAGGCGGCACCTGACTCCTCGGGAACAGCACGCCGTCAACCGCCTGGGATTGCCCGGCATCCGCTTCCGGGAGGATCAGCAGCGGGTGTATCCTCAAGGCGCGGTCGCAGCCCACGTCTTGGGGTTCACCGACATCGACAGCCGAGGGCTGGCCGGCGTGGAACGTCACTTCGACAGCACGCTTGCCGACGGTGAGTCGGTACGACTGTGTCTGGATGTGCGCATTCAGCATATCGTGCGGGAGGAGCTGGCGGCGGCGGTACGCGAATACCGGGCCATCGGCGCGGCCGGTCTCGTCCTGGACGTCACCAGCGGCGAAGTGATAGCCATGGTCTCCCTCCCCGATTTCGATCCCAACAACCGCGGCCGTGCCGGCGACGATGCCCGCTTCAATCGGGTGACCCAGGGCGTCTATGAGATGGGGTCCACCGTGAAGCTGCTGACTGCGGCAATGGCGCTGGACAGCGGCGCCATCACGCTCACCGGCGGTTACGACGCCAGCCATCCGATTCGAAAGGGAAGACACACGATTCGTGATTACCACCCGCAGAATCGCTGGTTGAGTGTCCCTGAAATCCTTGTGCACTCGTCGAATATTGCCGCCGCCCACATGGCCCTTGACGTCGGCGGCGCGGTACAGCGCATGTATCTGGATCAGTTCGGGATGCTGTCGACGCCGACGGTGGAACTCTCGGAGGTCGGCACACCCCTGGTACCGGGACAATGGCGCGACATCAACATCATGACGATCGGGTTCGGTCACGGGATTGCGGTCAGTCCGCTGCATCTGGCCCAGGCGGTCGCGGCGATCGCCAACGGCGGTTCGTTCGTGCCGGCCACAGTGGTGGCCCGCAGCCACGAGGACCTGCAATCCAGGCGTGTGCTATCGGCGGAGACCTCACGCACCATGCGGGCTTTGATGCGCCTTAACGTGCTCATGGGTACGGGCCGGCGCGCCGATGCCGCCGGCCTCCGCGTGGGCGGCAAGACCGGCACCGCGGAGAAACTCGTCGGCGGCCGATACAAGCGCAATGCGCGGATGTCTTCGTTCGTCGGTGTGTTTCCAATCGACAACCCCCGTTATGCCGTGCTGGCGATTTTGGATGAACCGCAGGGCAACCGCAGCACCCATTACTTCGCGACCGGCGGCTGGGTGGCAGCCCCGGTGGTCCGGGCGGTCGCCGAGAGAATCGCGCCGGTGCTAGGCATTCATCCGGCGGAGACGGTTCGCACAGCGGCACCCGAAGCAACCATGCCGGATGGGCCGGAGCGCCGCCGGCACTTGCTGCTCGCCGGGCTGCGCAACGCCATGGCCGATACCGAGGGATGGCAGCTTGCGCCTCGTTGACCTGATCAGGGACCTGCCCATCGACGTGAGCCCGCATGCCATGCTCTCGGACATCCGGATCAGCGGCCTGACCAGCGACTCCCGGCATGTGGCGCCCGGCTTTCTGTTCGCTGCCTTGCCGGGAAGCCGACACGACGGACGGGCCTTCATCACGGATGCCCTGGCCCGAGGGGCTTCAGCAGTGCTGGTACCATCCGGCACCGACAGCCGATACGTCGCATCGGAGGCACCGCCGGGACCATCGATACCGCCACTACTGATCGATCCCGACCCGCGCCGCCGCTTCGCCCTGCTGGCGGCGCGCTTCTATGGGCGGCAGCCGGAGACGGTGGCAGCGGTCACCGGCACCAACGGCAAGACCTCGGTGGTCAGTTTCCTGCGCCAGATATGGGCCGCAACCGGAACTCCAGGCGCGAGTCTCGGCACCTTGGGCCTGACGGCGCCCGGCTTGGCCCGGAGCGGCAATCTGACTACACCGGACCCGGTGGACCTGCACCGCACTCTGGCGGAACTCGCGGCGGCAGGGATTCAACACTTGGCCATGGAAGCATCGAGCCACGGCCTCGCCCAATTCCGGCTGGATGGCGTGCGCATCGCCGTCGCCGCCTTCACGACGTTCGGCCGCGACCACCTGGACTACCATGGCTCTCTGGAGGCGTATGCCGCCGCCAAGCGTCGTTTGTTCGGCGAACTGGTGACTGGCGGCGGCACCGCGGTGCTCAACGCGGACGATGCCTTGAGCGAAGACTTGGCCGACGCCACTGTCGGTCGCGGGATCCGGGTGCTGAGCTACGGCCGGGCTGGGCGGGATGCCAGGGTGTTGCGGCTGGAGCCGCGGCCAGACGGGCAGCATCTCACGCTTGCGCTGGGCGGCGAGGTCCGTCAGGCAGCGCTGCCCCTGGTCGGGGACTTCCAGGCTGCCAACGCAGTATGTGCCCTGCTTGCCGCGGTTGCCAGCGGCACGACCCTTGGCGCCGCGTGGACGGCGCTGGAGCGCCTGCAAGGGGTGCCGGGTCGGATGCAGCAGGTGGCAAAGCGCGCCAACGGTGCTGCCGTTTACGTCGATTATGCGCACACGCCGGATGCACTTACGGCGGCCCTTATTGCGCTTCGCCCGCATGCCCAGGGCCGCTTGACTTTGGTGTTCGGTTGCGGCGGCGACCGCGATCCCGGAAAACGGCCTGAGATGGGGCAAATCGCCGCCAGCCTGGCCGACCGGGTGATCGTCACGGACGACAACCCGCGGAGCGAGGCGCCACACGCCATCCGGCGCGCGATCCTGGCGGCCTGTCCCGGCGCGCGGGAGATCGGCGACCGCGCGGAGGCGATCGGCAATGCCGTGGCCACACTCGATGCGGGCGACGTCCTGCTGATCGCCGGCAAGGGACATGAATCCGGGCAGATCCTGGGCGACCGCGTTCTGCCTTTCGACGACGCTGAGGTGGCGGTGGAAGCCGTCCGAATTGCAGACCGATGAGCCATCCCAGGAAGATCTTATGGACGGCGGCGGACGCCGCGGCGGCCACTGGCGGCCGGGCGACCGCGGCGTGGGAGGCACGAGGCATCTCCATCGACAGCCGCACGATCGAGCCGGGCGACCTGTTCATAGCCCTGTCCGGCCCCAATTTTGACGGCCACACCTTCGTTGCCGACGCTCTTGAGCGTGGTGCGGTCGCCGCCATGGTCAAAATGCGGCCGGATAGCGTGCCGACCGACGCCCCGCTGCTGCTGGTCGAGGATACCCTCACAGGCCTCACCGCCCTGGCCACTGCGGCGCGAAGCCGGACCGCAGCCCGGGTGATCGGTGTCACCGGCAGCGTCGGCAAGACTGGCGTCAAGGATGCGCTCCGGCTGGTGCTCGGTAACCAGGGCGAGACGGTCGCCAGCCGCGGCAACCTCAACAACCACTGGGGCCTCCCGCTGAGCCTTGCGCGCCTCCCGGCCGATGCCGCGTTCGGGGTTCTGGAGATGGGAATGAACCATGCCGGGGAAATCGCGCCGCTGGCGCGGCTGGCGCGGCCGGATGTGGCCGTGATCACCACGGTGGAAGCGGTGCATCGAGCGCACTTTGCGTCGGTCGCGGCCATCGCTGACGCGAAAGCGGAGATCTTCCAGGGCTTGGCTGCGCGTGGCGCTGCCGTCTTGTTCCGAGACAACCCGCAGTTCGACCGTTTGGCCGCGGCGGCATCCGGCTCCCCCGCAGCGCGAATCGTCAGCTTCGGCCGACACCCGGACGCCGATGTCCGCATTGTTGAAGCCCAGGTTGGCGCCGAAGGCTCCCATGTGCGGGCCGCCTTTCCGGGCGGGACCGTGACGTATCACGTCCCGGTCGCGGGGCCGCACTGGGTGATCAACAGCCTTTGCGTCCTGGCGAGCGTTTGGGCCGTCGGTGCCGACGTGCCTGCGGCGGCCGCCGCTTTCGCCGGTTTTACCGAGCCCAAGGGGCGGGGACAGCGTCACCGTGTGACGCGCCCGGACGGCGTTTTGACCGTGATCGACGACAGCTACAACGCCAGTCCCGTCTCGGTGGCCGCATCCCTCGCCGTGCTGGCCCGAAGCACGCCCGGGCCGGGCGGCCGGCGCATCGCCGTGCTGGGCGACATGCTCGAGCTGGGGGACGACGCACCGGCCCTGCATGCGGCGCTGGCGGCACCGCTCCGGGACCACGGGGTCGACCGGGTGTACACCGCGGGACCGCTGATGGCACACCTGTTCGAGGCCTTGCCCCCCTCCCTCCGCGGCGAACATGCCGACAGCGCCGAGATCCTGGCGCCGCGGGTGACGGCCGGCGTCCACAGTGGCGACGTCGTGGTGGTCAAAGGCTCGGCTGGCAGCCGCATGGGCATCGTGGTCGCGGCCTTGCTGCAGAGCGGCGACGCGTCGAAGGCAATGGAGGCCCCGCCCCGGGCCGCGAGCGGGGGATAGGCATGCTGTACCATCTGCTTTTCCCCCTCGCCGACGAGTTCACGATTTTCAACGTGTTCCGCTATCTGACGTTTCGGACGGGCGGCGCTGTCCTCACAGCCCTCGTCATCAGCTTCGTTCTGGGGCCGTGGCTGATTCGCCAGCTGCGTGCGCATCAGAACGGTGGGCAGCCGATCCGGGACGACGGCCCGGAAAGCCATCTGCTCACCAAGCGCGGCACGCCCACGATGGGGGGGTTCCTGATCCTGGTGGGTCTGACCTTGTCGACGCTGCTGTGGGCAGACCTCAGCAACGGTTTCGTCTGGGTGGCGCTCGGCGTCACCATCGGCTACGGCACCATCGGCTTTCTGGACGATTACCGCAAGGTGGCGCTGCGCAACAGCCGCGGTCTCCCCGGCCGCCTCAAGCTCGGCCTGCAGGTGCTGATCGCAGTAGTGGCCGCGATCTGGATCATCCTGCTGACGCCGGAGCCGTTGCGAATGACTCTGGCGGTCCCGTTCTTCAAGGACCTGTTGATCCCGCTCGGGTGGGGATTCCTTGTTCTGGCGGTGCTGGTGGTGGTCGGAACCTCCAACGCGGTCAATCTCACCGATGGTCTCGACGGCCTCGCCATCGTCCCGACCATGATTGCCGCCGCTGTCTTCGCCCTGATCGCCTACCTCGTCGGCAACATCGTGTTCGCCAACTATCTCCAGATCCACTACGTGGTCGGCGCCGGCGAACTCGCGGTCTTTCTGGGTGCGCTGATGGGGGGCGGCCTCGGTTTCCTGTGGTTCAATGCCCCGCCCGCCCGGGTGTTCATGGGCGATACCGGATCGCTTTCCCTGGGCGGTGCCCTCGGCACCGTCAGCGTCATCGTCAAGCACGAAATCGTTCTACTCATCGTCGGCGGGCTGTTCGTGCTGGAAACCGTTTCGGTGATCGTCCAGGTGGCGTCGTACAAATTGACCGGACGGCGCGTGTTCCGAATGGCCCCGCTTCACCACCATTTCGAAAAGAAGGGGTGGGCCGAGTCCACCATCGTCATCCGTTTCTGGATCATCGCCTCGATCCTGGCCCTGGCCGGCCTGTCCACCTTGAAGCTCAGGTGAGGGACGCGGAGATGATCGACCTGTCCACCCTGCCTGGCCAGCACTTCGCCGTCCTCGGCTTGGGTCTCAGCGGTCTTGCCGCGGCTGCTGCCTTGACGGCTGCCGGCAAGCAGGTCCTCGCCTGGGATGACAGTGAACCGGCCCGGTCTCGCGCCGACGCCCGGGGTGTCCGCTTGGCCGATCTCGTCGATCAGGATCTCGAGAGCATTGCGGCCCTGGTTCTGAGCCCCGGCATCCCGCACACTTATCCTCAGCCGCACCCGGTGGTGGCGCGCGCCCGCAGCAAGGGCCTGGAAGTGATCAGCGACGTGGAGTTGTTGCTGAGGACACGGCAAGGCGCCAAGGTTGTGGGGATCACCGGCACCAATGGCAAGTCCACCACCACAGCCCTGGTCGGGCACATCCTGACGGCGGCAGGTCTCGATGTTGCCGTGGGCGCCAACATCGGCGTGCCGGCACTGTCTTTGCCGATGCTGGGCGAAGACGGTGTCTACGTCCTGGAATTGTCCTCGTATCAGCTGGAGATCACGCCGTCGCTCACCTGCGACGTCGCGGTGCTGCTGAATGTCAGCCCGGATCACCTGGACCGCCATGGCGGCATGGACGGCTACCTCGCCGCCAAGCGCCTGATCTTTCGCGGCCAGACCGGAAGGACGACAGCGGTCATCGGGGTTGACGACCGTTTCACCCGGTCGGTCTTTCAGGCCATGGCAGGCCAAGCCGGTCCCCGCTTGGTCCCTGTCTCCAGCAGTGGCCCGGTGCCTGGCGGCATCTATGCAGAAGGGCGCCGCCTGTTCGAGACGCAGGGCGGCGATCGCGCCATCTCGGTCCTGGATCTCGACCAGGCACCGGCGCTGGTCGGGGCGCACAACGCTCAGAACGCGGCGGCGGCCCTGGCAGTCGCCCGCGCTCTCGGCGTGGCAACGGAGGTCGCCATCCGGGCGATGTGCACGTTCCCCGGCTTGCCCCATCGCCAGGAGCGGGTCGCGGTGATCGACGGCGTCACGTATGTCAACGACAGCAAGGCGACCAACGGCGACGCGGCGGCGCGGGCGCTCGCATGCTACGACCAAGTCTACTGGATTGCCGGCGGCCGGGCCAAGGAGGATGGCCTTGCCGCCGTGATGGCCAATCTTTCGCGCGTGCGCCACGCCTTCCTGATCGGCGAGGCGGCTGACCGCTTCGCCGCCGAGCTTGAGGGCCGGGTCCCGGTGACCGTCGCCGGCACCCTCGCAGCGGCCGTCTCGTCGGCACGGAACAGGATCGCCCAAAACGGCTGCCGCGGCTCGGTCGTGCTGCTGTCGCCGGCCTGTGCCTCGTTCGACCAGTTCCCGAATTTTGAAGCCCGCGGCGACGCGTTTCGATCGTTGGTAAAAAATGCCGGGGTTGAGAATACCGGGGTTGAAAATGCCGGTGACCAGAGGCGGCCGTCATGACCGCCTTCTCCCGCACCGATACCAGCCTGCTCGGTCGGTGGTGGTGGACGGTGGACCGTTGGTCCCTGGGCGCGCTGATGGCGATCGTGCTGCTTGGCATCGTCATGACCTTGGCGGCGTCGCCTGCGGTGGCCGAACGCCTCAACCTGGACACCTTCTACTTCGCCCGCCGGCAGCTGGGCTTCCTGCCCATGGCCGTCGCCGCCATGGTCTTTGCGTCGTTGTTGTCGCCGATTGGCGTGCGGCGCATCGGCATCGCCATGTTCGTGGTGTTTTTCGGCCTGACCCTGGCGACCCCCTTTGTCGGCCCCGAGATCAAAGGCGCCACCCGGTGGCTCCACCTTGGCGGGGTGTCCATTCAACCATCGGAGTTCCTGAAGCCGGCTTTCGCCGTCGCCGCCGCGTGGCTGATCGCCGCCGGGCGCCTGCAACCGTCGGGGCCGGGGTACCCGTTAGCCGTTGTGCTGCTGGCCCTGACGGTGGGCGCCCTTCTCCTGCAACCGGATGTGGGGATGGCCCTGATGGTCACCGCCGTGTGGATGACGCAGCTGTTCCTGATCGGCTTGCCCGTGTTGGTCGTCGTCATCCTCGTCGGTCTGGTGGCAGCCGGCGGGGTCGGCGCCTATTACAGCTTCGGACACGTGCGAGCACGCGTGGACAACTTCCTCGATCCCGCCAGCGGTAGCGACGGCTATCAGGTGGCACGGTCTCTGGAGGCTTTCCGCAGCGGTGGCCTGCTCGGCCGCGGCCCCGGGGAAGGGCGCGTGAAGGAAGTGCTGCCCGACGCCCATTCCGATTTCATCCTGGCGGTGGTGGGGGAGGAATTCGGCATCATCGCCTGTATGCTGTTGATCGGCCTGTTCGCGTTCGTCGTGGTGCGAGGGCTCGGTCGGTCGCTGCGCCATGACAACCTGTTCGTGGTGCTGGCGGCGGCCGGGTTGCTGGTGCAGTTCGGCTTGCAGGCCCTGGTCAACATGGCCTCAACGGTGCATCTCATCCCGCCCAAAGGCATAACGCTGCCATTTATCTCGTACGGCGGTTCATCGACCATTGCGCTCGCCTGGGCCATGGGAATGATGCTGGCGCTCACCCGTGACCGCGCCGGCTCCGGAGGTGAGCGATGACGGCCCCGCTGATCGTGCTGGCGGCGGGTGGCACCGGCGGACACCTGTTTCCGGCAGAGGCGTTGGCGCGGACTCTGCTGTCCCGCGGCGCTCGCCCGGTCCTTGTGACCGATCGTCGCGGTGGCGACATCGGTGGCGGCCTTGCCGAGCTTGAAACCTATCGGTTGCGCGCGGCCGGCGTCGCCGGCAAGGGCCTCGTCGCCCGCATCACAGGCGTTGGCCAAGTCGGGATCGGCGTGGTGCAGGCGCGCCGGCTGTTACGCCGGCTAAGCCCCGCCGCCGCCGTGGGGTTCGGCGGCTATGCCTCCCTGCCGGCGACGTTGGCGGCATCGCTGCTGCGGATGCCGCTTCTGGTCCATGAACAGAACGCCGTGCTGGGCCGGGCCAACCGGCTGTTGGCCGGCCGCGTTGATCGCCTCGCCACCGCGTTCCCGACGCCGCGTTTCCTAGGTGACACACTACTCAGCAAGGCCGTGCACACCGGCATGCCGGTGCGGCCGGCCTTCCTTGCATTGCGCGAACAGCCCTATCCGGACCGGACCGTAGACGGGCCCATGCGCATCCTGGTCCTGGGCGGCAGCCAGGGGGCCCGCATCTTCAGCGACATCGTTCCCGAAGCCGTCGGCCGCTTGCCGGAAGAAATCCGGCAGCGGCTCGGGCTGGTGCAGCAATGCCGGCCCGAGGACCTAGAACGGGTCCGGGCGGCCTACGGACGCCTCGGCATCACAGCGGAACTGGCCGCATTCTTCACCGACGTGCCGGAGCGCTTGGCGGCGGCCCATCTGGTGATCGCCCGGGCCGGTGCGTCCACCGTGGCCGAACTGACCACCGTCGGTCGGCCCGCAATCCTGGTCCCCTACCCCTTCGCAACCGATGACCACCAGAGCGCCAATGCCGAAGCCGTCGCCGCAGCCGGCGGCGCCTGGACGATACCGCAGCCCGCCTTCACCCCCGATGAACTGGCGGACCTGTTGTCATCCCGGCTGCACGACCGGGCGACGCTGGCGGACGCGGCTGCGAAGGCACGGGCGATCGGCGTGCCGGATGCGGCCGACCGGCTGGCCGACGCGGTGCTGGCCCTCGCCGGCAGCAATGGCGCCGATAATCCCATCGGCGCCGGTAACCGGGAGGCTGCATGACCATCGACACCCTGCCCCTCGGCATCGGCACTCTGCATTTCGTCGGCATCGGCGGCATCGGCATGAGCGGCATCGCCGAGCTTCTGCACAACCTCGGCTATTCCGTGCAAGGCTCGGACATCGCCGCCAACGCCAACACCAAGCGCCTCTCCGGCCTAGGCATCCCCGTCTCCGTGGGGCACGACGCGGCCAACCTGAGGGAGGCGCAGGTGGTGGTCGTGTCGTCGGCGGTGAAGGCGACCAACCCGGAAGTGGCTGCGGCCCGCAAGCTGCGTCTTCCGGTGGTGCGCCGGGCGGAGATGCTGGCCGAACTGATGCGCCTCAAGTATTCGATCGCGGTGGGCGGCACCCATGGCAAGACCACCACAACGTCTCTGGTGGCGCAACTCCTGGACGCAGCCGAGATGGACCCGACGGTCGTCAATGGCGGCATCATCAACGCCTGGGGCTCCAACGCACGGCTCGGAAGCGGCGACTGGATGGTCGTGGAGGCGGACGAATCCGACGGCACCTTCCTCAAGCTGCCGGCCACCTGCGCGGTGGTGACCAACATGGATCCCGAGCATCTGGACCACTACGGCACGTTCGATGCGGTCCGCGAAGCGTTTGCCGCCTTCGTCGCCAACATCCCGTTCTACGGCTTCGCCGCGCTCTGTATCGATCATACGGAGGTTCAGGCGATGATCCCGCGGCTGCAGGACCGCCGCCTGATCACCTATGGGTTCAGCCCGCAGGCGGACATCCGGGCCGTCGATCTCGCCACCAGTCACGACGGCATGCGCTTCAATGTGATGATCGCCGACCGCAAGTCGGGGCAAAGGCGGGAGGTCGTGGACCTGTTCCTGCCTATGTTCGGGCGCCACAACGCGCAGAACGCGCTCGCGACCATCGCGATCGCCAGCGAGTTGGGCATCGGCGATTCGGTGATTCGTCGGGCCTTCGCGACATTCGACGGGGTTAACCGCCGCTTCACCCGCACCGGCGAAGTGGACGGTATCACCATCATTGATGACTACGGCCACCACCCGGTGGAAATCGCCGCCGTACTCGAAGCGGCCCGTTCGGTGAGCCGGGGACGGGTGATCGCGGTGGTCCAGCCCCATCGTTACAGCCGGCTGCACAACCTGTTCGAGGAATTCTGCACCTGCTTCAACAACGCAGACGCTGTAATTGTGGCCGACGTCTATCCGGCGGGGGAGGAGCCGATCGCAGGCGCCGACCGCGATGCCCTCGTAGACGGACTTGCCGCCCACGGCCATCGTTTCGCCGTCCCGTTGCCAGCCCCCGAAGCCCTCGCCGAGACCGTCGACCGATTGGCGCGGCCGGGTGACATCGTCGTCTGTCTCGGCGCCGGTACCATTACCAAGTGGGCACACAGCCTGCCGGACGAACTCGCGGCTCGACACCTGGCGGCGGCAGGAGCGCAGCGATGACCGAAGTGCGGACCGTCGCCCACGCCCTGCTCGACCGCCTGCCCGCGGTGCGTGGCCGCTATACTGCCAACGTGCCCATGGGCCCGATGACCTGGTTCAAGGTCGGCGGTCCGGCGGAGGTGGTCTTTCGTCCCGCCGACGAAGAAGACTTGGCCGTATTTCTGGCCTGCAAGCCTGCAGACGTTCCGGTGACCGTGCTCGGCCTCGCCTCCAACGTGCTCGTGCGTGACGGCGGCGTACCGGGTGTCGTCGTGCGCCTCGGTCGCGGATTCGCTCGCATCACCGTAACCGGTGAGGAAGTGGAGGCCGGTGCGGCCGCACTCGACCTCAACGTCGCCCGCGTTGCCCTGGACCATGGGCTCAGCGGCCTCGAGTTCCTTTCCGGCATTCCGGGGTCCATCGGCGGGGCACTGCGCATGAACGCCGGCGCGTTTGGAGCTGAACTCGGCGATGTGCTGACCCAAGCGCGCGTGCTCGATCCCGCGGGCGAGGCGCACTGGGTCGCCCGGGACGATCTGGGCCTGGGCTACCGGCGCTGCGCCGTGCCGGACAACTGGATCTTCCTGGGAGCACGGCTGCGGGGCTGCCCGGATGACCCGGCCACGATTGCGCGGCGCATGCAGGAAATCCGGGTGATGCGGGAGGCGAACCAGCCGACCCGCACGCCGACCGGCGGCAGCACCTTCACCAACCCACCGGGGACACGGGCCTGGCAACTGATCGACCAGGCGGGTTGCCGCGGGCTGCGCTTCGGGGGCGCGATGGTGTCCGACAAGCACTGTAACTTTCTGGTCAATACCGGTTCCGCCACGGCCGCGGACCTGGAAGGGCTGGGTGAGACCGTGCGCGTGCGGGTCCGCGAAGCGTCCGGCATTGACCTGAAGTGGGAGATCCGGCGCATCGGCAAGACGTCCGGCCACCCCGAGGAGAGCGGGGGATAAATGATGGGCAGGCGTGTTGCGGTCCTGATGGGCGGGTGGTCGGCAGAACGGGAGGTCTCACTCGTCAGCGGCGCGGCCTGCTGCCGGGCACTCGAGGAGGCCGGCCACACGGTCTTGCCGATCCGGGTGGAACGCAACCCGGCGGCCTTGCTGGCGGCGCTCGAGCCCCGACCCGATGTGGTGTTCAACGCTTTGCACGGCCGCTGGGGCGAAGACGGCTGCGTCCAGGGCCTGCTGGAGATTCTGGGCATTCCCTACACCCACTCCGGAGTCATGGCCTCGGCCCTCGCCATGAACAAGCCGATGGCGAAACGGCTGTTCGCGGAGGCCGGCATTCCGGTGGCGCCGCACGTCATCGCCCGCGCGGGCGACCTCTTGGAAGCCGCCGACCCGATGCCGCGCCCGTTCGTGATCAAGCCGCTGAACGAGGGATCGAGCGTGGGTGTCCGTATCGTTCGTGACGGCGATCCGATTCCCTCGGCGGCAGATATGCCAGACATGGCCGTGATGGTGGAGCGCTTCATCCCCGGGCGGGAACTGACTGTGGCGGTCATGGGGGATCGGCCGCTGGGCGTCACAGAAATCACGACAGCCCGTGGTTTCTACGATTACGACGCGAAGTACGCGCCGGGCGGGTCGCGGCACATGGTCCCGGCGGACGTGCCAGACGCGGTGTATGCCGAGACGCTGCAGCTTGCCGTCGCGGCGCACCGGTCGCTGGGGTGCCGCGGCGTTTCGCGTGCCGACCTGCGCTGGGACGGTGAGACCCTGTTCATGCTGGAGGTCAATACCCAGCCCGGCATGACGCCGACATCGCTCGTGCCGGAGCAGGCAGCCCATGCCGGCATCTCGTTTCCAACCCTGGTCGACTGGATGGTGGAGACAGCAGCGTGCGATTCCTGACACGTTCCTTCGCAACCACCCGGCGCGCTCGGCGGGGTCAGAAGCGCAAGCGGGTGGTCCCGGCCTGGCGTGGCCGCCCCCTGCTGCTGGGCGCAGCCGCCGCCACCCTGCTGACGATGATCGGCGGTGGCTGGTGGGCCTGGTCCTCCGCCCTGCCTCACCGGCTCGCCCTGCAGGTGGGGCAATCGCTGGTTGATGCGACGGCGGCGGCCGGCCTCCAGGTGGGCGAAGTGTTCGTGGTCGGCCGCCAGGAAACCACGCGCCAGCAGCTGCTGCAGGCACTGAACGTGCGGCCCGGCATGCCGATCCTTGCGCTCGATATCCACGAGGCCCGTGAGCGCCTGCTGACGCTGCCCTGGGTCAAGGCCGCTTCCGTGGAACGACTGCTGCCGGACACCGTCGTGGTCCACATCAGCGAACGCCAGCCACAGGCATTGTGGCAGAGCCATGGGACCTTCACGCTGGTGGACCGCCAAGGCCAGGTGATCCCGCACGGCGATGTTGGCCAGTTCGGCGGTCTGCCCATCGTGGTCGGTGACGATGCGCCGGCCCATACCGGTGCCCTCATCGCCTTGCTGGACACTCAGCCCAGCCTGCGGGACCGGGTGACGGCAGCGATCCGGGTCGGCGGGCGGCGGTGGAACCTGCGCCTGGACGGTCGCATGGAAGTTCGCCTGCCCGAGATCGATCCCCAGTCGGCTTGGCTCCGATTCGCCGAGTTCGAACGGAATCACGGCTTGCTCGAACGCGACGTGGTGTTGTTCGACCTCCGTTTTCCCGACCAGGTGATCGTGCGCCGCGGCGCGCCCGCCAAAGAAACGCGCATCGAGGTCAAAGGACGCGACACATGAACGATATGGGCGCCACGTTTGTGACCGACCCAACCATGCCAGACCGCAAGGGAAGAGCGGCGAAACCCAAGCTTCGTGACGGACTGGTGGCGGCGCTCGACATCGGGACAACTAAGGTCGCCTGCTTCATCGCGCGCGCAGATTCCGCTGGCACACTGCGCGTTGCCGGCGTGGGCCACCACGGTTCGCTCGGCGTCCGTCGCGGCACCATCGTCGACCTTGAAGCGGCCGAAGCGACCATCCGCGCCGGTGTCGAGGCAGCCGAACGTCTGGTCGGCGAGAATATCCGGCAGGTGGCCGTCAGCGTTTCCGCCGGCGCGCCCCAATCCCAGATGACAACAAGCGAGATCTCCGTCGCCGGGCACGAGATCGGCGAATCCGACCTGCGCCGCCTGGTGGACCCGGCCACGTTCATGGGTGTGGTCCCCCACGACCGCGAAGTGGTCCACGTCATCCCGGTGGGCTACACAGTCGATGGCGCGCGCGGCATCACCGATCCGCGCGGCATGTTCGGCCAGCGTCTCGGGGTCAGTCTGCACGTCATCAGCGCGTCCAGCGGGCCGGTACGCAACCTCGGCACCTGCGTCAGTCGCTGCCATCTCGACATCGCAACGCGGGTCGTCGCGCCGTATGCGTCGGCGCTGGGCTGCTTGGTCGATGACGAAATTGCCCTCGGCTGCACGGTTATTGACATGGGCGGCGGCATCACCTCCATCGCCGTGTTCTTCGATGGCGAACTGATCCACACAGACTGCATTCCTGTCGGTGGCGTTCAGGTCACCAACGATATCGCCCGCGGCCTGTCGACCCCGGTAGCCCAGGCCGAACGCATAAAAACCCTGTTCGGCAGTTGCATTCCATCGCCGTCGGACGACCGGCAACTCATCGAGGTGCCGCCGATGGGCGTCGATGGCACCGCAGACACGACCCAGGTGCCACGCTCCATGCTGGTGAACATCATTCGGCCGCGCCTGGAAGAAATCTTTGAAATGGTCCGGGTCCGTCTGGAGGACGCCGGGCTCGACCGCATCGCTGGACGCCGGGTGGTGTTGACTGGCGGCGCCAGTCAACTCTCGGGCGCAGCCGACCTCGCCGGGGCGATCCTGGACAAGCGTGTCCGCCAAGGGCGGCCGCGCCCCCTTCCCGGCGTGCCCGAGTCGGCCGTTGGCCCGGCATTCGCCACGGTCACCGGCCTTCTGCGCTACGCCGCTGACCACGCCCAGGAAAGCTTCGCGAGCACTTACCGGCCATCGGCTGAGAGCACCGGGCGGTTTGGCCGGCTCGGTCAGTGGCTTCGCGAGAACTTCTGACCCACGCACGACGTGCAACCACTGGACATACAAGACTAGCAACAACGGAGGCTGCCATGACCATCAACCTGAGCGTACCCCACGCCAACACCGAGCTGGACCTCAAGCCCCGCATTACCGTGATCGGCGTCGGCGGTGCCGGCGGCAATGCCATCAACAACATGATCCGCGCGCAGTTGAGCGGCGTCGAATTCGTCGTCGCCAACACCGACGCCCAGGCATTGACCCAGTCCCAGGCGGAACGTCGGGTGCAGCTCGGCACGACCATCACCCAGGGCCTCGGCGCCGGATCGCGGCCGGACGTTGGGCGCATCGCCGCCGAAGAGGCGATGGAACAGCTGATCGAGGAGATCCGCGGCTCCAACATGGCCTTCATCGCGGCCGGCATGGGCGGCGGCACCGGCACTGGCGCAGCCCCCGTGATCGCAAAAGCTGCCCGCGAACAGGGCATCCTCACCGTCGGCGTTGTGACCAAGCCGTTCCACTTCGAAGGCAACCACCGCATGCGGGTGGCCGAAGCCGGGATCGAGGAACTGGAACAGTTCGTCGATACCCTGATCATCATTCCCAATCAGAATCTTTTCCGGGTCGCCAACGAACGGACGACATTCGCCGATGCCTTCAAGATGGCTGACGATGTGCTCTATTCGGGCGTTCGTGGGGTAACCGACCTGATGGTGATGCCGGGCCACATCAACCTGGACTTCGCCGACATCCGTGCCGTGATGAGTGAGATGGGCAAGGCCATGATGGGCACCGGGGAGGCCGAAGGTGACCGCCGCGCCCTGGAGGCCGCCGAAGCCGCGATTTCCAACCCGCTACTGGACGACATGTCGATGAAGGGGGCCCGCGGCGTGCTGATCAACATCACTGGCGGCCCGGACATGACCCTGTTCGAAGTGGACGAAGCCGCCAATCGGATCCGCTCCGAAATGGACTCCGATGCCTTCGTCATCTTCGGCTCTACCATCGACCCCACCATCGAAGGCCGGATGCGCGTGTCGGTGGTCGCCACGGGCATGGATGCCCTGCAGCAGGCCCAGCCGGCCCCGACGGTGCTCAACCTCGCCGAGGCCGCGGGCCAGCAGCATCGTGGACAGTCGATGGGCAGCGGTCTTGGCCATGTGGCGGCGTTTGCGGAGGCGAGGTCACGCGGCGAGAACGCTGAAACCCACCTGCCGGCAGATGGGATCGAAGCGCCGGCGGCGGCCGGCCCGGATCTGCGTGTAGCGGCACACCTGCATGACGAGAGCGCTCCCGAGGACGCCGCCGATCGCGGAGACGCGTTCATTCCGGCAGCGCCGGTATCGCGCGGCGGTCCGGGCGCACCGAGCGGGCCGACCGATGCCCACCCGGAACCGGAGGAACCCCGGAGCCGCCCCAGGGTCGCGACTCTTTTTGCGCGGGTGACCGGTGCCGGCCGGCAGTCCCGCACCGGTACCGATGCCAGCCCGCGAACGGCGACCGATTCGGCGCCGCAAGCCCCCGCCGGTACCGACGGCCACCGCCGCCTCGGCGCCGTCGATCCCGAGGAACGCCTGCCTCAGACCCAGCCGGCGGAAGATCTGCTCGACATTCCGGCGTTCTTGCGCCGGCAAGCCAACTGAACCGCGCCGAAGGATGAAAGCAACACTCGGTAACAAAGCGTGATTTGAGTGCTTCGGTCATCGTTGATACGGGAATCACTGGAGCACTCGTTCTCGCGATGCTGGATATCGCCCCAGTGCGCTTCAGCGTGGAGCGCGCCGTTCGCCCGGCCCGCGTGAGAATGTCGGTGCACGAAGACCAAAGCTCAGGAAGGCTCGGCACATGCACAAGCGCCACACGACGCGGAATACCGGCGATCATCGCACCGAGGGCCGAAAGGTCGTGCCGCAGAAAACGCTGGCGCGACCGGTCCAGTGCACGGGCATTGGGCTGCATTCGGGCATCGGTGTGACCATGACCTTGCATCCTGCCCGCGCCAACAGCGGAATCCAGTTCGTGCGTTCTGACCTGATCGGATCGGCACCAATTCCGGCGCGCTTCGATCATGTGGTTGACAGCCGCATGTGCACGGTGCTGGGCACGCCGGACGGCAGCACGGTCGGCACGGTCGAACATCTGATGGCGGCGATGGCCGGGCTGGGCATCGACAACGTCCTGGTGGAACTGGACGGCCCGGAAGTGCCGGCGATGGATGGGAGTGCCGCTCCGTTCATGTTCCTTGCGGAATGCGCCGGTCTTAGCGAGCAGGCGAGCCCCAAGCGGGCGGTGCGCGTGCTGAAACCAGTGTATGTTCGTGGTGGCTCGTGGCACGTCTCACTCACGCCATCCGACGGCTTTTCCGTTGAGATGGAGATCGATTTCGCAAGCTCGGCGATCGCACGCCAGACCTTGGACGTCACAGCCGTCAACCGCACTTTCAAGGCCGAACTCGCCAGGGCGCGGACGTTCGGCTTTCTGGAAGAAGTGGAGCAGTTGCGGGAAGCGGGACTGGCCAGGGGCGGCTCCCTGGACAACGCCGTGGTGGTCAGTGGCGATCACATCCTCAACGAGGAAGGACTGCGCTATCCTGATGAGTTTGTCCGACACAAGGCTCTGGATGCCGTGGGCGACCTCTACCTGGCGGGCGCTCAGATCATCGGCCACTTCCACGGTGTCTGCTCGGGCCACGCCGCGACCAACCGGCTACTGCACGCCTTGTTCCGGCAGGAGGATGCGTGGACATTTGACGTGATGCGTCGCGGCGATGGGACACGCCCGGCCGCCGCGGCGCGACCGACGGAGCCGGCAGTCGCCGCCATGGCAGGCTGAGGCGGGATAAAGCCGAAACTCTGCGCCCAGTCGGCGCGCCCAATCGGCGCGCCTTGCCATCGAGACGGTGATCCGTGGTATAGTTCGACTGATCGGTAAGGCATCGGTTGGATGGGCGGTTGAGGCATGGCAACGGCGGAACCGCAAAGGCGCTCCCTTTCACGATCGGCTCGACTGAGCGCCGTTGTGATCGCTTTGGTCCTGGCTGCCGCATGCAGTAGCACTGAGCAGCTGGTCTACGAAGAACGCGCGGTCGACGATCTCTACAACGAGGCGAAGGATACACTGGAGGCGGGGAGCTACTTCCAGGCTGCCTCGCTATTTGAGGAAGTTGAACGCCAGCATCCGTATTCGCCCTGGGCCCGCAAGGCGCAGATGATGGCTGCCTACGCCTATTATGAAGCGGACATGTATGACGAGGCTATTGCCGCCATCGACCGCTATGTCGGGCTGCATCCCGCCGCGCCGGACGTGCCCTATGCGCTCTATCTCAAAGGCATCTCGTATTACGAGCAGATGTCGGACGTGGGCCGGGATCAACGCATGACCGAGCGCGCCAGAGACGCTTTCGAGGAACTGATCAACCGATTCCCGACCAGTGAGTATTCCCGGGACGCCCGGCTCAAACTGGACCTCACCATCGATCATCTGGCGGGGCGGGAAATGACGGTGGGGCGTTTCTATCTACGAAGAGGGCATTACCTCGCTGCCATCAACCGATTCCGCCGGGTGATCGACGACTATCAGACCACGACCCACGTGCCCGAAGCGCTGCATCGGCTGGCAGAGGCTTACACCGCGCTCGGCCTCGACAACGAGGCGAGAAAGATGGCCGCGATCCTGGGTCACAACTTCCCCGGCAGCGAGTGGTACATCGACAGTTATCAACTAGTGGAAAACGAGCAGATTCGACCGCAGCGCGAGGCCTGGTACAAGTTCTGGTGAAAGGCCGGAATGCTTGCGACCCTTTCCATCCGGGATGTCGTTCTGATCGAGCGGCTCGACCTGGAGTTCAGGCCCGGTCTCGCCACGCTCACCGGTGAAACCGGGGCCGGCAAGTCCATCCTGCTCGATGCCCTCGGGCTTGCTCTGGGAGCGCGGGCGGAGGCCGGGCTCGTGCGAACCGGCGCCGCACAGGCGGCGGTCACCGCCGTATTCGAGCTCTCCGCCGCCCATCCCGTTCGCGTCCTGCTCGCAGCACAGGAACTTCATTCGGACGTCGATGAGCCGCTCGTGTTGCGGCGCATTGTCGGGGCGGACGGCCGGTCGCGGGCATTTGTCAATGACCAGCCGGCAAGCGTCGCCCTGCTGCGGCAAATCGGTGGCCAGTTGGTGGAAATCCATGGACAGTTCGAGAGCCAGCGCCTGCTCGACCCGTCCTCCCACCGCGACCTGCTGGATGCCTTCGGCGGCCTGCAGCCGCGTGCCGCCGCCACCGCTGCGGCGCGCCGGCTCTGGCAGGAAGCCGCAGCAGCCCACGCCGCCGCCGCGGATGAACTGGCGGCTGCCGCACGGAATCGAGATTTCCTGCGCCAAACCCTGGACGAACTCGAGTCTCTCGACCCCCAGCCCGGGGAAGAAGCCGACCTCGCCGAGCGCCGCAGCATCCTCATGAATGCCGAAAAGCTCATGCTAGCGATGGATGAGGCAGCGCAGGCACTCTCCGGTCGGTCGGTCGAACATGGTGGCCGGGCCGTGGATGCGGTGTTGAGCGCTGCCGCCCGTTCCCTTGAGCGGGTCGCCGCCTCCTGCGAGGGACGTCTTGACGGCGTTATCGCCACCCTGGAACGCGCCACGTCAGAGGCGACCGAGGCGATGGCCTTGCTGGATCGGGCGGTGGCCGACCTCGACCTCGATGCGAACAATCTCGAAGCGGTGGAGGAACGCCTGTTCGCGCTTCGCGCACTCGCCCGCAAGCATGACTGCGCTGTGGATGATCTCCCTCGGCTGCGGGATGAGACCGCCAACCGTTTGGCCGCCCTTGAAGACGGATCGGACTCACTCGAACGGATGGCGGCTGCGGAGATTGCGGCCCGGGAAGCCTATCGGACAGCGGCAAGCGATCTCAGCGACGCCCGATCGGCCGCCGCTGCCATGCTGGATGCCGCGGTGGCGACGGAACTGGAGCCGCTCCGGCTCGGCCGCGCCCGCTTCGAGACCGCGGTGGAGCCGTCTGATGCGGAACGTGACTGGGCCGACCGTGGCTGGGACCGGGTCCAGTTTCGGGTGGCCACCAACCCCGGTGCCGCACCTGGCCCCCTCAACCGGATCGCCTCCGGCGGTGAACTTGCCCGTTTCATGCTGGCGCTCAAGGTAGTTCTGGCGCGCGCCGACCCCGTACCGACCCTGGTATTCGACGAGGTGGATGCCGGCATTGGCGGAGCCGTCGCCGCCGCCGTAGGCGATCGCCTCGCCCGCCTCGCCGCGACGGTACAGGTGCTGGTGCTGACCCACTCGCCCCAGGTGGCGGCCCGCGGCGAGCATCATTGGCGGGTCAGCAAGCGCCTGGAAGACAGTGTCGCCCGCACCGCGGTCCAAATCCTCGGACCGGCGGAACGTCAGGAGGAAATCGCACGCATGCTGGCCGGAGCTGAAATCACCGATCAGGCACGGGCGGCCGCCGGCAGCCTGATTGCCGACGCCGCGGCCTGCGCCGGCTCATGAACCGGCCAGCCAGCCCGTCCTTTCGCCACAAGGCGGTGGATGCGCTAACGGAAGGCGAAGCGAAGGTTGAACTCGCGGCTCTCGCCGACGAGATCGCGCATCACGACCGGCTTTACTACCAGGAGGACTCGCCGGAAATCAGCGATGCCGAATACGATGCCCTCCGCCGACGCAATGCCGCCATCGAAGAGCGGTTCCCAAGCCTGATCCGGGATGACAGCCCATCAAAGAAAGTTGGTGCCGCGCCCGCCGAGGGATTTTCCAAGGTCCGCCACCGCCGCCCCATGCTGTCGCTGGCCAATGCCTTCGATGAATCCGATTTGCGGGAATTCGTCGCCGGCCTTCGTCGCTTCCTCAAGGACCTGCGGGACGATCCTGATCTGCCGCTGGAAACGGTTGCCGAGCCCAAGATCGATGGGCTGTCGGTTTCCCTGCGGTATGAACAAGGGCGGTTCGTGCAAGGCGCCACCCGTGGCGACGGCACTACCGGAGAAGACGTCACCCGGAATCTCCGCAACATCAAGGATGTGCCCGAGACGGTGACAGGCGTGCCGGCCGTGCTTGAGGTGCGGGGCGAAGTCTACATGACGCGAGGAGATTTTTCCGCCTTCAACGAGAAACAGCAGGCGGAAGGCTTGAAAGTCTTTGCCAATCCACGCAATGCCGCCGCTGGCTCGTTGCGGCAGCTTGATCCCCGTATCACCGCCATGCGCCCTCTGCGCTTTTTTGCCTATGGTTGGGGAGAATTGAACGAGCCAGTGGCCGACACGCACCATGAGTTCCTGCAGCGACTGCAGGGCTGGGGATTTCCTGTTAACCCGTTGCTTGCGCGTTGTCGCGACATGAGCGACATGATCGCGTTCTACCGGGAGATCGAGTCGAAGCGCCCGACCCTGGGTTATGATGTCGACGGCATTGTCTACAAGGTGGACAGGATCGACTGGCAGGAACGGCTCGGCGCTGTCAGCCGCGCACCGCGCTGGGCAATCGCCCTCAAGTTTCCGCCCGAACGGGCGGAAACCCGACTGCAACGGATACGTATCCAGGTTGGCCGCACCGGCGCCCTCACGCCCGTGGCGGAACTCGAGCCGGTGACGGTGGGCGGGGTCGTCGTCTCGCGGGCGACCCTGCACAACGAAGACGAGATCGCTCGCAAGGACGTGCGTGAAGGGGATACCGTGCGGGTGCAGCGGGCGGGCGATGTCATTCCTCAGGTGGTGGGCGTGATCCAGGACAAGCGCCCCGCGGACGCCGAACCCTTCCAATTCCCGCACCTCTGCCCGGAATGCGGCAGCCAAGCGGTGCGCGAAGAAGGCGAGGCAATACGCCGGTGCACCGGCGGCCTGATCTGCCCTGCCCAGGCCGTGGAGCGGATCCGGCACTTCGTGTCCCGCGAAGCATTCGATATCGAAGGGTTGGGGGAACGGCATGTCCGGGCTTTCTGGGAGGACAAACTGATCCAGAGTCCCGCGGATATCTTTCGGCTCGCCGAGCGTGCCGATGCTCTGCGCAGGCGGGAGGGCTGGGGCGCCAAATCCGTCGACAACCTCCTCACCGCCATCGAGGCACGACGCCGCATTTCGTTGGACCGCTTCATTTACGCGCTCGGCATCCGGCAGATCGGGCAGGCCACTGCCCGACTGCTGGCGCGCGTGTACCGAACGTATGAGAACTGGCGCGAGGCCATGATCGCGGCCGCCGACCCCCAATCGGATGCCTACCGCGATCTCACCAATCTCGATGGGATCGGGCCCTCGGTAGCGGCAGACATCGCCCGATTCTTTGCCGAACCTCATAATCGCGACGTGCTCGAAGACCTGGAGGCGATGCTCGACATTACGCCCTACGAAAGTTTGGTGGGCCGCGAATCACCGCTGGCGGGGAAAACCATCGTCTTTACCGGATCCCTCGGGACCATGAGCAGAAGCGAAGCCAAGGCTCGGGCCGAAGCCCTGGGCGCCAAGGTCACGGGGGCGGTCTCGCGCAACACCGATTTCGTCGTGCAGGGCGCGGACGCCGGGAAGAAAGCTGACCGGGCGGCTGAACTCGGGGTGACCCGATTGAGCGAACAGGAGTGGATGGAACTCGCCGAACGCCGTTAGTCGAGTCGCCCCGCCGAAGGACTTTCGGACCACACTAGCCCTTGGTTCGCACCCGGCTCCGGCCCCCGTCCACGGGAATCACCTGCCCGGTGATCCAGCTGTTCTGGGGATCCAGCAGGAATGCGGCTGCCGAAGCCTGATCCTCGGCCGCGCCGAGGCGAGGCAGGGCGTGCAATTGCGCAATCCCCTTGGCCATGGTCTCGTTACCGGTGATGGGAGTGGCCATGCGGGTGCGGGTGAGGCTGGGTGCCACCGCATTGACCCGAACATGCGGAGCGAGTTCCGCGGCCAGAGCGCGGGTCAACCCCTCCACTCCACCTTTGGCAGCCGAAATCACGGCGTGATTGGTGAAGCCTTGTGCCACCGCCACGGTGGAAAACAGAACCACGGCTCCGTTCCCCCGTGTCAGACCGTCCCGCGCCGCCGCCACCGCCATTGCCGCGGCTATTGTGTTAAGCCGAAACGCCTCGGCGAAATCGTTGGGTGTGACGCTTTTAAGCGGCTTTAGAACGATCGACCCCACACAGAAGGCGAGACCGGCCAGCCCGTCTTGAGCACTGGCCGCCTTGACCACACCGGCCACCGCCGTCTCATCCAGGACGTCGGCGGCCTGACTGGGCGCGTCAAGCGCGCGGGCGAGATCAGACAACCGATCGCTGTCCCGAGCCGAGAGAAACAGCGGTCGGCCGCTGGCGTGCAGGCGTTGCGCCAGGGCGCTGCCGACGCCACCTGTGGCACCGAAAATCAGAATGGGACCTGGCATAAGCACGATCCTCCCGAAAAGCCGTTACAGCTTCAGATTACGACGCCGGGATCGTCGCGGATTGGTTTCCGGTTAGGCGACGGTCTCTACATCGCTGTGTTGCACATCGAGCCGGATCATCGCAACAGACGGCCCGTTCGCGCTTGCGCAAAGGGCCGTTGACATCCTGACGGCACTGGCTTAGATGCTTGGCACTCATCAGGGGGGAGTGCTAACAGGCTCCCTCTGTCGCATTTTGCTTCTGGAATGGAGGACGAGCGATGAAGTTCAGGCCGCTGCACGATCGCGTGCTGGTACGGCGCATCGAGCAGGAGGAAAAGACCTCCGGCGGAATCATCATCCCCGACACGGCCAAGGAAAAGCCGCAGGAAGGGGAAGTGGTCGCCGTCGGTGCCGGCGCGCGCAAGGATGATGGCACGCTGATCCCGGTGGACGTCAAGGCGGGTGACCGCGTGCTGTTCGGCAAGTGGTCGGGTTCCGAGGTCAAGATCGAGGGGGAAGAGCTCCTGATCATGAAGGAATCGGACATCCTGGGCATTCTTGAAGCCTAGGCTGCGTCACCGGTACCACAGGACTGTCAAGAGGATAGAACAATGGCTGCGAAGGACGTGAAGTTCGGGATCGATGCCCGGACCAAAATGCTGCACGGCGTGGACGTACTCGCCAATGCGGTAAAGGTGACGATGGGTCCGAAAGGTCGGAATGTCGTCTTGGAGAAGAGCTTCGGTGCGCCGCGCATCACCAAGGACGGGGTGACGGTGGCCAAGGAGATCGAACTCAAGGACAGGTTCGAGAATATGGGCGCGCAGATGTTGCGCGAGGTGGCCTCCAAGACTTCCGACGAAGCCGGTGACGGCACCACCACCGCTACTGTGCTGGCCCAGGCGATCGTGCGCGAAGGCGGCAAGTCGATCGCCGCCGGCATGAACCCCATGGACCTGAAGCGCGGCATCGATCTTGCCGTCAAGGCCGTCGTCGAGGACCTGAAGAAGCGCTCGCGCACCGTCAACACCAGTGCCGAGATCGAGCAGGTGGGCACCATTTCCGCCAACGGTGAGCGGGAAATTGGCCAGATGCTGGCCCAGGCCATGGACAAGGTCGGCAAGGAAGGCGTGATCACGGTGGAGGAGGCCAAGAGCCTTTCCAGCGAACTCGAAGTCGTCGAGGGCATGCAGTTCGATCGCGGCTACACCTCCCCGTACTTCATCACCAACGCCGAGAAGATGACCTGCGAGCTGGATAACCCGTACATTCTTATCCATGAGAAGAAGCTCTCCGGACTGCAACCGCTCCTGCCGGTGCTGGAGCAAGTGGTGCAGTCGGGCCGGCCGCTGCTGATCTTGGCGGAAGACGTCGAGGGCGAGGCGCTGGCGACCCTGGTTGTCAACAAGCTTCGCGGCGGCCTCAAGGTGGCCGCGGTTAAGGCGCCGGGCTTCGGTGACCGCCGCAAGGCCATGCTGGAGGACATCGCCATCCTCACATCCGGCCAGGTGATCAGCGAGGAGCTGGGCATCAAGCTCGAGAACGTCGGCCTCGAGATGCTCGGAACTGCCAAGCGCGTGATGATCACCAAGGAGGAAACGACGATCGTCGAGGGGGCCGGCAAGAAGGACGATATTCAGGGCCGGTGCTCTCAAATCCGCGCTCAAATCGAGGAGACCACCTCCGATTATGACCGGGAGAAGCTGCAGGAGCGGCTGGCCAAGCTCGCCGGCGGCGTTGCGGTGATCCGGGTCGGTGGGGCTACCGAGACCGAGGTGAAGGAAAAGAAGGACCGGGTCGAGGACGCCATGCACGCCACTCGGGCGGCGGTCGAGGAAGGTATTGTGCCCGGCGGGGGTGTCGCCTTGCTGTATGCGGCCAAGGTACTGGACTCGGTTGAGACGGAGAATTCGGACCAGAAGGTCGGTCTCGACATCGTGCGTCGCGCCCTGCAGATGCCGGTCCGCCAGATCGTGGAGAATGCCGGCCACGACGGCGCCGTGGTCGTCGGCAAGCTGCTGGACGCGAACGATCCCAACCTGGGATTCGATGCCCAGAAGGACGAGTACTGTGACATGTTCAAGGCGGGCATCATCGACCCCACTAAGGTCGTGCGCACCGCGCTCCACGACGCCGCGTCCGTTGCCGGCCTTCTCGTGACCACCGAAGCCATGGTCGCCGAGAGGCCGGAGAAAAAGGAACCGGCGATGCCCGGCGGCGGCATGGGTGGAATGGGTGGCATGGGCGACATGGACTTCTGATCCGCTTCCGCCCGCGATCGACAGACCGATCAGGTCGGCACGGCTTGAGGGGGTTGCAGGGTCACCTGCGCCCCCTTTTTCCGTTTCCAGGTCGCAATATCGGCACGGCATTGCGCACGGAAAGCATCGCCCCAAGTCTGAAGCGCTTGCGCCGCGCGCGGGGTAAGGCTAGATCCTTGTGCGACCATAGATTGGTCCCGAACGGCGGTCCGACGGTTTCCCCTGGACATCGGCGCATAATGGAAATCGTATCAACGGCGACGGGCGCAGGCAGCCCGACCCCTCCAGCGGCTACCGGGAAACGGCAGGGTCGCGCTGAAATGCGGCAGCGTTGATGCTGAGCAACCTGTTTCCGCGCACCGTGACGGATTTCATCTTTGGCGAGCGCCGCTCCAAACCGGCGCTGGTGGAGCCGTCGGTGCCGGGCGCGCTGATAGAGGTCAAGGGCCTCGGCAAACGCTTCGGCTCTATCACCGCGGTCGACGGCCTGTCATTCCACGTGAAGCGGGGTGAGGTGCTGGGCTTTCTCGGGCCCAACGGCGCCGGCAAGACCACCACCATGCGGATGATCACCGGCTACCTGCCGCCCGATGCCGGCACCGCCGTGGTGGCCGGCTACGACGTTCTCAAAAGCCCGATCGACGTCAAGGCGCGCATCGGCTACCTGCCTGAAGGAGCACCACTTTACGGCGACATGACTCCCAAATCATTCCTGGAGTTCTGCGCCGACGTTCGCGGCCTGCACCCCGCCGGCAAGGCCCGCCGTCTCGGCATGGTGAGCGACCTCCTGCACCTGCGGGCCGTCTGGCTGCAGCCGATTGACACCCTGTCGAAGGGATTCAAGCGGCGTGTCGGCCTCGCCCAGGCGATCCTCATGAACCCTCAGGTGCTGATCCTGGACGAACCCACCGACGGCCTTGATCCCAATCAGAAACATGACGTCCGGATGCTGCTGAAGGAAATGGCCGGCGACAAGGCGATCATCGTCTCCACCCACATTCTGGAGGAGGTGGAGTCCGTGTGCTCCCGCGCGGTTGTCATCGCCGGAGGGCGGATCGTGGCCGATGACACGCCGGCCGCTTTACTGGGCCGCTCCAGGCTGCACAACGCCGTGATGATCCGCGTCGCTGCCGACGCAGCTACCGGGGCCAAAGCCCTGCTGCAAACCGTGGCCGGCGTCGCCACCGTGGAGGCGGCGGAGGACAATGGGCCCGACGGCACGGCGGGCCTCCTGGCCATCGCCGAGGGCGGGGCCGACGTCGCCGCGCCGGTGCGGGCGGCCCTGACCAAGGCCGGCATACAGGTCCGGGAGATCCGTGTGGAACGTGGCCGCCTGGACGATGTGTTCCGCACACTCACGGCCGAACCGCCGTCGGAGAGAGCGGCCTGATGCACCACGTTCGGGTGATCTTTCGCCGGGAACTTGCCGCCTACTTTGCCTCCCCGGTGGCCTATGTGTTCATGGTGATTTTCGTCGCCCTGGCCGGTGGACTGACCTTCTACGTCGGCGGTCTGTTCGATCGCGGTGAAGCCGACTTGCGTCCGTTCTTCCAGTTCCACCCTTGGCTTTATCTGCTGCTGGTGCCGGCGGTGGGCATGCGACTTTGGGCGGAAGAACGCAAGTCCGGCACCATTGAACTGCTGATGACCCTGCCGATCAGGCCTGGCGAAGTGGTGGTCGGCAAGTTTCTCGCGGCCTGGGTGTTTCTCGGCATCACCCTGGCCCTCACCATCCCGCTTTGGATCACCGTCAACGTAATGGGCCGGCCCGATAATGGCGTGATTTTGGCGGCTTACCTCGGCAGCTGGCTGATGGCCGGCGGCTTCCTGGCACTCTCTACCGTCGCTTCGGCATTGACCCGCAATCAGGTGGTAGCCTTCATCCTCGGTGCCACCTTCAGCTTCGTGTTCATGATGAGCGGCCTCGACTTGGTGCAATCGCTGTTCCGTGGCTGGCTGCCGCCGATCCTGGCGGAAACCATCGCCGGCTTCAGCTTCCTGTCCCACTTCAACGTGATTGCCCAAGGCGTGATCGACCTGCGCAGTCTCGTTTTCTTCGCCTCGCTGGTGGCGGCTGGCCTTGTCATCAACGCCATCGTGATCGAGCGCGGCAAAGGGGCGTGAGCCATGTGGACGCGCCTGCATACGCAACAGACCGTTCTGTCCGCGACAGCTATCGTTCTTGTCATTGTCCTGTTCTTCGCCGTCAATATCCTGGCCGATGCGCTCCTCAAGGGGGTCCGCATCGACCTGACCGAGGATCGGCTGTACACGGTGACCGACGCCACCAAGTCGGTGCTCGCCGGTATCGAAGAGCCGATCCGGCTGCGCTTCTACCGCTCCCAGGAACTCGCCGACGCCGGCCCGTACTTCGCCACCCACATCCGGCGGATGGACGAGATGCTGGATACGTATGCCCGGCTGGCCGAAGGCATGCTGATCGTGGAACGCTACGATCCGCGACCGTTCTCGCCGGAGGAGGATCTGGCCGTCTCGGACGGGGCCCGCGGCCTCACCGTGAGTGCGGATGGCACCCTGGCCTACCTTGCCATCGCCGGCAGCAACAGCACCGACGACCGGCGCACCATCCCGTTCCTGGCGCCGGATCGGGCGGATTTCCTGGAATACGACCTCACCCGGATGATCCACGATCTGGCGCACCCGGAAAAACCGGTGGTGGCGGTGCTGGGCGACCTGCCGCTGTTCGGCGATCCCATGACCGGACGCGGACCGTGGCTGATCGTCGAAGCGATGGAGCAGGCCTTCACGGTTCGGGACATCGAGACCGCGTCGGAGGGCATCACCGAAGATGTGGACGTGCTGATGCTGGTCCAGCCCGGGGCGCTCGACGAAACCGACCTTTATGCCATCGACCAGTTCGTGCTCGGCGGCGGCCGGGTGCTGGCCTTCGTGGACCCGCTGCCCGAGGTTTTGGAGCGGATGCAGAGTCGGCAGCCGGCCGGCGATGCCGTCGCGGCCATGGCGCCACTGCTGACGGCCTGGGGCGTCGAGGTGTCCGAGGGCCGCGTGGTCGGCGACCGGGATGCTGCCATGCGGGTGCGGGCCCGGCACGAGGACAGGCCGGTGGTGACCGATTACCTGCCATGGCTGGAACTGACACCGGACAATTTTGCTACCGAGATGCCGGCGACCGGCGATCTCAGGCTCCTGGTCATGAAAAGCGCCGGCGCCATCCGCAGCGTCGACGCGGCCGTGACCACGCTCCAGCCATTGATCCAGACCGGGCCGCAGGCGGCCGAGATCGCGGCGGAACGGCTCCGATTCCTTCCCGATCCGGTGGCCCTGCTGCGGGAATTCGCGCCTGGCGGGATGCCGCTCGTGCTGGCCGCCCGCATCAGTGGGCCGGCTTCGTCCGCCTTTCCCGAGGGCCCACCCGAACACCGGGCTTCTGATGGCCCGGCGGGGGTAGCGCAGATGGATCTCCATCGTGCCGCTGCCGACCATCCCATCGAGGTGATCCTGGTTGCCGATTCCGATATCCTGGTGGACGAAAACTATGTCCAGGCGAGCGGCGTGGGCGGGCAGCGTTTTGTGATCCCCACCGCCAACAATGCGGATTTCGCGCTCAATGCCCTGGAGCAGCTTCGTGGCGGCGAGATGCTGGCGGGTTTGCGCGGACGCGGTGTTACCCAGCGCCGGTTCGACGTGCTGGAAGAAACCCGCCGCCGGGCCGAGGATGCCTATCGGGAATCCGAGCAGGCGCTGCTGGCCAACATCGAGGAAACCCGTCAGCGCATCGCCGGGGTGCAGCACGGGGAGGCGGATGGCAGTGCCGTGCTAACAGCGGAGCAGCAGGCGGCAATCGAGGATAGTCGGCAACGGCTGCTTCAACTGCGCCAAGAACTGCGCGACGTGCAATATGCCCTGCGGCATGACGTGGAACGGCTGGAGCGCCGGGTAACGATGTTAAACATCTGGGCGGTGCCGGCCGTGATCACGCTTTCCGCTCTGGTCGTGGCATTGGTGCGCCGCAGACGTGCCACACGTGCCCGCCGCACGGCACCGGCGTCATGAAGGCCGACCGCACGGGCGCGTTGCCAACGATGGAAATCGGCAACCGATGAAACCGAAATCGGTCGGCGTTCTCGCGGTGGTGACCCTGATCGCCGTTATGGCAGCGGCGATGGCGGTCTGGCTGCGCCCCGGGGTGACCACTTTGAGTGGCGATGATGCTCCGGCGTTCCCGCGTCTTCGGGCGGAACCCGGCGCGGCTGTCAGGATCGCCATCGCCGATGCCGACGGCAGTGTCTTTTTGGCCCGGGACGGGACGGATGTTTGGATCCTGCCGGACAAGGACGGCTTCCCCGCCGACCCAGCGAAGGTGCGGTCGCTCATCGCCGGGCTCGCCGACATGCGCCTGGCGGAGGCCAAGACCGCACGACCGGACCGATTCCCCCGACTGGAGGTGGAAGTTCTGGACGCCCCGGAAGCGCAGTCGCGCAAAATCACAGTCAGCGCGGGTGACGGCCGCGTGCTGGCCGAGGCCCTGATCGGTCGGCGCGCATACGGGGTTACCGGCGGGCGGGAAGCCGGCACTTACATCCGGCGGACTGGTGATGACCATGCTTGGCTCGCCGGCGGCACCGTTGATGTGCCCACCAATGCCGGTGCTTGGCTGCGGCAGGAGGTGGTGCACGTGTCGGCAGACCGGGTCAAAAAGGTCAGCGTGACCTCGCCCGACGGCGCGCGCTATCGTGCCGATCGGAACGCCGCCGATGCCGACCTTCGGCTCCGGACCGTCCCGGAAGAGCGCACGGCCGAAGCGGCGGCAGTACGCCAGTTAGGCGCGGTTCTGACGCTGATCGAACTGGTGGATGTCGCTGCGGCGGAGGACTTCGTCCTGCCGGATGAAGCCGCCGCCGTGACGGTGGAGACCTTCGACGGCCTTCGGATTGGTTATCGTCTGGCCATCGTGGACGACCTGCCCTGGGCCACGTTCTCGGCCGAGCCACAGGCCGATGCTCCGGCCACGGTGGTGGACGAGGCTCGGAACATCGCCGACCGGGTCGACGGATGGGTGTTCCGGATGCATCGCTCGGTCGCCGACCGGATGGCGCCATCCCTGGAGGCGCTTCTGGAGCAGCAGCCGCCCAACGGCTCCTGAGCGCTCAGGAGCCGTTGGGCCGCTCAGACAACTCGGGAAATTCTGCTACCGGCCGGCAAGGCCGCTGCCCGGTAAGCCGGGAACAGCCTGGGCAGTGGCGCCAGGTTCAGCTCGCCGGCAGAAGGCAGTCCCGGAGCGACGCCGACAGGTTCCGTATCAAGGTGACGTAGGCATCGGGGCCCGCCTCCAGATCGGCGCCAAGCGGGTCGAGGACGCCGGTCCGCACATTGGTTCCCTCGGTCACCACCGCAATCAGCGCCGGCTCGAATTGGGGCTCACTGAACACGCACACCGCGTCCGCCACGGCGATGCGTTCCCGGATTTCCGTCAGCCGTGCCGCCCCCGGCGCCTGTTCCGGGCTCACGGTGATGGAGCCCACCGGGTTGAGGCCATACCGCTTTTCAAAGTACTGGTAGGCATCGTGAAATACCACATAGGGCCGGTCGCGGACGGCAGCGAGATCGGTGTCAAGTTCCTGATGCAGCGCCTCCAGCCGCTCGGTCACAGCGGCAGCATTCTCGCGATAGCGGTCGGCGTGGGCCGGGTCTTGTTCGGCGAGGGCGGCGGTCACCGCATCGACCATCACCACCGCATTCATGGGGTCGAGCCAGAGGTGCATATCGTGACTGCTGTGGTGATGGTGGCCATCGGCTTGATCGTGATCGTGATGCCGATCATGTCCATGATCGTGATCGTGATCATGGTCATGGGCGTGGTCATGGGCATGGTCATGGGCATGATCATGCGGCTCCCACGGGCCGCCTTCGCGGTAAGCAAGCAAGGTCAAGCCCTCGATCTCGGCCAGCTCCACCACGTGCGCGTCGCCGGCCAGCGCTTGCAGCGGCCGCTCCAGAAACGCCTCCAGCCCTCTCCCGACCCAGAACACGATATCCGCCTGTTCCAGTGCCCGGGCTTCGGAGGGCCGCATGCTATAGGCGTGCGGCGACCCTGCGCCTTTGATCAGCAGCGAGGGCTCGCCAATACCGTCCATCACGCCCGCCACCAGGGAATGCACAGGCTTGATCGTTACCATCACCTTCGGCGGTTCGGCGGCCATCGCCGTGGTGGCCATCAGCCCGGCCGACACCATGGCCATGGTAGCGCTCATCGCCCGTCCCGGTTTACCCCGCAAGACCCTTGCCATTTGCCTCATGGTCAGCGACTCCTCTGATTCGTTTACGCGTTGTCTGATCGAAGGTGTTACACTATAACGTATCTGATGCAACGGAAAACACAGTCCGACACCCCTGCCCAGCCGCCCGACGCCCTGGTGCCTCCCCCGGATGCGGATCACGACCATGACCGCTGCCGCGATGCCCTCCTGGAGGAGGCCGAGCGTCGATGCGCCGAACGCAGGCAGCGCCTGACGCCACAGCGCCGGCGGGTGCTGGCGGTGATCGCCGACGGCCACACCGCCATCGGTGCCTACGAGATCATGGATCGGCTAGCGGAGGACGGCAGCCGTCCCGCCCCCATTTCGGTCTATCGCGCGCTGGATTTCCTGATGGCCCTGGGGCTGGTGCATCGCTTGGCCAGTCTCAACGCCTTCGTGGCCTGCGCCGGGCCCGAACGGGCGCATGGCGCACAGTTCCTTATCTGTCGCGGCTGTGGCGTTGTCGGCGAGCTCAATGACGCCGAGGTAGATCGGGCCATCGGCACCGCCGCCGCCGCCGCCGGTTTCGCCGTCACGGCCCCACTGGTGGAGGTGAACGGCCTGTGCCGGAGTTGCCGAGACAGCAATGTTCCGGCGTGATCGGCCCACCGCCGGGCCAGCCACCGACCATACCTCGGAGGACCGCACGGCGGTACCGCTGATCGCCGCCGCCGGTGTGAGCGTGGTCCTCGACGCCCGGCCCATCCTGGATGGCGTCGACCTCGGCGTGTCGCCCGGCCACATTGTCACCGTGGTCGGCCCCAACGGCGCCGGCAAGACTACCCTGGTCCGGGTTTTGCTCGGCCTCCTGCCCCCCTCGGCCGGGCACGTGAACCGGCGTCCGGGGTTGCGCGTCGGCTACCTGCCGCAGCGCCTCTCCTTCGATCCGGTGCTGCCGCTCACGGTGGCCCGGCTGATGACCCTTACCGTGCGCCGCTCCCGTTCGGCGGTGCTGGCCGCGCTGGCTGAAACCGGCGGCGACCACTTGATCACGACGCCGGTACAAGCTCTCTCCGGGGGGGAATTGCAGCGCGTGCTGCTGGCTCGGGCGCTGCTGCGCGAGCCGGATCTCCTGGTGCTGGACGAACCGGTGCAGGGCGTGGACTTTACCGGGGAGGCGGAGCTGTATCGCCTGATCGGTACGATCCGGGACCGCCGCGGCTGCGGCGTGCTCATGGTTTCCCATGATCTGCACGTCGTAATGGCAGCCACGGACCATGTGGTCTGCATCAACCGACACGTCTGCTGTGCCGGCGCGCCGGCGCAGGTCACCCGTCATCCCGCCTACCGCAGTCTGTTCGGGGCGCGGGCGGCCGCCGTCGCGGTCTACCCCCACCATCACGACCACACGCACGGTCCGGGCGGGGAGGTGGTGCCGCTGAACCCACCACCCGCCGCCGGCACCGGCGGCTGAGGGGCGCGTCCCCGTGCTGGACGATTTCTTCACCCGCGCCCTGCTCGCCGGCATCGGCGTGGCGCTCGCCGCCGGGCCGCTCGGGTGCTTCATCGTCTGGCGCCGCATGGCCTATTTCGGCGACACCATGGCCCATTCAGCGTTGCTGGGAGTCGCCCTCGGCTTCGCCCTCGGCATCGATCTCACCCTCGGCGTGGTCATGATCACCACCGTAGCGGCACTGCTTCTGGTCTTTATGCAGCGTGCACCGTGGCTGTCCATGGACACCCTGCTCGGTATCATGGCGCATTCGACCCTTTCCATCGGCCTGATCGCGGTCAGCCTGATGGCGTGGCTCAGGATCGACCTGATGGCCTACCTGTTCGGGGATATCCTCGCGGTGGGTCGCGCTGACGTGATGTGGATCTATCTCAGCGCCTCCGGTGTGCTGGTGGTGCTGGCCGCCATCTGGCGACCGCTGCTGGCGGTGACGGTGCACGAGGACCTGGCCCGCGCCGAAGGCGTACCGGCCGGGCCGGTGCGCCTCTTGTTCATGCTTCTGATCGCGGTGGTCATCGCCTTCGCCATGAAGGTGGTAGGCATCCTTCTGATCACCTCGCTGCTGATCATCCCGGCGGCGGCGGCACGGCGCGCCGCCCGCACGCCGGAGCGGATGGCCGTGCTGGCGGCCCTGATCGGCGCGATCGCCGTGATTCTGGGCCTGCACGGCTCGCTCTATTGGGATCTCCCGTCAGGCCCCGCCATCGTGACCGCGGCGGCGCTCCTGTTCCTCCTGAGCTTGGCCCCCCGCCCACGCACCGCGGCTGCCGCGCGGCCGGCGCGGAGCGTTCCGCATGCCCCCGCTCCACCAAAGGAGGGCCAGTAAGACGACGGGCACCGCAATGAAGTTCGAGAAGCAACCCGCGACGACGACGAGGATTGTTGAGCCGTAGGTAATGGGCTCCGGCCGGCTCAGGTGTCCTCCGCGTGCAGGAAAGCTTCCGGGGTCTCGGCATCGATCAGGCGGCGGGCGAGAGCATAAGGATATCCGGCCCGGGCCAGGGCGGCCAAGTCCCTGTCTCGCTTGGCGGCGCGCTCGGCTTCCGGGCGGAACGGACCCAAACGCCGGCGTCGGGCAAGGTTGAATGCGGCGCGCGTGTCGGCACGGACACCGTCTGGAGGGTCGGCCTCGTCCAGCGCCGCGAGTGCCGCTTCGATGTCCGCTGCGGCCACACCCCGTTCCGCCAAGTGGTGACGGATGCGGCGCTGAGGCTGCCCGCGGCGGTGCAGGCTGACGGCCCGTCCTTCGGCAAAGGCACGGTCGTCGATCAGGCCCGCGGCGCCATAGCGCTCGATCAATGCGGATACCAGCGCCGCGCCCTGGTCCTGGTCCGTACCGTGCACAGCGGCCGAGCGCTGGACCCGCCGCATGAGCACGCGCCGCAGGCTCTCAGCCGAAGCGGCGAAGCGTTGCAAGTAGGCCGTGGCGGCATTCTCCAGCGACCGCGGGGTGATCTTGCGCGGCTGCCTTCGCCCTGTCATCTGTGCTCCGACGGCCGCCGTTGACCTGGTTGCCGCGGATACGACAGGCCAACGCAGGTGTGAACAGCATGGATAGCAACTGGCTCGGGCTCTGGACACTTACGGCGCGGGAGGTGCGCCGTTTCACCAAGGTGTACACCCAAACCATCTTGGCCCCGGCCATCACCACTCTTTTGTTCCTCGCCATCTTCGCGGTGGCGGTGGGCCGCGCCGTGGAGATGGTGGCCGGCGTGCCGTTCCTGGAATTCCTTGCCCCCGGCCTGATCATCATGGCGATGATGCAGAACGCCTTTGCCAACACCTCCTCGTCGCTGGTCATCGCCAAGGTGCAGGGCAACATCGTCGATACCCTGATGCCACCTTTGACCGCCCACGACCTCACCTTCGGCTTTGCGATGGGTGGCGTGATCCGCGGCTTGGTCGTGGGGCTGGTGGTGGCCGGGGCGATGCTGCCCTTCGTCACCATCCACATCCACGATCCGCTCCCGGTTCTTTATCATGCGGTTATGGCGTCGCTGATGCTGTCGCTGCTGGGGGTCGCGGGCGGTATCTGGTCCGACAAGTTCGACCACATTGCGGCGGTCACCAACTTCGTGGTGACGCCGCTGTCGTTCCTGTCGGGAACGTTCTACACGCTCGACCGGCTGCCGGAAGGGGTGCAGGTCTTCGCTCACGCCAATCCCTTCTTCTACCTGATCGACGGTTTCCGCTATGGCTTCATTGGCCATTCCGACGTGGCCCCACTCACCAGCGCCGCAGTCGTCGCGGCGGTCAACTTGGCGCTGTGGCTTCTGTGCCACCGCCTGTTCGCGACCGGCTACAAGTTGAAGGCATGAACGACATCGGTGAGCGCGAGTTTCGGCTTCGCGAACAGCTGGTTCAGGTGCGCGCCTGCCGCCGGTGCGAGGGCGCTCTGCCCTTGGGGCCGCGTCCCGTTCTGTCGCTCACCGGCACGGCGCGCCTCCTGATCATCGGCCAGGCGCCGGGAACCCGGGTCCACGAAACGGGAGTGCCGTGGAACGACCGGTCGGGGGACCGACTTCGCAGCTGGATGGATGTGGATCGGGCAGTATTCTACGATCCATCCCGGATCGCGATCATGCCGATGGGTTTCTGCTATCCGGGCCGGCTCGATCGTGGGGGCGATGCACCGCCCCGTCCGGAATGCGCGCCGACTTGGCATGCGCCCTTGCGCGCTTTGTTGCCCGAGGTGCGTTTGACTCTCCTGGTGGGCGGCCATGCTCAGCGCTTCTATCTCAGGAGCCTGGCTCCGTCGACGGTGACAGCCACTTGCGCCCGCTGGCGGGATTTCCTGCCGGCCTACCTGCCTCTGCCGCATCCCAGTTGGCGGACCACCGCCTGGCAGCGCCGCCACCCATGGTTCGACGCGGACCTGCTGCCGGCACTGCAGCGCCATGTGAAGGTCGTTTTGTGTCATTCATCAGGACGTAACGCTATCGGCGGGCGTTGAAGCGCTCGCAATAGACGAAGCGGCCCTTCCCATGGTCGTAGACCCAGGTATCCGGGTTGTCCCGGCAATAGCGATAAAAGCGGTCCGGTGCATGGATACTGTCCAGGTCGAAGCCGAGCATCGACCATAGGCCGCGCCCGCGCCGGCTTTCGTCCACGGCTTCGCCGGCCGCCTTACGCGCGCGCAGCCTCTGGACCAACGAGTCTGTTATCCGCCCGTCTACCGCCGCCCCCTCGTCCCGCTGGAACGCGCGGACGGCGGCCCGTGTCCTCGGACCGATGAGGCCATCCACCGGACCCGGGCCGTAGCCCAGTTCGGCCAGCAAGGTCTGAGCATCGGCGACCAGGGGCGACGACGTTGGCTGAGGCGGCGGGGCCGGCGGTGTGGCCGCGTCAGAGGCCCCGGCCGGCGCTTCGGTCGCGTCCTCGCCGTCGGTCAGCTCCGCGATCAAGTCATCCATGGAGTCATGGCTGACCCCGGGCGCGCCTTCGACATCCCGGTCCTCTCTGGTCGAGGCGGTGTCTGCATCGGCACTTGGCCGCGGGCGCGGCCGGTCGGCCAATACCCGCTGCAGGCGCGCAGGGATCGCGTCGTCGGCTTCGACAGCCGCCTCGATATCCGCCGCCAAGTCCGGAGGCTCGGCCGCCGATAGCGCAGGGACAGCTTCGGCCGCCGGTTCGGGGGAGGCGCCGGAGGCGGTCTCATCGCCCGACAACGGAACGTCAGGCACTCCTGGCGCCGCGCCGGACACCGCCGGCGAAGTCCCCGCAACCGGCCCGACACTTGCCGAACCGTCCGGCGTGGCGACATCACCGGCACCGTCAGCTTGCCCGTGCAGCGGGGCGTTATCGTCCCCCGCAAACCAAGCCACGGCGGCCACGACAAGGGCACTCAGCATCGCCGCCCCCACCCAGCGCCGACCGGTCCGGGTGGTCGGCAGGCGGGCGTAAATGTCGCCCTGCTTGGCTGGCGCCGCGTTAAGGGTTCGATTGGCCCGGGCCGGAGCCGACGTCAACGGTCCGCGCGGCACCGCCACCTCAGCACCTATCGCGAGCGAAGGGGGAGATGGCCGATCGCTAGGTGGCGTGCCCACAGTGACCGATCCTGCGGACGACGTCACTTCCGGAGGGCGGCCGGCGGGCGCGCTCGGCGATCCGCGGTCCGTTGTGGCCAAGTCGGGTTCGGCAGGCTGGTCCGGGGCACCGACGATTTTATCAGTGTCGGCATGGGCCGGATCCCACGATTCGTTTTCGTTGGGCGTCGTCAGTCCTTGCCCTGCGAGACCGCGGGCCAGCTTCTGCAGATGGCTGGGCAAAAACAGTTCGTAGGCCGCGCTTTTCACGACCGGGGCAGTGACGGGCAGATCGCCGTCCCGCAAGGCCAGCGCGAACGTGTGGTGACACAACCTCAACACCCGTTCGGGATTGCCTTTCCCGAAGTACGCAACGCGATCCAGCGCGTCCTCGGTGAAGGGCGCCGGCCCGTGATAACCGGATGCCGCAAGACGCCGGCGCACCAAGTCGGCGACGTCGGCCGTGGTCAGCGGTGCCAGTTGCACCGAGAGCGCTGCCGGCGGGAAGCCATCATCATCATCCACCTCCGCGTTGAGGCGTGATGCTGCCCGGCGTCTGACGGCCCGCACCACCGTGGTCGAGTTTGGCCCGCCGGATGCGTCCCGAACCGCTTGGCACAACCGGCGAGCCAGCCCTGCATCCAGCTGCGCGGCATCGTCCAGAACCAGGAGCCGGGGGCCGTCTGCCGCGAGCACCGGAGCGTACCAAGCGGTAAAAGCCTCCGCCGACGTATTGGGACGGCAGTCGAACACGGCCGGCCTCGCGACCGACAGAGCTTGGGCTTGTGAGGTCGCGGCGGCCACGACGAGTTGCAGAAACCCGCTGGTCCCGATACCGGCCGAGGTCCGGATCACGATATGTGCCGTGTTGTCGGCGATGGCGTTGAGGACGGCGCTGAGCGTTGCGCGGCGCGCGTCGTCGAGGTCGTCCTCGTCAAGTCCGCCCGAGAGCGCAAACGGTTCGGCGTGCGCGCCGGCGGCTGCGGCCTGCAGCATGGCGTCCATCGGTGTCATGGCCTCACACGATCGCGGCACATTGCGGGGACGCTAGCAGAGCGCGACCGCCGGGACAGCGAAAAAGACGCGCAACAGAAGAACCCTCCCCAATCTCGCCGACCCGCCACGGTTCGCAACCAGCGGGCGACTGCGCCGATCGCCAACGGGCCCCTTGAGCCACCACCGCCGCGGACGGAACCGGCGGCGTGGCGCGGTTCGCCATAAGACCGCCCGGGCTCAACATCCGCGCGCCTCAAGGGCAAACGTTTCCATTTCCGCATCCTACCGCAAACGGAGTGCGATTCCCACGGCTTGCACACAAGAACTATCGGCATCGACGATGCAGTCCCGATTATCACAATCATAGATTGTACAACATGACATCGCCGAAAGGCTCGTGTGGTTGTGACAAGAGCGTGCGTGACGATCTATCCTGGGATTCCCTGTTGTACGCCGACCGCACAGGCATGTGGGCGAAAGGACAGACGATGGTGCAAGCGCGTCGTGAGTTGATCGTAAGAGTGGTGGCTGTGGTGCTTCTTATGTTGGCCGGGACACTGGCCACAGTATCGCTGGCGCCAACCGGTCGAGCGCTTGAGAGTCGGACCGTGCCCGCCTTCGAGACGACAACCATCACGGTGGCGACCCGCAACAGCCGAACCCGATTCCACGTGGAAGTCGCCATATCGCCGCAGCAGCGCATACGCGGCTTGCAGCATCGGACATCCTTGGCGGACGATGCCGGCATGCTGTTTCTGTTCGCTCCGCCCGAGCGCGTGGCGATGTGGATGAAAGACACCCTGATCGCCTTGGACATCATCTTTGTGGCTGCGGACGGCCGCGTGGTTGGCATCCATGAGAATGCAGAACCGCTCTCCCTCGCGCCGATCCGCTCGCCTGAGGCGGTGCGCGCCGTACTGGAGGTGAACGCCGGCACGGCGCGGCGCCTCGGTCTCCGAAACGGCGACAGACTTTGGCATCCGCTGTTTCAGCAGCCGGTCGATGCGCCCGCCCTCCCGCTCGGAGAGTGAGGCACACTCTTTACCGACCTCTCAGCCGGCATGAAGGGGCGCAAGAAACTTGCATTACGCCGCCGCGACGTTATATTGTTGGTTGTTGCTGCGGCGCACCATCCCGCAGTGAGGGCAGTCGCGGCGCAAGATCGCGGCTTGGGAGGAACGTCTTCTGTAGCGTCGATGGCAGGAGGGTTCCATGCCCAAAGTGCAGTTTACCGACGACGAGTTGGCCGAGTTCCTCTCCTGGTTCGAGCGCACGCCGAACTGGAGCCGATGGCAGCGCCGGACCGGCGACCACGGCGAGGACGTCATCGAGCTTCACGTCGCGAGCCCGCGGCAACAGACCCTCAAACTGGCTCGCTCCGAGACCTTCGGCTATATGGTGACCGGTTTTGACGGCTGGGCGCTGACCGTGTGCGACTCCTTCGACGAGGTCATGAGCATCCTCAGCCGTTTCCGCCCCCGCGCGATCACCGAGGGCGGGACCCGTCAGGCCGTGCCGGTGGCCGGCTGACCCCAAAGGGCAGCGCACTCGAAGCCCCCCGGTCCCCCCATCCATCTGCCCCCGGGCCGCTCTGCGCCCGCTTCGACGCGACGATGACGGGAACCCGCGCACCCCGCGAGCGTTCTCCACAGCGCGACGTCGCATGATCGTCGCCGCTGGCAACCGGTCTCGTGAAATCGCCTTCCAAATCGCAACAGGCGCGGACAATAACCGTGCAGCAGCGGGGGCGAGAGCCCGCCAACCGGGCCAAGCCAGCGAGCACACCAGGGACCCCGATCCGTCGCCTCGGGAGCCGCCGCGCGGAGGGACTCATGAAACTGCTAGCCGTCCACCCGGGCCCCTTGATGTACAGCCGGATTTATCTGCGGCTTGAGCCATTGGGGCTTGAACTGGCCGCTGCGGCCGCACGCGGCGCCGGCCACCAAGTCGCCCTGATCGATCTGCAGGTGGAGGACCACGACCGCTATTTTCGCTGGATCGAGCAATGGCGGCCCGACGTGGTGGCGTTTTCCTGCAACTACCTAGCCAACATTCCGGAAATTCTGGATCTTTCGAAGCAGACCCGCGCCAGGAAGCCGAACACCTTCATTGTGGTCGGCGGCCACAGCGCATCATTCACCGCCGACGAGATTCTGGAACATGGACAGGGGGCGGTCGACGCCGTGCTGCGTGGCGAGGGTGAAGCGGGGCTGCCTCCTTTGCTCGCGGCGATCAGGGACGACCGCACGGCGGTGGCGTCGCTGCCAGGTGTGGTCACCCGCGACGGCAGGGGTCCACCGCCCGGCTTCGTCCACAGTCTCGATGACCTGCTGCCGGCGCGCGATCTTCTCCGGCACCGACACAAGTACTTCATTGGCGCTCTGGACCCTGCAGCTTCCATCGAATTCACCCGGGGCTGCCCCTGGGACTGTTCTTTCTGCAGTGCCTGGACGTTCTACGGCCGAAGCTACCGCACCCGCAGCGCCGACCATGTGGTCGAGGAACTTAAGCGCATCCGCGAGCCCGGGATTTTTATCGTCGACGATGTCGCCTTCATCCAGTCCAGGCAGGGCTTTGAGATTGGCGAGGCGATCGCAAAGGCCGGCATCCGCAAGAAATACTATCTGGAGACCCGGGGCGACGTCCTGCTCCGCAACAAGGAGGTGTTCCGCTTCTGGACCGCCCTCGGGCTCCGCTACATGTTCCTCGGGCTGGAAGCCATCGATGCCGAGGGATTGGCCAAGCATCGTAAACGCATCAGCCTCGGCGAGAACTTCGAGGCGCTGGAGTTCGCGCGAAGCCTGGGAGTGCGTGTGGCGATCAACATCATTGCCGATCCCGATTGGGATCGGGAGCGCTTCCGGGTCGTGCGCGACTGGTGCATGGAGGTACCGGAGATCGTCAACATCAGTGTCAACACCCCCTATCCCGGCACTGAAAGCTGGCAGACGGAGGCGCGCAGACTGACAACGCGCGATTACCGGCTGTTCGACATCCAGCACGCGGTATTGCCGACGCGGCTGCCGCTGGCCGAGTTTTACGAGGAATTGATCGAGACCCAGCGGGTGCTCAACAAGAAGCACCTCGGATGGAGCACCCTCGCCCGCGCTGCCACCCATGTGGCCGGCCGGGTCGTCCGCGGCCAGACCAATTTTCTCAAGATGCTGTGGAAGTTCGACAGCGTCTACCGGCCCGATCTGCTGCTGAATGATCACCAGAAGCCTGTGGACTACGCCATCACCCTGCCGCCGCCGGCGCGCGAGACGGTGGACGCCAAGGCACTGTACGTGCACAAACCGCGCGGGCGGCGGTCCCGGTCCCTCGATGCGGCGACCGAACAGTTCGTCGATGCCACCCGCAGCGGGGCCGGCGAGTAGCCCCGTCCTGCCCCCAGCGGTTTCGACCGGCGCGCCGGGGGCCATCAATCAAGCCGGAGCGATCATCCCATCAGAGTCATGCCGGAGCGGGCCCACCTGTCGCTCGATCGAGTCCAGGTACTCGGTGAGGGCCTTGGTCCAGATGCGGTAGCCCTGCCGGTTCATGTGCAGCGGATCCTCGGAGAAACAGCAGCGCAGCGGCTCGATGCCGCGCCCGATCATCCGCCGGGTGACATCGACGAAGGTGACATCCGGCATGGGCGCCACCAAGCGTTCCAGGATCAGATTGGTGTAGGCGATGCAGTGCATGAAGCGGAAGCGCGCCGGACTTACTTTGATAGAAACGAACGCCATCGGCACCGCCGGCAGGGTTTCGCGCTTGCGTTCGATCATCGCCGCCAGGGTGGCCCGCACAGCCTCGGGCGAGGCTCCGTTGTCAAGGTCGTTGTCCCCCGCATAGACAACCAGCACCTTCGGGGCCAGCGGCACGACCAGGCGATCGAAGTACTCGAGACAGTCGGCCAGGGTCGATCCACCGAAACCGAGGTTCACCACCTCGTGCTCCGGAAAGGCATCCCCGATGCCGGACCAAAGCGTGAACGAAGACGATCCATAAAACACGACCAGCCGGTCGGCACCCCGGCGAGTGCGGCTCCGCTGCTCTAGCGTCGCAACTTCTTCATCGAACCAGGGCGGCATGGGACTCGATCGTCACGAAAGCGTCATGAACTCGGCATCGGGAAAACACTGAAAATAGACGAATCAATGCAGCGGGGCAAGTATGGAGTCTCCTTTGCACCGCGGCATGATCATGGTAACACGTCGTTATAAAAGAAAGGCCACTTACCTGCGGACGAAATCGATTTGACATATATCGGTCACCATTTTGCCACATCGATGAAACGCGAATATCACAAGTGGCATTGCGCCAGCCTCGGCCGCGACATGGAGCTCCTCGTGTTCGGCCACGCCGGCGCCCGGGTTCTGGTCTTTCCCACCCGTGTCGGCCGGTTCTTTGATTACGAAAACATGGGCATGATCGGGGCCCTTAACCACCACCTGGAGCAAGGCTGGCTACAGCTTTACTGTGTCGACAGCATCGATCACGAGACGTTCTACTGCGACTGGTGCCGGCCGCGGGACCGCATCGTTCGCCATCTCGCCTACGAGCGTTACATCCTGGACGAGGTGCTGCCCCTCAGCCGCCAGATCAATGATAACCCTTTCGCGATCGCACACGGCTGCAGCTTCGGCGCCTATCACGCCGTCAACATCGCATTCCGCTATCCGCATCTGTTCGGTCGGGTGGTGGCGTTCAGTGGCCGCTATGACCTCACCGCCACACCGGACGGCTTCCGCAACCTGTTCGACGGATACTATGACGAAGACGTCTATTTCAACATGCCCAATCACTATATGGCCAATATCAGCAACGGCGACACGCTGGAGGCCATTCGCCGCATGGATGTCAAGTTGGTGATCGGCGAGACCGACCCGTTCCTGGACGATAACCGCCGGCTCAGCGAGACGCTGTGGCAGAAAGGGGTCTGGCACCTGTTCAAGGTTTGGAGCGGTCGTGCCCACGGCTACCGTCGCTGGCGGGAGATGGTAGCTTGGTTCCTGTAGCAGTCGCGACGTCGTCTCTCTGACAACGCCTCTGACCGCATTATCCGCACACATCAGGACGGCTGACAGAGTCGGCAGAGCGCCATCCATCAGGTATGGTCAGGCCGTAAAACGTTCCGATCGTCCCCGGACGACAAGGTTCCGATCATGTCCGAATGGATGGCATTCTGCGACTCGCTCGACCTGGCGGCTGTGGTTCCGGCGCGGTTCGAGCGTTACCGGCCGGCGATTCTGCACGGTATTGCGCATTTCCTCGCCAACCTTGCGCCGGCGCGCACGGTCGAGATCCTGGCGGCACAGGCTGAACTACCGGAGCACGCCGGACCGCAAGAGCGCCTGGTGGCCATCGCCCGGCAGTGCCCGGCGCTGCACAAGCTGGGCCAGGTTCTGGCCCGCGACCGCCGGCTGCCTCTCGACCTCCGCCTGCTGCTTCAGCACCTGGAAAGCATGCACTCGCGCCAGCCGGTGGCGGCGATTGCAGCCGAACTGGAACGGGAACTGGGCCCCCTCGACGCGCTCGGCGTCACCATCGAGGCGGCCCCGATTGCCGAGGCCAGCGTCGCCGTCGTGGTGCCGGTGTTGTGGACCGACGACGCGGGCGACGCACACCGGGGCGTGATGAAGGTGCTCAAGCCCGGGATCGAGGCCCGCCTCGAAGAGGAACTGGCCCTGTTGCAGCAGGTGGGTGCACTGCTGGATGAACACTGCCATGTCTACGGCCTGCCGGAGATCGCATACGAGGCGACGTTCGCCCGGGTCCGGGAGCTTCTGTCGCTGGAGGTGGACCTGCGCCGGGAGCAGGTGCACCTGGAACGGGCGCACGCCGACTACGCCACCCTCAAAACGGTGGTCGTGCCGGGCTTGCATCCGTTCTGCACGCCCCGCCTCACCGCGATGGAGCGGATAGACGGCGGCAAGGTGACCGATGTTGCGAGCCTCCCCACAAAGGAACGCCGGCGGCTGGCTCATGTCATCGTCGAGGCGCTGATCGCACGCCCGATATGGGCGCGCGGGTCGGATGCCATGTTTCACGCCGATCCCCATGCCGGCAACCTGCTCGCCACGCCCGACGGCCGCATCGGTATCTTGGACTGGAGTCTGGTCGGCCACTTGAGCAAGGATGACCGGATCAACCTGTCGCAGATCCTGACCGGTGCGATGACCGCCGATCCTGGCGCTATCGTCCAAGCGGTGACCCGTCTGGCCGACGACGCGGTCGACCGCGGCATGCTGGAACACATCGTTCGCGGCCACTTGGCCAGTCGCGGGACCCGGCTCTGGCCCGGCCTATCTTGGCTGGTGGATCTGATGGATGACGTGGTGGTCAAGGCACAGGCACGGTTTCGTGCCGACCTGATGGCTTTTCGCAAGGTTCTGCAGACCCTCGACGGTGTGATCGCGGACATCTCGGAGGACTGCCGGCCGGATGTGACGCTGGCCGGCGCGTTCCTGCGGCGGCTGGCTTCGGAATGGGGGTCGCGCATGGTATCCTCGCCGTTTTCCCGCGATTTCGGTACTCATCTTTCCAACGCCGATCTGGTGCACCTGTTGATGTTTGCGCCCACGGCGGCGTGGGCACACCATCTCGGCGTGCACGCCGCAGGCGACGACACGACCGCCTGAAGCCTTTTCCGCCGCCCCTTGCCACCGATGATCGGGCACTCTACTGCTGTTCGGCACCAATCCGCGGCATGGTGCAGAGGAACGCCATGACATGACCCGAATCATCGAGGGCTGGACCGACCCGCCGGCGATCCTTCCTTCGGAACAAAGCCGTGCGGACAGCCGGTTGCACCGACTGCGCATCAACGGCAAGACGTTCCTGGTGCTGAAGCAACGAGGCCGCTTCGCCGACATCGCCTACGACCATGGTCGACTGCTGGCGCCGGAGATCGTCGACGGGGTCTTCCCGGAAATCGTCGCCACCATCGCCCGCAGCCTCGATCTGCCGAACCCCCGCCACAACCGGGTGGCCCAGGCCGTCTACCGCTGCTACAGCGACCGCGTGTTGGCCAACAGCAGCGCCGAGTTCCGCGCCGGGGCCGAGGCGCTGGCCGACGGTGTGTTCGCGGGAGTGGCCGACCCACCATTCAGCCGTCGGCAGGTGCTGGACGCGGTCGTGGCGATCGAGGTGGGCAACCTCGTCGACGGGCTGGCCCGACTACTGGAGATCCCGGTGGCCCGCGTCAGGGAGATCATTGGGCTCGGCCTGATGCTGGGTTCGGAACAGACGGATCAGGATGCCACCGCATACGTACAGAAAGCGCGCCGTGATGCCGGTGAACAGGATGCTCTGGCCGGGGCGTTCCGACAGGTTACCGGCCCCAACAATCGCGTCGACTTCGCGTGTACCGGTTTCAGCATCCCCGGCCGCTTCACCCGGGACGGCCGCCACATCCACGCCCGCAATCTGGATGCGGATCTGTACGCCTGGAACCGCACCCCGGTGCTGTTCCTGATCGACGAGACTCCGGCTAATGCCGCTTGGCACCGCTATGCCGCGTTCGGAACCGCCGGGCTGATCTACCCGGGTGGCATCAGCGGGATCAATGACGCCGGTCTCGCGGTCTCCCTGCACCAGCTCTCCACCACCCGCTATCGCAGCACGGTGCGTGGCGACATCGCCCCCTTCGTGCAGCAGCGCATTCTCAGGGAGGCGGCAACCGTGGACGAGGCTGCCGACATCGCCAGGGACTCGCGGCACTTCGCCGCCTGGGTGATTTTCTGCTCCGAGGCGAAGACGGGGCGAGCGATCCGGATCGAGGTCAACGGCGACGGCGTGCGGGTCAGTCAGGCGATGGCGGAACCGCTGGCCCAGACCAACCACTTCCTGGCCCATGACCTGTTCGAGCGCCGGTTCGATGCCCGTGATGCCCATTTCACGCCGACGTTCGGCAAGTGGCTGGAAAGCCGGGCGCGCTACTTCGCGGTCCGCGATGCCATGGATTCGGCCCGCATGCCGCCCAGCATGGATGTGGACTGGGCGATCGACCGGCTTTCGGCCAGCGACGACTGGTACCTGGAGCAGATCCAGAAGAAGCGCGGACCGGGCACACCCAGTGGCGCCAGCCGGCGGTCGTTCGGTCGGGTGGTGCGCAAAGCCTATGGCCAGCTTGCCAGTATCGTCGTCGGAGATCCGCAGCGCCGGCCGGGGCGGGACGAAGTCTGGATGACCATTGGCGACCGGGAGCCGGCGCCGCACAGCCATTACGCCGGGTGGCGCATCGACTGGGCCGCATTCGATCTCAAGCCCTTGGACGACCGACCGATCCGCCGCACCCGACAGTTCGAAAAAGCAGACCTGTCCAACTGGGAGCAGGGGCTGGAACGATATGTGTGGGCGCGCGTCAGCCTCAACCGGCCGCGTGACCAGGTCGGCAAATTGCTGCGCCGAGCGGCCAGCACAGGGGAGTGGCGTGCGGGTTTGGTACGCGCCAACCATCTCCTGGGCGCCGCGATCGATTTGGCGGCCGCCGACGGCGTCGTCGAGGTGCCGTATCATTACATGCGTGCGCGCGTGCGACATGCCCTCGGCGAATATGCCGGCGCAACCGAAGACTGGAGGCTGTTGCGCGACATCTGGGCCGTTCAGCAACGCCAACCGGGTGAGGCCGCGACGTGGCCCGCGCAACCGGCAGCCATGCCACTATTGCACCCCTTCGAGGCCGCCCTGGTACTGCTCCTGTCCACCGCGACCGAGGACCTTCAGCAGGGCGCCCCAGCGTGGGCTGGTCGGTCGGCGCGCCTGTCCGAGGCCCGCACCTTGCTGGGAACACTGGCGAAGGAAACCTTCGGCACAAACCGGCCGCACCATTTCGATCTCGAGCGCTGGATCGAATGCGCCGATGCGGTCGAGCGGGACGGCGGTGCTGCCGCGGCGCTTCCGGAACTGAACTTCATTACGGTAGAGTAGCCGCCGGGTCTATGGCGGCAGCAATTCAGGCAGCCGGGGGGATCATGTCAGGGCGAGGATCGGCGCAAGGCGCTGCCGATAGCAGCAATCCGCTTCGCGCGGCCATGAAGGAGGTCCGTTCCGGGCTCCCGTTGATTGCGCTGTTCAGCTTCTTCATCAATCTGCTGATCCTCACGTCTCCCATCTACATGCTGCAGACCTACGACCGGGTGCTGACCAGCGGCCGGGTGGAGACGCTGGTCTACATGACGATCATCGCGGGTATCGCCGTTCTGGTCATGGGCGTCCTCGAGATGGTGCGCGGCCACATCCTCGGGCGTCTTGCCCGGTGGATGGAGCGCAGACTGGCGCCGGAACTGATCGCGGCCAGCGTACGTGGCGCGTTGCAAGGGCTTGCCGCCAATGCCCAATCGCTCCGCGACCTTGCCGTGGTGCGCGGCTTCGTTGGCGGTACCGGCATCAATACGGTGTTTGACTCGCCTTGGGTGCCCATCTTCATTGCAGTGATCTGGCTGATGCATCCGACGCTCGGCCTGATCGCGCTCATCTCCGCTTTGGTGCTGTTCGCGGTTGCCCTGCTGAACGAATACATTGCCCGCACGCCCATCAGAGAGGGCCAGAGCCTAGCCATCCGCAATACCCACAAGGCCGACGCTGCCATCCGCAACGCCAACGTGTTTCAGGCCATGGGCATGCTGCCGGCATTCCTGGCCGGCTGGTCCGAGCGCAACGACCGCGCCCTGGATCGCCAGTTAACCGCCAGCGACCGTAACGCGACCCTTTTAGGGTTCTCAAAGTTCTTCCGCCTGTTCGTGCAGATCCTCATCCTCGGCGCGGGCGCCTACCTGGTCTTACAGGCGGAACTGACGCCGGGCGGCATGATCGCGGCATCGATCCTGTTGGGACGCGCTCTGGCGCCGGTGGAGCAGGCGATCGGCGCCTGGAAGGGACTGATCGGGGCCCGCGACTCGTGGGATCGACTGAACCGTCTGGTGGACGCAGTCCCGGCACCACCGCCGGCGATGCCGCTGCCACCGCCCAAGGGAGACGTCTCGTGCGAACAGGTAGTGTTCATGCAGCGCGGGCGCGATCAGCCGATCCTGAACGGCGTGACATTCCGCCTCGCGCCCGGCGAAGTGCTTGGTATCATCGGACCGTCGGCGGCGGGGAAATCGACCTTGTGCAAGCTCCTGGTCGGAAGTTGGCAGCCCACGCGCGGGCACGTCCGCCTGGACGGGGCCGATGTGTTCCAGTGGCCGTCGGAGGCACTGGGACCGTTCATCGGCTACCTGCCGCAGGACGTGGAGCTGTTTTCCGGCACCGTTCGCGAGAACATCGCCCGGCTGCGCGGCGATGCCGGTGCCGACGCCGTGGTCCAGGCCGCCGTCACCGCCGGCTGCCACGAAATGATATTGAGCTTGCCGCGCGGCTATGAGACCGAGATCGGCGATGACGGCTGGGTCCTTTCCGGCGGTCAGCGCCAGCGCATCGGCCTGGCCCGAGCCCTGTTCGGTGAACCGCGGCTGGTGGTGTTGGACGAGCCCAGTGCGAGCCTCGACCGCGACGGCGAGAGCGCCCTGATCAACGCCATCGGTGCGGCCAAGGGATGGGGTGCCACCGTGGTGCTCGTGGCACATCAACCCAAGATCCTGCAGCCGGTGGAAAAGATCATGCTGCTGCAGGACGGACAGATCCGCATGCTGGGACCGCGGGACGACGTGCTGGCCAAGCTCGGTGCGGCACCGTCGGGGCAAGCGCGTCCCCGCATCGTCGCCGGCCAGAGCGACGTTCAGCCTCCCCCGGCACCGGCACCGGCAACCTGAAACCTCGGCATTGGGGGGAAAGCCATGAGCAGTGACATTGCGGCCGCCAACGGCCGGACACCGGATCAGAGCCGGCCCCGCCCCGCGCCGGCGCTAGCGCCGGTTCCGCCGCTGAGACGCGACCTCAGGACGGTCGGGCGCATCGGACTCGCCGTTGTCCTGGTGTTCTTCGGACTTGGCGGCGGCTGGGCCGCAACCGCCCCACTGTCCGGGGCGACCATCGCCACTGGCGTGGTGAGCCCGGAAGGCAGCCGGCGCACCGTGCAGCACCTGGAGGGCGGAATCATTCACGCCATTCTGGTAGATGACGGTGAACTCGTTGAACCGGGCGACGTGCTGGTCGTGCTGTCCGACGTTGGCGCCGAAGCGGACATGGGCACGCTGACCAACCGCCTGTTGACCCTGGCGGCGCGGGAGACGCGGCTGGAGGCGGAGCGTGACGACACCGAGACCATGTCGTTCGACCATCCGGCGCTTCGTGACAAGAGTGATCCTGCCGTCATTGCCGCAATCGCCGAACAAGTCGGCCAACGCCAGACCCGGCTGGCCACCAAGGCCAGCCGGGAAGCCATCCTGAGCCAGCGTGTGCTCCAGCTGGAACAGCAGATCATCGGTTTCGAAAAGCAACTCGAGAGCATCCGGCGGCAGAACGCCCTGATTCGCGAGGAACTGGCCGATGTGGAGGGATTGTATCGGCAGGGTTACGAGCGGAAGGCAAGGCTGTTGAGCCTGCAGCGCACGGAGGCGGAATTGCTGGGCATCGAGGGCGAAACCCTGGCCGCGATCGCCCGGGCCCGGGAGGCAATCGGGGAGACGGAGCTTCAGATCGTCAACCTCGGCGTCGAACGCGCGGAACGCGTTGAAGAGCAATTGGCGGAGACCCGAGTACAGCGGATCGAGGTGGAGGAACGGATCAAGGAGAGCCGGGACCGGCTGCGGCGCACCACCATTACCGCGCCGGTCGCGGGTACGGTGATGAATCTGCGCTTCAAGACGTCCGGCGGGGTGGTACGACCCGGCGAAGCGGTGCTGGAGATCGTGCCGGCGGAGGATGCCCTGGTGATCGAGGCCAAGGTGGCGCCCCAGGACATCGACGATGTGCACCCGGGACTCGATGCCCATGTCATGTTCCCGTCCATCCCGCAGCGCAGCCTTCTTCGGATCCCGGCGGTGGTCACCCGGGTGTCCGCCGATGCAGTGGAGGATGAGCGAACCGGCCTCACATACTTTGCGGTGCGGGTGCAGGTGACGGCGGAGGCGCTCGACGCCGCAGGGGCGGACGTGAACCTGACGCCCGGCATGCCGGCCGAGGTGTACATCGCCACGGCGGAGCGGACGCTGCTGGCCTACCTGGTGCAGCCATTCATGCAGTCGCTGGAACGCACGTTCCGGGAGCGGTGAGCCGCACCGTCAGGAACCTTCTCAACTGCACTTGGAATAGCCGCAACTGGTGCAGGTATCGCAGTCCTCCTGGCGGATCAGGGTGGGCGCGCCGCACTTGGGGCATTGGCGGAAGCGTGAATCGGCAGCAAGCCCCACCACCTTGCGGTCGGCTTCCGCAGCCGCGCGGCGGCCGGACCCGGCCGGTGCGAGGAAGCCGATGTCGATCATGTGGCGTTCGATCACCTCGCCGATGGCGGCCAGCAACGACGGTACGTAGCGCCCGCCCATCCACTGGCCGCCGCGCGGATCGAACACGGCCTTGAGTTCTTCCACCACGAAGGTGACGTCGCCGCCACGCCGGAACACGGCGCTGATCATCCGGGTAAGCGCGACGGTCCAGGCATAATGCTCCATGTTCTTCGAGTTGATGAACACTTCGAACGGGCGGCGGCGACCGTCCTGGACGATGTCGTTAATGGTGATGTAGATGGCGTGATCGCTTTCCGGCCAGCGTACCTTGTAAGTGCGCCCGGGGAGGGCTTCCGGCCGATCCAGCGGACGAAACATCTGCACGATAGCGCCGGAATCGCCCAGATCCTGGGGCACCGTGCGCGGTTCCGGCGCCAGCAGCGGCAACTCCGGTTGGGGCTGTGCCGCCCCGCCCTGGCCCTGTCCGCTCACCTCCAGGACGGCGCCGGTGACGTCGTTCGGACGATAGGTGGTGCAGCCTTTGCAGCCGAGATCGTAGGCCTGCATGTAGACGGACTTGAAGTCGTCGAAGGCTATGCTTTCCGGGCAGTTGATGGTTTTGGAGATGGAACTGTCCACGTACTTCTGAACCGCCGCCTGCATCACCAGGTGGTCCCCCGGCGTCAGGGCCTGGGCATCGACGAAGTAGTCGGGCAACGGCCGTCCCTCGCCATAGAGGCGGCGGAACAAGCGATACGCATCGTCGCTGACCGCTTCCTCCCGGCGGCTGCCGTCACGCCCCAGCACGTGGCGGGTGTAGGAGAAGCTGAACACCGGCTCCAGCCCCGACGACACGTTGTCGGCGAACAGGGAGATGGTGCCGGTGGGGGCGATGGACGTGAGCAGGGCGTTGCGAATACCGTCCCGGGCAATGGCGTCGCGCACGTCGGCATCCAGGCGTGCCACCAGGGGGGCTGCCAGATAACGTTCCCGGTCGAACAAGGGAAACGCGCCCTTCTCGGCGGCGAGCCGGGTCGAAGCCAGGTAGGCCGCGCGCATGATCGTGCCGAGCCACAGTTCGGTAAGGCGCACCGCTTCGCTGCCGCCGTAACGGGCACGACACTGGATCAGAGCATCGGCGAGCCCGGTGATCCCAAGGCCGATGCGGCGCTTGGCCTTGGCCTCGTGTTCGTGCTCGGGCAAGGGGTAGCCGGAGACATCGATCACGTTGTCGAGCATACGGACGGCCACCGCCACCAGATCGGCAAGCTTGTCCAGGTCGATGCGCGCTTCCGGCGTAAACGGCTTCTCCACCAGCCGCGCCAGGTTGACGGAGCCGAGAAGACACGTGCCGTACGGCGGCAGCGGCTGCTCGCCGCAGGGATTGGTGGCATGGATCATCTCGCAGTAGGCGAGGTTGTTGAGCTGGTTGATGCGGTCAATGAAGACCACACCCGGCTCCGCGTAGGTATAAGTGGCCCGCATGATGCGGTCCCATAGGTCTCGCGCCGGCAGGCTGCGGTAGGTGACACCGTTGAAACGCAGTTCCCAAGGCGCCCCTTCCTTGACCGCCTGCATGAAGGCGTCGGTTACCAGGACCGACAGGTTGAACATGCGCAGCCGACCCGGTTCCCGCTTGGCATCCACGAACGCTTCGATATCCGGGTGGTCGCAGCGCATCACGCCCATCATTGCGCCGCGCCGGGATCCGGCGCTCATGATGGTGCGGCACATCGCATCCCACACGTCCATGAAGGTGAGCGGACCGGAGGCATCGGCGCCCACCCCCTTGACCGGCGCCCCCTTGGGCCGCAGCGATGAGAAGTCGTAGCCGATGCCGCCGCCCTGCTGCATGGTCAGGGCTGCTTCCTTCAAGTGTTCAAAGATTCCTGCCATGTCGTCCGGGATGTCGCCCATGACGAAGCAGTTGAACAGGGTAACCCGGCGTCCGGAGCCGGCCCCGGACAGGATGCGTCCGGCCGGCAGGACCCGAAATCCTTGCATCGCCTGGAAGAAACGATCCTCCCATTGCGCGGGCTCGGCCTCCGGCCGGGCCAGTTCCCGCGCCACCCGGCGCCAAGTGTCCTCAATGGTGCCGTCTACGGGGTGGCCGTCCGGGCTGCGGAGGCGGTATTTCATGTCCCAGATCTGCTGGGCGATGGGCGTTACCTGCAACGGTCCCCCTCCTGCCGTGCGCGATCAATCGACGACAACAGTAGGCACCGTCGCGCGTCCCGTCAACGACGAATGTTCTTGTTATGTTTTCACACAATCATCCCCATCCTGGCGGCGCGATTTTCTCAGTCAGGGGCGACGGTTGCAGCGCTTATCCCCGGTTTACGCCCGTTTCCCGCCAGGCTTCGTGCACAGACGGGAACCCGCCGGCAGTTGAGCTTCCGCCTCCCGCCGAAGCCGTTCCGACGCGGCCTCGATGCGGTTCTTGAGTTCGTTCAAAACTCCTTCGCGGTCCAGTCCGGCCGGCAGCGGTGGCAGGAACTCCAGCGTGATCAGCCCTGCACGCTTGCGCCAGTGCCGCCGTCCCCAGAACACGCCGCTATTGAGGGCGACCGGCACCACCGGCGCGCCGCACTGTCCGTACACGGCCGCGATACCAACCTGATAGGGGTGCGACACGCCGGGAGCCACGCGCGTCCCTTCCGGAAACACGATCACTTGGCGATCGGCGGCAAGAGCATGCCGGGCGCCGCGAACCAAGCTCTTGAGCGCGTGCACCCGGGAGGTACGATCGATCCGAATATTGCCGGCCTTGCGCAGATACCAGCCGAACAGCGGCACCGAGAACAGCTCCCGCTTGACGGCGAAGACAGGATCAGCCAGCAGGCGGTGGAAGATCAGGGTGTCCCAGGCTGACTGATGCTTTGCAGCGATCACCACCGATCCCGCCGGCAACCGTTCCAGACCGATGATACGACAGCGTATGCCACACAGCACAAGTGCCAGCCACAGCGCGCCGCCGACCCAGATCCGCACCCCCATCAGCATGGTCCGGCGGGGCAGCAGCAGCAGGGGCAGGTACAGGACGGCGAGCACCGACGTCCAGACGTGAAAGGCGACGGCAAAGGCAATCGATCCCAGCACGGCTCAGCCCGGCCCCCGCCGCAGCCAGGCCATGCGGACGGTATGGCCGAAGCGTTCATTCAAGGCGAGGCGGCCCCAGGCGACCAGGTACTTGTTGTACTCCCGGGCGACCAGCGCGGCCGTGCCGGGCCAGCGCCACCACTGTTGCAGCTTGACGTCGGGTGGAAACACCGGGTGCGGTATCACGGTCGCCTCCGGCAGTGCCGAGCGGAGTTCCAGAAGGCTTCGCGGCATGTGATAGCTGGCGGTGACCAGGCGCAGGGAGCGGTAGCCGCGGGCTCGAATCCAGGCCGCTGTTTCCGTCGCATTGCCGATGGTATCGAGGGCCCCGTGCCCGACATCGACACAGCAGGCCAGGTCTTCCGATGCATCCGGCGTCACCCGTAGCAGCTCCTCGATGTTGACATCCCGATGCACCCCGGACACGAACACCCGATCCGCCATGTCTTCGCTGAGAAGCCTCAAGCCGGTATCAAGACGCTTGCTGCCGCCGGTGAGGACGACGATGGCCTCCGTCCGGGAGGCCGGGTCGACCACGACACCCGGCAGGTTGACGGCAAAGGCGATCAGGCCCGCCGTCCACGAGGCTCCTATCATGACCGCCAGCACGACGATCGCCGCACGCACCCTGGGACGTTTGAGCCGCATGCTGGCCCCTCCGTTAATAGCGTCGCGCCAGCCAGCGCAAGACGGTAACCACTGTCGTGGCCAGCATCAATGCCGCAACCGCGAGCGGGATCACGCTCAACACCGCCCAGGCCCCCGGCGACAATGCTGTCGGCAGGGACATCCCGGCGGGCAGGCTCAGAGCCAGTTGGTGCAGCGCCACGAGGCTCACCGCCGCGAAAGCGTAACCGACGGCGCCGCTGATCAGGCCGCTCCTGAAGGCGCGTGCTGCGAACTGGCGGGCGACATAGCCGTGGCGGGCGCCAATGGTGTGGAGGATATCGATCTCATCCCGATGCAGGCCGATCGCCGACAGCGTAGTCACCACCACTGCCCCGGCGGTGACGACGACGATGCCGATCACGACGGCAGCGGCAATCGCTTCGATCATGGTTCCGATCCGGCCGACCGAGGCACGCCAAGCGCCATGGTCATCGACCATCGCGCCGGCATCCACCTCGGCCAGACGCGCCCGCAGGCCCGGCAGTACAGCACCGGGATCCGCGGCCGAGACGTCGATCAACCGCGGCAGCGGCAGATCCGCCGCCATCACGCCATCCACCAGCCATGGCTTCAGCAGGGCCATGACGGCGTCATCGGATAACACCTCGACCCGCCGGACTCCGGGTGTCGCCTCGATCTCGGCGAGGACGGCGGCGAGCCCGTTCTCGGCTTTCCCGCTATCATGGACGGCTGGCGGCACTTGAACGGTCAAGCGACCCGCCAAGTCCTGCTGCCAGATGCCGGTCATGGTCTGAACGATGAACAGCGCCGCGGCGGCGAGCACGGCGATATACACAAGAAATCCCACCAGCCAAGGCAGAAATCGCCCCATGGGGTCTCGGTACAAAGCCAGTTCGGAAGGGCGACGGGTCATTCAGCCGGACACGCGGTGTGGATGCACGGTCGATGCCGTCCGGGTGTCCGGCGCCGCCGCGTTGTCTGGTGTGAGCACGCCGCCATCCAGCGCCAGAAGCGGATGGCGATAACGGCGCACCAGCGCCTGATCATGGGTTGCAATCAGGACCGTCGTGCCGAGCCGGTTCAACTCCTCGAACAGGTACATCAGCCGCCTCGCCACCCGTTCATCGACGTTGCCGGTGGGTTCATCGGCCAGAAGCAGGCGCGGCCGGGCGATCACAGCGCGGGCCACCGCCACCAGTTGCTGCTGACCTCCGGAGAGCGTTGCCGGCGCCATCGCCGCTTGCGGCTCCAAACCAACCCAGGCCAGCAGTTCGCGCACGTTGCGGCGCACCTCGGCCTCCGGTGCACCGGCGATGCGGAGCGGCAGGGCCACATTGTCGAACACGCTCAGGTGACGAATCAGACGGAAATCCTGGAAGATGACGCCGATTCGGCGCCTGAGATCCGGCAGTTGCCGTCGGCGTGTTCTGGCCATGTCCTGGCCAAACAGGCTCAGGGTGCCGCGGCTGGGACGAACCGCCAGGTAGATCAGTCGCAGCAGCGACGTCTTGCCGGCACCGCTCGGTCCGGTGAGAAAATGAAATGACATGGGAGCAAGGGTAAAGGTCACATCCCGCAGCACGTCGACGTCACCGGCATAGCTCAAGCCGATCCCGGTACCGGCGACGACTGCTGACGTTTCCGTTCTGTCCATCATTCTTCGTCACACTGCCGCTCGGAAGCCGGGTGAAGGCAGACGGTACGGCCGCCTTGCCTCGCGCTCCCGGCGCGCCTATAAGTCAATATTGTACCATAATTTTTTTGGGCCTCCCCCACCGTCAACAATGATCATCACCTGCTCCCGCTGCGGCACGCGCTATGACGTTCCGGTGGACGCCCTGGGCACGGCGGGTCGGCCAGTGCGCTGTTCCCATTGCGGACATCAGTGGACCCAGACGCCGCCCCTGGGCAATGCCGTGGCGGCAAGACTGGCAGCGGTACGGACGGCATTGCCGGCCGCCAAGGCTGAACATCGCGAATCGGCAGCCAAATCGCCGTCCCCCCCGCAGTTGGCCGCAGTGGTGCCCGCGACGCCGGAACCCGAAGCGGCTCTCGACGTGGAGGCCCCTGGCGAGAGGGAGAACGAAACAGTCACCGGCGGCACGGACGCGGTGCCGCCGATGAAGGCCGACACGCCGGACCAACCGGCCGACGTCGAGACGACGCCACCGCCCTGCCCCGTCGCGGAAGTGGCGGAGGCCGCAACCGTGGAGGCGCCCGACCCACTGCCGGCCGCCCTCAGGGAGCCGGAGAGCGACCGGCAGGCACAGGCCGGACCGGGCGGACGCCACCGGAAGCGGTGGCTCGTTGCCGCGGCGGTGGCGGCGATACTGGTGGTGTCTCTGGCCGGGCTGATGCTGGGGCGCGAACAGGTCGTGGCTGCCTTTCCGGGGACGTCCGTTTTTTATGCCGCGATTGGCCTGGACCAACCGCCCGGGACCGGTCTGGACATCCGTGACGTCACCTCAGCGCGCGATGAAAACGACGCAGGCGAAATCCTGGTTGTGCAAGGCGTGGTCGCCAATCCGGGGGATGCGGTCCGGCCCGTGCCGCTGATCCGAATCGCGCTATTCGATGCCGCCGACGGCGAGTTGCAGGCGGTAACGGTGGCTCCGGACAATGCCACCTTGCAGCCGGGGGAGAGTATCCCGTTCACCGCGACGGTGGAAGGCCCGGACCCACTGGCCCGACGGGTCAAGGTGACGTTCGTCCCGCGACGCCGGCCGACGTGACTTCGGCGTGGACGGGGCATCGCGCGCACGGATCATTGCACCCCCGCCCATCCCGCCGTGACCCGGTTGCAACCGACGCCCGCATCGTGTCAGGAGTCCGCGAAAAGGTGATGTGAAACGCAATGGATATGCTCGCCACGCCGCGGCGGCGGTGCCAGGCCTTGGCGGCGCATGAATATGCCACCCTGTTCTGGGTGGCACCGCCATTGGCCGTACTGGCACTCGCCAATGTGCTGTTCGAACTGGTCGGTTACGGATACGCCCCGGTGGCCACCGCGCTGGCCGCGGCCGAGACGGCCCCGGCCAGCCTGACCGGCAACGTGTCACCGCATCGCGCGGCTGTGGGCTGGGGCGCTGCGGCTCTGTTGTACCTTGTGGTGGGTGCCGGTGCCGCCGTGGCCGCTTGGCGCATGCTGTCCAGCCGGGTCACGCGGCAGGCCCGGCGCCCATTCGAAGCTCTTGCAGTGGCTATCACCGTGTTGGGACTGGGGCATCTGCTCGCCGTGGACGCCCTGGACCGGCCTCTGAGCGCCATTTTCCATGTCACCCATGAAGCCCTTGCCGCCCAGGAGATTCTGCCGTCCAGGCATATGGCCTGCGTCGCTCTGGTGGTGGGTACTATCAACGTGATGAGCGTCCTGGTCCCGGCTCTGTTGCTGGCCGCCGCAGCTGCCACCGGCCTGCCGCCGCTCGATGGCTGGAACGCCACCACGCTGACGCGCCGAGCCCGGCAGGTACGGGAGTTCGTCGCCATCGCCGCGGCGTTCATGGTGGCCGGCGTCGTCCACATGGGTGCCTGGACCCACTGGGCCGCGGCGACGCTCACGGAAAATACGCATCAAGCCGCCCTGCAGCAGTTGGCGACGGGGATCACCTTGTATTGGGGCACCACATTCACCCTCATGATTGCAAGCTTCTACCTGCCGATGGCGGCGGTGCTCAGCGGCTTGGCCGCCAACACGATGAATGCGCTGGACGTCAAGATGGATGAGCGACCTGCATGGCTCGCCGCCCACGGGCTATCCTTCCAGATCCACACCCAGTTGCCACAGATCGCGGCGATGGCCGCGCCGCTCCTGGCCGGCCCGCTTGCCACGGCCATCCGGGCGACGACAGAGCATGCCCCTTTTTGAGGCCACTTCGGCCACCGGCGGCATGGAAAAAGCGTCCCGGAGACTCAGAAGCGCCGGAGCAGGCGCTCGATGTAGTCGAGTTCCTCAGGCCGGCGGTGGGATTCGCCCGCGCGCCGTCTCAGCTCCTGCAAGACTTCCTGCGCCCGGCGAATCTCGGCGCCATCGGGTACCGCGACCTCGCCGATGCCGAAGCCATGGGCACCGCCGCCGAACCGTCCGAACGGGTCACTTCCAGGCTCGGCGTACCCCATTCCGGGCGAACCAAGCAGCAGGCCGCCGCCGGACCCGAACCGCTCCGCCATCGCAGCCGCAGCCTCGGCAGCGGCCGCTTCCAGCTGGGCCAACGCTTGGCCCTGGCTTTCGGCCGCGAGTCCGAGGCGGTTCCGACGCAGGTGATCGCCGGCATCGCGCATTGCCCGTTCGGCCAGACCGAGCGGTTCCGGAATCGATCCCAGAAATTCGTGCGTCCCCAGCATGAGATCGCCCAGCGCTCGCCGCAAGTTTTCCTGCGGCCCGGTCTCGGCTGCCGGCTCCTGCGGCATGAGACCAAGGCTTTCCCCCTCCAGACGATCACCCAAGCTTTGCAAGCTCGCGAATGTCTCGTCGAGCAAGGCTTGCTGGCGCTGGGTCAAATCGGCCAATGCGCGCATCAACCGTCCGGCCTCGGCCATGTCGCTGGCGGGCTGCACGCCGCCCATCAGCCCGGCGCGCAGACCCTCCAGCATCCTCTCCAACTGCGCCAAAGCGGCGTGCGCGCCATCGCGCGCGCCGGCCTCGGCAAGCTGTCGCACCATGTCCAGCAGGTCGCGCATATCCTGGGCCGCCAGCGGTGCCGTCGGCACCACCGTCTCGCCCTCCGCGGTCAAGCCCTGGCGCATCAACGCATCGACAACGGCGGCCAGATATGCCTCCAGCGCCTGCTCGACAGCATCGATCAGACTGTTCAGTTCCGACGCCGCCGCATCCCGGCGCAATGCCTCTGCCAAGGCATCACGGGCGTCGCGAAGGCTGCGTTCCGCCATCGGCACAGTACCGTGCTCGATGCGCATCGCCGTCTCCCACAGCATCTGGCGCACCGTTGCCACTGCGGTTGGCGCATGACTGACGAGCAGCCGGCTGCGTGCCACCGCCAGGGCGAGAGAGACGACAATGTCGTTGGCGAACGCGGCCGGCGCGGCGGCGATGTGTTCCAGCGCCGCGGCCACCTGTTGCCGGGCGGCGGCGTCCACGTCGTCATCCGCAAGCTGCCGGCGTTGGGCAATCACAGCGCGTGCGACCGGGTGCGAGAAGCGGCGTTCGGGTAAGCGCACCGTTTTGGCTTCGCTCAAGCCCGTTTGTCCGGCAGCGTCGCTGGCCTCGAGATGGATACTGACCGCTCGGCCGGCCCATGGGTGGGCGGTCAGATCGTGGCGGCTGCGGTTCGATGCGGTCGGGGCGCCCGGTTCCGAGACCGGTAAGTCGAGCCGGATGGGAGCATCCGTGCCATCCCGTCTCACCACCGCCGACACCGTTTCGACGCCGTAATCGTCGGACGCCTGATAGGACAACACCAGCAGGCCCTCGGCGGTGGCATCCACCGGCGCCGCGAAGCTGATTTCGGGCGCAGCATCCGCGACCACTCGGATCGGCCATTCGGCCAGGGTCCGTCGGCCGGCGACAATCGCCAAGGCGTTGCCCTCGACCACAGCGGCCTCGGCCCGGTAATCGGTGGCCACACCGGTCGAACCCGCTATGGGCTGGAACGCCACGCGTTGGCCATTGACCGCCAGTTCCGGCGGCCTCGACACGCCGCTGGCTTGGGCAAGCACAGTGCTGCCGGCGGGGAGTGTCAACACGTCGGGCGTTGGCACGGTGCCGGCCTCGGCCGTACTCCGCAACAGCAATGGCGCCCGACCGGTATAGGCCGGCGGGGTGATCCAGACATCCACCGTTCCGCCGCCGAGGCCTGAGGAACCGAGATCGGGAGCGAGCGCGCGGGCCATGCGCGCCCCGGCCTCGGGTCCGGCCGCGACCACGGAGATGATCAGCAGCAGCATGACGACCGCCCGGAGCGCCAGAGGATCGGCGGACGCAATATCGGGCCGCGGCCAGCGCACCCGCAGCCGGTCCGCGGCCAGCGCCATCCGCTGCCGGTGCCGCTGCCATACCGCGGTGACGGAAGTATCGGCACTCCCGGACGCCAGCCGATCTTCCAACGCGGCAAGCGGCCGGTGCGACAGGCCGCTGTCGCATTCGAGGCGCCGGCGGGCTGCCGCGCTCCCGACGAGGCCGAAGCCCGCAACAGCGTGGCGCAGGGCTACAGCCATGGCGAGGCCGAAGACAATCAATGCGACCAGGTGCAGCCAAGCCGGCACCGCCGGAGATAGGTCGAGCAGGGCCAGAGCCACGAACAGGCCGATCACGCCGGCCAGGGGCCAAGCCCTGGGCCATAACCGTTCCCAGAGCAACGCGCCCCGGGCGAGGCGCAAAAGCCACTGGTAACGCCGTTCCCGACCTTCGTTCACGTCACCGCTCCTACCGTGACGGCGGCATCGTCCGATGACCACGTGGGAATCCGCTGCCGGGCCAGCAAGTCGTCGATCGTGCCGCGATCGCGAACCACGGCGAAACGCTCGCCGCTGACCATCACCTCCGGCACCAACGCCCGGGCATTGTAGGTGGAGGCCATGGTGGCGGCGTAGGCACCGGCTGTGCGCACCACCAGAAGGTCACCGGCGGCAACCGGTGCCAGCGCCCGATCCCGGCCGAATGTATCGCTTGATTCGCACACCGGTCCGACCACGTCCACCGGGCGAGTCTCGACCGCCGGATCTGCGGCGATGGCCGGAACGATCGCATGAAAGGCGCCGTACAGTGCAGGCCGGATCAAGTCATTCATCGCCGCATCGACGATCACGAAGGTTCGTGTCGCCCCTTCCTTGACGTACAGCACCCGAGTGACCAGCACCCCGGCGTTGCCGACCAGAAGTCGACCAGGCTCCAGGATCAGGCGGCACTCGATCGCCCCCACCGTCTCCCGGACTACTTCCGCATAGGCCGCCGGCGCCGGCACCGGTCCATCCTCACAGCCATAGGGGATCCCAAGCCCGCCGCCCAGGTCCAGGCTGTGGATGGCATGGCCATCGGCACGCAGCATCACCACGAGATCGCGCAAGCGCATGAAGGCTTGCCGGAATGGCTCCAGCCCGGTGAGTTGCGAGCCGATGTGGCACGCAACGCCGCGCAGATCGATGCCGGGCAGCGCGGCCGCGGCCGCGCACACCGCATGCGCGGCAGTCCATTCGATGCCGAACTTGTCCTCCCGCCGGCCGGTGGTGATCTTGGCGTGGGTATTGGCATCCACGTCCGGGTTGATCCGGATGGCGACGGGGGCCGACCGACCGAGAGACATGGCGACGGCGGAAAGCACCTCCAGTTCCGGCACCGATTCCACATTAATCTGGCAGACGCCGGCTTGCAGCGCCGCAGCCATCTCGTCCGCGGTCTTGCCGACACCGGAGAAGACGATGCGCCCGGCTGGGACGCCGGCGGCAAGAGCGGAGCGCAGCTCGCCTCCGGAAACCACGTCGGCGCCGGCCCCCAGGGCGGCCAGGGTGTGGATCACCGCAAGGTTGGCGTTGGCCTTCACCGCGTAGCAGATCAGCGGATCGATCCCCTGAAAGGCTTCGCGCAAGACATGAAAGTGACGCTGCAGCGTCGCCCGGGAATAGACGTAAACGGGCGTGCCCACCTCTGCGGCAATCGCCGCAATGGTCACTTCCTCGGCATGAAGCCGGCCATCGCGATAGGTGAAATGGTCCATGGGGAAAGGCTCCAGGCCGGCTCAGCGCGACGGGTACTGGCGCGGGAAGTCGGAGTCCGGCGGGTGCTCCGGGGGCGCCTTGCGTGCGCAGGCGCCGAGGCCGAGCCCCACCGTCAACAGCAGCGCGAGCATGATATGGGCCGCAGCCCGATATCGTTTCCGCAGTCGCGTACCGGCCGGCATGCGATCCTCCTGATCAACGGCCTAAATGCTCAACGAAATGACGGAACCGGTTATCACGGCACCGCGACGGGTGCAAACGGCGCTTCGGCAGTGTTGTCACCCGGTGGCCGGACGCACATGTCCTATCGCGGAGAAAAAATGACATTTCCGAAATCCGGCCTGTCGCCCCTGCTCATTGGCAGTGACATCTACCGCACCTCCCGGCATGCGCCTGGCCATCCGTTGGCAATACCGCGTGTTGCCCTGATGACCGACCTCTGCCGGGTGCTGGGATGGCTGCCCGACGGGGCTTATCGGGAAGCCCCGATGGCGACGACGGCGGAACTCGCTCGCTTCCACGCGCCTGACTACGTCGACGCCGTGATGCGCGCCGAACGCTGCCAGGCGTTGAGCCCTGCCGAAATCCAGCGATTCAATCTCGGCATCAACGGCAATCCCGTCTACCCGGAGATGTTCCGCCGACCGGCCACCGCCTGCGGCGCCTCCGTACTCGCGGCACGGCTTCTCCTGGGCGGCCTGCGGGTGGTTTACAATCCGGCCGGCGGCACCCATCACGGCCAGCGGGCCCGCGCCAGCGGTTTTTGCACGTTCAACGATCCGGTTCTGGCGATCCTGGCGCTTCTGGACGGCGGCCTGGAACGGGTCTTCTACCTGGATCTGGATGCCCACTTCGGCGACGGCGTACAAGCCGCATTTCATCATGAGCCGCGGGTGTTCACCGTTTCCATCCATGAGGCCGGGCGGTGGCCGATGCGGCGGGACGGTCCGCCGACGACAGCCGGCGGTATTCAGGACCGCGGTGGCGGCAACGCCCGCAACCTGCCACTGCCGCCGCCGGCCAACGACAACGAGTTCGCCTACCTCATGGAAGCTGCGGTGTTACCGTTGCTGGCGGCAGCAGAACCCGAGGCAGTGGTTGTGCAGTGCGGTGCCGATGCCTTGGCCGACGATCCGATGACTCGACTTGCCCTTGCCAACGGCGCGCTGTGGCAGGCAGTGGCCCAGGTGGCCGCGGCGGCGCCTCGTTTGCTGGTGCTGGGCGGCGGAGGCTACAACCCTTTTGCGGTCGCCCGATGCTGGGCAGGAGTGTGGGGCCTGCTCAGCGGCTGCGATATCGCTGCGCCGCTGTCAAGCGAGGCGGAAACCCTGATGCGCACGGTGCGATGGAACCACCGCCGTGCGCGCATGGCCCCGGAGGCCTGGTTCACCGCACTGGCCGATCCTCCCCGCCCTGGCCCGATCCGTCCCGAGGTCCGTGCTCTGACAAGAACTGTGCTGGTCCGATGACGACATGATGGCGTCGTCTTTCGAAATCGCTGCCGCTTTCGCAAGCGCAGTAAGCCGGTACGCTTCCGGCTTGACCTGCGCAGGCGGTGCTGACACCTATCGGCCATGCGTCTGTTCCGCCATTATCAGAGCCTGCCGCCGGAGGCACGATCCGGCGCCGTCGCCATCGGCAATTTCGACGGCGTCCACCTGGGCCACCAGGCGGTTATCGGTGAGGCCGGCCGGATCGCCCATGACCGCGGCATACCGTGGTCTGTGCTGACTTTGGAGCCGCATCCGCGGGCGGTGTTCCAGCCCGACTCGCCGCCGTTCCGCCTCACCCCATTTCATGCCAAGGCGCGGCTGATCGAGGCGTTGGGCGTCGATATTCTGGTGGTGGTGGCATTCGACGCGGTGTTTGCGGCGCTGAGGGCGACCCGCTTCGTCAAAGCGGTCCTGGTGGAGGGGCTCGGCGCCCGCGCCGTGATTTCCGGGCACGACTTCCACTTCGGGCGCGGCCGCGAGGGTCATCCCGACTTGCTGTTGGAACTGGGTAGCACGTACGACTTCGATTACACGTGCGTTCACGAGGTGCGAGGGCCGGATGGGGTACCGTACTCTTCCACCCGCATTCGCGAAGCCCTGCGCGACGGCGATCTTGCGCAGGCGAGCCGGCTGCTGGGTCGCCCGTTCGAGATCGAAGGCAGAATCGTTGAGGGTGACCGGCGCGGGCGCACCATCGGCTATCCTACGGCCAACGTGGCCCTGGGCGACTATGTCCGCCCTGCGTTCGGCGTCTACGCGGTGGAAGTGGCGGTGGAGAACGGGTCCTGGCGACATGGGGTCGCCAACATTGGGGTGCGACCCAGTTTCGGCGGCACGGTTGCTCTGCTGGAGGCGCATCTGTTCGATGTGGACGAGGACCTTTACGGCCGACATGCGCGGGTGCGCCTGCGTCATTTCTTGCGTCCGGAAAAGAGATTTGACGGCATCGACGGTTTGAAGGCACAAATCGCCGTCGATTCCGCCCGGGCGCGGCACCTGCTTGCCGAGCTCACCGATGCGCCGCGGGGCAGCAGCCAAAGTGTTGGACCATGACCGTGGATTATAAGGCGACTCTGTTCCTGCCCGCGACGCCGTTCCCGATGAAGGCGGGCTTGCCGCAGCGGGAGCCGCAGCTGCTCGAGCGCTGGGCGGAGATGGACCTGTACCGGCGGCTGCGCGAGGTTTCCCGTGGCCGGGAACGGTTCGTGTTGCATGACGGCCCGCCTTATGCCAACGGCCACCTCCACATCGGGACGGCCCTGAACAAGATCCTGAAGGACGTGATCAACCGCTCGCAGCAGATGTTGGGCAAGGACGCCAATTACGTGCCCGGCTGGGACTGCCATGGCCTGCCGATCGAATGGAAGATCGAGGAGCGCTACCGCGCCGCGGGCCAGGACAAGGACCAAGTGCCGATCGTCAGCTTCCGGCGTGAATGCCGGGAGTTCGCCAGCCACTGGATCGATGTCCAGCGCGCGGAGTTCAAGCGTTTGGGCGTCGTCGGCGACTGGGATCACCCGTACTCCACCATGAGCTTTGACGCCGAAGCCCAGATCGTGCGGGAACTCGGCAAGTTCCTGATGAATGGCAGCCTCTACAAGGGGTCCAAACCGGTGCTGTGGTCGGTGGTGGAGCGCACCGCCCTGGCCGAGGCCGAGGTGGAGTATCACGATCATACCTCGACCAGCATTTTCGTGCGCTTCCCGGTGGCCGAGGCGCCGATCCCGGCCCTGACCGACGCGGCAGTGGTGATCTGGACAACCACGCCCTGGACCCTCCCCGGTAACCGCGCCATCGCGTTCGGCAAGGATATCGATTACGCGATCATCGGGGTCGTCGCGAGCCGCGAGGACAGCGCGACCCGGGCCGGCGATCGGCTGGTGCTGGCGGAATCGCTGCTGGCCGCGTTCCTGGCCGCCGCCGGGATCACCAGCCATAAGATCTTGGAGCGGGTCAAAGGGCGGGACCTCACCGGTGCCGTCTGCCGCCATCCGCTGCACGGCCATGGATTCGACTTCCCGGTGCCGCTGCTGCCGGCCACCTTCGTTGACGTGGAAACCGGCTCCGGCTTCGTGCATATCGCGCCCGGCCACGGCGCCGATGACTGGGAACTCGGCATGCGCCACGGCGTGCCGGTGCCCGAGACGGTCGGGCCGGACGGCCGCTTCCTTGATCATGTGCCGCTGTTTGCCGGCCGCCGCATCCTGACCGACGACGGCAGGACCGGGGACGCCAACGCCGCCGTGCTGGAGGCGCTGGGTACCTGCGGCGCGCTGCTGGCGACGGCACCCCTGGTCCACAGCTACCCGCATTCCTGGCGGTCCAAGGCGCCGCTGATCTTCCGCAACACGCCGCAGTGGTTCATCAGCATGAGTACCGGCGGGCTCCGGGACAAGGCTCTGGCCGCGATCGATGTCACTCGGTTCGTGCCCGCCTCCGGCCAGCGTCGGCTGCGTGGGATGATCGAGACCCGGCCGGACTGGTGCGTATCGCGCCAGCGGGCCTGGGGCGTGCCCATCACCGTCTTCGTCGACCGCGTTACGGGCGAACCGCTCCGCGATCAGCGCGTGCTGGACCGGATCGCCGACGCAGTGGCGGCGGAAGGGGCCGACGCTTGGTTCGCCTCGCCACCGGAACGCTTCCTCGCCCCGGATCACGATCCCGCCGGATACGAGCCGGTGACCGATATTCTGGATGTCTGGTTCGACTCCGGTGCCACGCACAGCTTCGTGCTGGAGCAGCGTGCAGACCTCCGGTGGCCCGCGTCGCTGTACCTGGAAGGCACCGATCAGCACCGCGGCTGGTTCCACTCCTCTTTGCTGGAATCCTGTGGCACCCGCGGCCGGGCTCCGTACGAGGCGGTGCTGACCCACGGTTTCGTGCTGGCCGAGGACGGGCAGAAGATGTCCAAGTCCCTGGGCAACGTCGTGGCGCCGCAAGAGGTGGTGGATCACTTGGGCGCTGATATTCTCCGGCTTTGGGTGGTCGGCTCCGACTATGCCGAGGATCTGCGTATCGGCCAGGATATCCTGAAGCAGCACACCGACGTGTACCGCCGGCTTCGCAATACGCTGCGCTTCCTGCTCGGCAACCTGGCCCGGTTCGATGCGCGCGAGCGGATCGCAACGGATGCAATGCCGGAGTTGGAACGCTGGGTGCTGCACCGGATGTGGGTGCTGGACCGAACCCTGCGAGAGGCTTGCGACAGCTTCGAGTTCCACCGGTTCTTCGCCGATTTGCACAGTTTCTGCGCGATCGACCTGTCGGCATTCTATTTCGACGTGCGCAAGGACAGTCTTTACTGCGATCCCCTGGAGGCACCACGCCGGCGCGCGGCACGGACTGTCCTTGACCTGCTGTTCGACCACCTCACAGCGTGGCTGGCGCCGTTCCTGTGTTTCACGGCGGAGGAAGCTTGGCTCGCCCGACATCCCGGCGCGGACGCGAGCGTGCACCTTCGGCTGTTCCCCGCGGTACCGGCAGCATGGCGGGACGACGCTCTGGCGGAGCGGTGGGAGACTGTCCGCAGCCTCCGCCGGGTGGTCACAGGTGCTCTGGAGCGCGAACGCGCCGCCAAGCGCATTGGCTCCAGCCTGCAGGCGAGCCCCTTGATCCATGTACCGACCGATTCGCCCTTCCAACAGGCGACTGCTGGCCTCGACCTTGCCGACCTGTTCATCACCTCGGGTGCCAGCTTCACCAATGCCCCATTTTCGGCCGACGCGTTCAGCTTGCCGGACGTGCCGGGGGTCGCGGTGCAGGTACGGCCGGCGGCCGGCAGCAAATGCCAGCGCTGCTGGAAGGTGTTGGAGGACGTGGGCACTGACCCCGATCACCCGGACATCTGCGGGCGCTGTGCCGACGCGGTCGAACGCCATCTTGCAGCGGCTGAATAGAGTGCGGAAGTTTTTGCGACCGGGCCGGGCGTTTTGGCCGGGGACAGCCCTCGCCATCAGCGTCATCGCGCTCGATCAGCTGTCGAAATGGTGGATCGTGCACCGGGTGATGGATCCGCCGCGGGTGATCGAAGTCGCACCGTTCTTCAATCTGGTGATGACCTGGAACCCCGGTGTAAGCTTTGGTCTGCTCCAGGACATTGGTGCCACGGCCACGTGGCTGCTGCCGGCGGTCGCCGCAGTGGTTGTGTCAATTCTGCTGGTCTGGCTGTACCGCGTCCAACGGATGCTGCTGGGGTGTGCGCTGGCCCTCATCGTCGGCGGTGCCATCGGCAACGTTATCGACCGTATCATGTACGGAGCGGTTGCGGATTTCCTTGATTTCCATGTGAGCGGTTGGCATTGGCCGGCGTTCAACGTGGCCGATGCCGCCATCACGGTGGGCGCGGTCATGGTGGTGACCGATGCCTTGCTGGCGCCTCACGAAAAACGTTAAGATCAGTCCAGTCAGGGGTGTAAGGAGGATCGCAGTGGTGTTTAGGCTGCTGAGGAGTGTTTCGCTCTGCGCTGGCGCAGCCCTGCTCTTGGCCGGCTGCGGCGGCAGTGCCAAGGAAGCACTGGGCCTAGGCAAGCGGGCGCCAGACGAATTTGCCGTATTCACGCGGGCTCCGCTGACCGTGCCACCGGATTATGGCCTGCGGCCGCCGCAACCTGGAGCCGAGCCCAGTGCCATCATGCCGCGCGATGATGCCCGCGCCACCGTGTTCGGATACGCTGCCGGGAGAACGTTGGCGGACCCGGGCGCCGGCAACCCGCGCCCCAGTGCATCGGCCGGCACGCGTTCGATCCTGGAGCGCAGTGGCGCCACTGGCACCGACCCCGCTATCCGTACCCTGATCAATCGGGAGACGACCATTCTGGCCGAGAAGGACCGCACCTTCACCGAGCGCCTCATGTTCTGGGCCACGCCGACCGAGTACGGCACGGTGGTCGATCCGGTGGAGGAAGCGCGACGCATCAACGAAAACCAGGCTCTGGGGCGGAGTGTCACCGCCGGCACGACGCCCACTATCGAACGCCGGCGTCGCGCACTCCTGGAAGGCATCTTCAACTGACCTGTCCCGCAGTCGTCATCAGCTTGGCGGGGGACCACTTTGCTTGGCGCGACGTCGCCGTCGCCGGCTTCCGGCGCTGATCCGAGGGCTCTCGATCTCGCTAGCGTTGATCGGGAACCGGCCGGACCCTAAGTCCTTGAGGTCTTCGGGCGGGCGCCGGACACAAGTCCGATCTGATGCTCCGCGCCAGATAGGAGCTTATTCGTGGTGATGCCGATCATGCCATGCGCGAAGGCCAGTCTCCGTATTTTGATTTTGAGCTTGGCGGCGGCGCTGTGGTGGTGGGACGCGCGCGCTCAGGTGTTCGAGCCGGATACCTTCACCCTGGACAACGGGCTCAGGGTTGTTGTGGTCTCGGACCACCGCGTTCCTGTCGTAACCCATATGGTCTGGTACGGAGTGGGTGCTGCCCACGAACCACCCGGCCTGTCGGGAATCGCCCATTTTCTCGAGCACATGATGTTCAAGGGGACGGAGACTGTCGAGCCCGGTGTGTTTTCCCGGGAGGTGGCGCGGATTGGCGGCCGCGAAAACGCCTTCACCTCCTACGATTTCACAGGGTACTTCCAAACCGTTTCCCGGGACTACCTGGAGATGGTGATGCGCCTGGAAGCCGACCGCATGACCAACCTCACCATCACGCCGGAACAGGTAGAGGTCGAACGCCAAGTGATCCTTGAGGAACGTCGGCAGCGGGTCGACAACAATCCGCCCGCCATTCTCGCCGAACTGGCTGATGCGGCATTGTTTCTGAACGCACCGTACCGTCGCCCGGTCATCGGCTGGGAGCACGAGATTGAAGCGATCAGCCGGGATGATCTCCTGGCGTTTTACCGGGACTGGTATTCTCCGGCCAATGCGGTGCTGGTGGTGGTGGGAGACATCACCGCGGACGACCTGCGGCCGATGGCCGAGCGCCACTACGGGATCATTCCATCCGGCGACGTGCCGGCTTGGCAGTTCCCGCAGGAGCCGCCCCATGCAGGACCGCGTCATGCCGAGTTGTTCGACGAGCGGGTACAGGAACCGGTGTGGAGTCGGACCTACTTGGTGCCAAGTTACCGCTCCGGGGTCAGCGCTGGCGAAGCCGCGGCGTCGGAGCGGCTTGCCTACCCTCTGCAGGTTGCGGTGCGCATCCTCGGCGGCGGCCCCACAAGCCGTCTGTATCAGCGTCTCGTGGTGCAGGATGGCTTGGCCGTCACCGCCGGCGCTTTCTACAGCCCGACGGTGCTGGGCCCCGCACGGTTCGTCGTTCATGCCAGGCCGCGTCCCGGCGTCACGCTCGAACAGATCGAAGCGGCCGTGGAAGCAGTGCTGGCAGAGATTTTGGACTCCGGCTTCACCGAGGTGGAGGTGGATCGGGCCAAGCGCCGCTTGCTCGCCGATGCGGTGTTCGCGCGAGATTCCGCCGACACCGCCGCGCAGGTGCTGGGCCAGACGCTGGCCATTGGGCTTAGCGTCGAGGACGTGGAAGCATGGCCGGAGCGGATCGGCCGGGTTACGCTGGAGGAGGCTGGTGCCGCGCTTGGTGTGGTCATCGACCGCAATCGATCCGTCACCACCTGGCTCCGGCCGGCATCCGGCAGCGCGGCTGCGCTATGAGCCGCAGTCGCAACACAAGCCGCCTGCGCACCCTCGTACTCGTCGTCGCGGTCGTGCTGGCGACCGGTGTACCGGCCCGCGCCGAGCCGGTGGCTGTGCAGCGGGTAACGGCAGCCGGCATCGACGCCTGGCTGGTGGAAGACCACGCCAACCCTCTGATCACCGTGCATGTGGCCTTTCGCGGCGGGGCCGCAGCTGATCCCGACGGCAAGGAAGGGCTCGCGCGCATGGCAGCGGCTCTGCTGACGGAGGGTGCCGGCCCGTTCGGGTCCCAGGAATTTCAGCTTCGGCTTGAAGACTTGGCGGTCCGCCTCAACGCCGCTGCCGACCTGGACGCGGTAAGCGTCACCCTGCAGACCCTGCGAGACGTGCATGAGGAGGCGTTCCTCTTGCTGCGTCTCGCCCTCACCGAGCCCCGGTTCGATGCCGAACCGGTGGCGCGGGTGCGGAGCCAGATGCAGGCGGCGGTGCGCCGGGCCCGCGAGAGCCCGGGCGCTGAAACTAGCCGGGCGTTCTATGCCACCCTGTTCCCGGATCATCCGTATGGCCGGCCCGCACGCGGTACCGAAGTCTCGCTGGCAACCATCAACACCACGGACCTTAGGGACTTCGTTGAGCGCCGCCTGGCGCAGGACGCCATGGTGATCGGGGTGGTCGGCGCCGTCACGCCGGACGAACTGAAGCCACTGCTGGAGGACACCTTTGCCGCTTTGCCCGCGAGGGCTGCGCCGATCGAGGTGCCGAGCGTCAAGCCGGCCGCGGATGGGGACACGATCGTGGTCGAGCGGCCGTTCCCCCAGAGCACGATCGCATTCGGGCAGCCCGGAGTGACGCGAGATGACCCGGACTACTACGCGGCTCAGGTGGTCAATCACGTTCTCGGCGGTGGCAGCTTCGTTTCCCGACTGTTCCAGCAGGTGCGCGAGGAACGGGGACTGGCCTATTCGATCTATTCCAGCCTGGTGCCATTCGATCACTCGGCCCTCCTGCTGGGCCGGGCGTCCACCGCCAACGCGCAAGCCGGGGACACGATCGCCCTCATTCGGCAGGAATGGCAACGGATGGCCGAGCACGGCTTGACGCCCGAAGAAGTGGCGGAGGCCAAGACCTACCTGACCGGGTCATTCCCGCTTAACTTCACTTCCAGTGACCGCATCGCCGGGATACTCGCCGCCATGCAGCATCTGGATCTTGGTATCGACTATCTACAGCGGCGCAACACCCTGGTGGAAGCTGTCACCTTGGAACAGGCGAACCGGGTCGCGCGCGAACTGCTGCGTCCGAAGCAGCTGACAATGGTGGTGCTTGGGCAACCGGAAGGCCTCGACGCGTCGCCTTAGCCGATTGTTGTTGGCCCGCTGAAGCGCACGACACCGATCCGTCCCGGATACGACCGCTGCCCTGCCCGCTTGCTGGGGTCTATTGCACGTCAGCCGCCACGTTCCCGCCTTCATCCGCGCCGGCGGAAGCCTTACCGGACTCGTAGAGCGTCGCTGGCCCCAGCTCGTTGAAGTGGAACAGTTCGAACGCCCGGTGGCCGTTGTAGTCGAGCACTCGCAGGTCATCGCTCTGATGCACGTCCTGCTGCACGAGGGCGAAGTGCTTGCCGTAGCGTTCCTGGGCGAGTTCCAGTGGGACCTCGTAGGCGATGAACTTTGTGATGCCCTTGCTCTCGAGCTTGCTCAACAGGCCCGGTGCCGTCGGCGATCCGAACGACGTCAGGATCACCATGGGTCCACCGCCGGTGAGCATCAAGATGGCTTTCATGGCTTGGCCCTCCACCTGCTGTTGGGGCGCCCATCGGCGCTCGAAATGGTGACATGCAATGATATAGCAACCAGGGAGGGTTCGGGCCATCGGCCCCGGCCGGATTCAGGTGCTCTGGCGCGAGGTGCTTTTGCTGCGCTGATTGTGCGGCGCAACATGAATCCTTAACGTCCGCGGCAAAGTAAGGTACACTCTCGAGATGGAGAATTGGGAGCGACTGCGATGAATGAGCGCGCGAACATCCTGGAACGTCCGGCCACTTCGGCACCCGCTTCGACCGTCCCGCTCGAGCGCCAGATCACCGCCATCACACCGGAACCCCCGCGCCGGCGGGAAAGTGATCGGGCATTGCTGGAATTCGAGTCTCTGGAGAACGTGGATCGCCTGTTGAATGCGACTTTGGCCCCGATGACCTTTGGCCTGTCGCCGGTCACTTTGCAACTGGCCTATCTGGATTGGCTGGTCCATCTGGCGGCATCTCCAGGCAAGCAGTACCTCCTGGGTGAGAAGGTTTTGCGCAAGACTATGCGCTACTCGGAGTTTCTCGCGCGATGCGCGAGTGATCCGGAAGCGGAGCCATGCATTGAGCCTCTACCACAGGACCGCCGGTTCCGCTCGGAACCGTGGCAGCGGCGGCCGTACAAAGCGATTTACCAAGCGTTTCTGCTGTATCAGCAGTGGTGGCACAACGCGACCACCGGAGTGCGCGGAGTCTCCCGCCACCACGAGTCGCTGGTGGCGTTCTTTGCGCGGCAGTATCTGGACATGCTGGCGCCGGCCAACAACCCACTGGTCAACCCGGAGATCCAGTCGGCGACGGCAACCGAAGGGGGCGCCAACCTGCTGCGTGGTGCCTGGAATTTCTGGCAGGACATGAACCGCAAGCTGCGCGGCGAACCGCCGGTCGGGGCCGAAGACTTCCGGGTGGGCCACGAATTGGCAATCACACCGGGCAAGGTCGTGTTTCGCAACCGCTTGATCGAGCTTATTCAGTACGCTCCCACGACGGACAAGGTCCAGCGCGAACCGGTGCTCATGATCTCCGCCTGGATGATGAAATATTATATCATGGATCTGCAGCCTCACGACTCCATGGTCAAATATCTGGTCGACCAGGGTCACACCGTGTTCATGGTGTCGTGGAAGAACCCGGGATCCGAGGACCGCGATCTCGGCATGGAGGATTACCGCCGCCTCGGTGTGATGGCGGCGCTGGACGCCATCAACACCATCCTGCCCGAGCGCAAGGTACACGCTGTCGGTTATTGCCTGGGCGGCATTCTTCTCTCGATCGCGGCCGCCACCATGGCCCGGGATGGGGATGAGCGGCTGGCCAGCGTCACCCTGCTCACCACCCTGACCGACTTCACCGAGGTGGGCGAGATGGCGGTGTTCATGGACACAAGCCAGATCGCCTACATGGAAGACATGATGTGGCAGCGGGGCTATCTCGATCCGAAGATGGCGCTGGGCAGCTTCCAGCTACTCCGCTCCCGCGACCTGATCTGGTCCAAGATGGTGCGCGAGTATTATCTCGGAAACCGGGAACCCATGGTTGACTTGATGGCCTGGAATGCCGACGGCACTCGCATGCCTTACCGTCAGCACTCGGAGCTGCTGCGCCGCCTCTACCACGACAACCAGTTGTTCCAGGGACAGTATGTGGTCGAAGGCCGGCCGATCTCGATCAGCAGCATCCACGTACCGATGTTCGTCGTGGCTGCGTCCCGCGACCACGTGGCGCCGTGGCGTTCGGTCTACAAGATCCATCTTCAGAGCGACGCGTGCGAACTGACGTTCGTCCTGGCCAGCGGCGGCCATAACGTCGGTATCGTGGCTCCGCCTGAAGAGCCCAAGGCCAAGCACCAGATAGCGACCTGCCGCCAGGGCGAGCATTTCCCCGATGCCGAAACGTGGGAGAAAACGACCCCACGCGAGAAGGGATCATGGTGGCCGGCTTGGCAGCGCTGGCTGGCCGAGAAATCCTCGGGACAGGAGGCCCCGCCGCCCATGGGCGCCCCCGACCGTGGCCTTCGGCCGCTTGCCGACGCCCCGGGGACATACGTGCTGATGCAGTGAGGCTGTCGGCAGGTGCAACGCCAACGGGATCCGGATGATCGGGGCTGGGAGCATTTCGAGCACGGTGCCGACGTGGGCATTCGTGGCTTCGGACCGACCCTCGATACAGCCTTCGAACAGGCGGCGCTGGCTCTGGTCGCCACCGTGACCGATCCCGACTCGGTGCGGCCGACGGTGGCGGTACATCTGACGTGCGAGGCCCCGAACCTCGACATCCTCCTGGTCGACTGGCTCAACATCCTGCTCTACGAGATGGCCACCCGGCACATGCTGTTCGGTGCCTTCAGCGTCCGTATTCGTGGCAACCGCCTTGACGCCACCGCGCATGGGGAGCCGGTGGATCTCGCCCGCCATGACCCTACGGTGGAAGTGAAAGGGGCCACCTTCACAGCGCTTCGCGTCACCGACGAAGACGGGCGCTGGATCGCCCAGTGCGTGGTCGATGTGTAATCCATGCTGGCCGGCACCGCGCCCGGAATGCGGCAACGGTTGATCTTGGCCAGGTGGTGGACACCTCTGCTGAGAGAGTGGTCGGTGATGGTCGCCGGATGCTGCAGCGAAGGGTGCGACGATGAGTATAATGACGACATCGAGCATCAAGCCGATCCGCCGGTCCGGTCACACGTGGGAGATTCCCCGCCAGGGTGACATGCGGGTCCCGGCCGTCTTCTTCGCAACGGCCGAGCTGGTCGAGGCGATGGACGATAAGGTGTTCGAGCAGGCCGCCAACGTGGCGACCCTGCCGGGGATCGTTCGTGCCTCCTTCGCCATGCCCGATGCGCACTGGGGCTACGGTTTCCCCATCGGCGGCGTCGCCGCCTTTGACCCGGAACAGGGCGGCGTCATCTCCATGGGCGGGGTCGGCTTCGACATTTCCTGCGGTGTGCGCACTCTACTGACGGGCGTCACGGCGGATGACATCCTGGCCTATCAGAAAAAGCTGGCCGACGCCCTGATGCGCCATATCCCGGCCGGTCTCGGCAGCACCGGCGCCATCACCCTGGACCCGGTCGAGATGGATGCGATGCTGGCGGGCGGGGCGCGCTGGGCGGTGGCCCGGGGCTGGGGCGAGGCCGCCGATCTGGAACGGACCGAGGAGCGGGGCTGCATGGCCGATGCCCGGTCCGATTTCGTCTCCGCCAAGGCCAAGGAGCGCCAGAAGCGGGAAATGGGAACCCTCGGGTCCGGCAACCATTATCTCGAAGTCCAGCGCGTGGCCGAGGTTTTCGAACCTGACGCAGCCAACGCCTTCGGCCTGCGCGTGGGCGATGCCGTCGTCACCATCCACTGCGGCTCCCGCGGGCTGGGCCATCAGATCGGCACCGAGGCGCTCCGGGACATGGTCGCCAGCGCCGATCGCTATGGCATCCGGGTGCCGGACCGGGAGCTTGCCTGCGCCCCCGTCGATTCCGAAGCCGGTGCGCGCTACCTGGGAGCGATGCGTGCCGCCATCAACTGCGCCTTGGCCAACCGTCAGATCATCACCCAGTTGACGCGGGAGGTGTTCGCCTCGGTACTGCCGAACGCCCGACTGGACCTGCTGTACGATGTCTCTCACAACACGTGCAAGGTCGAGAAGCATGAGATCGATGGCCGTCGTCGCCGCCTCTACGTCCATCGCAAGGGCGCGACCCGGGCCTTCGGGCCCGGCCATCCGGACCTGCCCGAGGCACTCAGGGCCACTGGTCAGCCGGTACTGATCGGCGGCACCATGGGCACTGCGTCGTACGTCCTGCACGGCACGGCCGAAGGCATGGACAAGGCGTTCGGGTCCGCCTGTCATGGGGCGGGGCGGGCATTGTCCCGTCGGGCTGCCGGCAAGCGCTGGTCCGGACGTCGGATCGTCGATGAACTGGCCGCCGAGGGCATCCTGGTGCGCAGCCATTCCTCGCGCGGGATCGCCGAGGAAGCACCGGGCGCCTACAAAGACGTTGCCGCAGTGGTGGATGCCGCCGATGCCGCCGGCCTCACCCGCAAGGTGGCACGTCTGAAACCGCTGATCTGCATCAAGGGATGACCAGCAAAACCGACGGCCTCTACATCGGCACCAGCGGCTGGTCCTACCGGGCGTGGCGCGACACGCTGTATGCCGGGATCCCGCAGCGACGTTGGCTCGCGCGCTACGCCGAGGTATTCAACGCGGTCGAGGTCAACGCCACCTTCTACCGGTTGATGAAACAAGAGACGCTGGCCCGTTGGCACGATGAGACTCCCGATGATTTCGTGTTCACCGCCAAGGGGCATCGCGTGGTCACCCATACCCGAAAGCTTCGCGACGTCGGCGACGAGATCCGACGTAGTCGCGACGGCATGGCACCTTTGGCCGGCAAACTCCGCGTCATCCTGTGGCAATTGCCGGCACAATTGGTCAAGGATGTCGACGTCTTGAAGAGATTCGGCGAGCACATAAGGGAATGGCCGAAAGTCCGGCACGTGCTGGAATTTCGCGACGATACCTGGTTCGATGACGAGGTTCGTGCGCTGCTGGACGAGACTGGGCTCGGCACCTGCGTCTCGGACTCACCGCGCTGGCCATGCTGGAACGCGACGGCGGCGGGAATCGGCTATGCCCGTCTGCATGGGCACAAAAAACTGTACGTTTCCGAGTATGGCCGCACGAGACTAAAGCCTTGGGTGGAGATAATCCATGGATGGCTTGATCGGAAACTGGAGGCCCATGTTTATTTCGACAACGATGCCGAAGGCCATGCACCCGACGACGCACAGCAACTGAGAGCGATGGTGGAAGACCGCAAAGGAGGTTGATCGCCGTTGGCGCGATGGCTGATCATTTTCGGGATCGTTCTGGTCGCGGCCGGTCTGTTATGGCCTGTGCTGCAGAAGATCGGTCTGGGGCGTTTGCCGGGCGATATCTTGGTGGAGCGGGACAATTTCGTCCGCTACCTGCCGCTGGGGACGTCGCTGCTGCTGAGCGCCGCGATCACCGTTATCCTGTGGCTCATCAACCGCTGACATAAGGAGACGGGTGTTCCCCATGTCCGAGATCGATTGGGCAGAAGCCTCGCCCGCAGCCCCGCTATCCCTGCATCGGGAGAAAGTCCGTCCCGAGTGGCTGGACTACAATGGCCACATGAATGTCGCTTACTATGTGCTGGTGTTTGACCATGCCAGCGATGCCGTCCTCGACCTGATCGATCTGGGTGCGGCTTATCGGGAGCGCTCGACCGGGTCGGTGTTCGTGACCGAAGCCCACATAACCTATGAGCAAGAAGTCTCCGCCGGCGATCCCCTGCGGGTGGAAAGCCGGGTGCTGGGCTTCGATGGCAAGCGGTTCATTCTGTATCATGAAATGTTTACGGACGACGGCGATACGGTGATTGCCGCCAACGAGGTGATGTGCCTGCACGTGGACCTGACCACCCGCCGCACCGCCCCTCTCCCGGAGGCCGCGGCCGCCCGGCTTGAGGACTTGGCGGCCAAGCACGGCCGCCTGCCGCAGCCCAGCCGGGCCGGGCGCGCCATCAGCCTTGCCGCCCGCCGGCCTGGCGCTACCTGACTGCCCGGCCGACCGGTTTCCAGTTTGGCAACCTTTCATCGGCACACTCTTAAACGATACCAACAAGGAATCTGGTCGTCGGAGGGTACCGGTGGATTATACCCACTCCCTGGATGAGGCGGGCGAGTACGCCCAGTTGGCGGTGGCGCTGATGGATGATCAGCGCATTACGCCCCATCCGAATAATTTCACCGTCTGGTACAACTATTTTTCGGGCGACCATCCGGAGCTCAAGCGGACCTTGGACATGCTGCTGAATAGCAGCCTGGCGCTGAGCGAGACCCGCAACGACCAAGTCTATCGCAAGTTCTGTGCAAGCCCCTATGACGCACTCCCCCTGCACATCATGGCCGAAAAGATGGAGGTGGAACTGGGCGCTGTGCTGGCGGTGATCGAACAGACCGGCAAGGGGACCGCTGCATACGAACGAACTCTCGCGGATACCAGCGGCGCTCTCGATCGGGCCGAGCATGCGGATACTCTTAGGCCTTTAGTCAGCCGTTTGCTCACGGAGACGCGTTCAATGGTCGAGCAAAGCCAGTATCTGGAACGACGGCTGGCGGAATCGGCCACTCGCATAGGCCAGTTGACGGAGGAACTGGAAGCCGCCCGTCGCGAGGCGATGACCGATGCACTTACCGGGCTTGCCAACCGCAAGCTGTTCGACAGCCTGTTGCGCCAAAATGCCATGGACGCGATGGAAACGCTTGAGCCGCTGGCTCTGCTGTTCGTCGACGTTGATCACTTCAAGCGGTTCAATGACACCTACGGCCACGCCGTGGGCGATCAAGTCCTGAAACTGCTGGGTCGCATGCTGCAAAGGAATATCCGCGGCCAGGATGTGGCCTGCCGCTTCGGCGGTGAAGAGTTCGCCGTGATCCTGCCGCAGACATCCCTCGACAATGCGCTCAAGGTAGCTGAGACCATCCGGGCCCAGGTGGCGGGCAAGTCGATCATTCAACGGAAATCCGGCGACAGGCTGGGGCAGATCACCGTTTCCGTCGGTGCTGCCGCGTTTGTTCCGGGCGAACCGGTACGTCAACTGATGGAACGGGCGGACCAAGCGCTTTATCTCGCCAAGAACCGAGGCCGAAACCGAGTTGTGGCCGAAACCGAGTTGGACCCTCAAGACCTCGCCATGGTGCCCTGAGCCGCCCCGTCTTTGCGTTTCTCGAGGCACGCCGGCTGAACCGGATCGACGGCCGGAGTCAGAGCCGTTGACGCCGGTCTGGCGCTGGCGTTACCAAATCCCCTCAGCACGGATCGTCATCCGCCGCCATGCCGGGCCGGCTGGAGCGCTGCGGGCGCCACTCGCGGGATGGATGGGTGTTCCACCGTACCATGCAGATCGGCCGACCACCGACTGAGTTGTGGTCTCTCGTTCTGGCCATGGCACCCGTCGTGGCGGCTTTGGCGGTGCTGGCGGTACTGGGGCGCCTCGATCCGCTGATCGCGGTCGGTTTAGGGCTGCTGATGGTTGCCGGTGTCACGACCCACTTCCTGACCGGGCAGAGGGGAGGCTCGGTCGCCGCCCTTGACGTGCGCACCAACGAGGGTGTCCCCCACGACATCCTGGAGCGCATCCCCGACCCGGTGATTCTGCTCAATGCCGCACGCGTCATCATCGGCGTCAACCGTGCCGCCCGCGACCTGTTCGGCATCGGCATGCCGGGCCGGGACTTGGCCATGTCGCTGCGCCACCCGGCAGTACTGGCCGCAGTGGAAACGGTCTTTTCGGGCGTGACGGAACTGAGCGAAGAGATCACACTGCCGGTGCCGGTCCCGCGCACCTTCACCTTCACCATCGGCCGCCTGTCCGTGGGCGACGATCCGGCGGCGCCGGCCGCCGTTTTGGTGCTGCATGATGAGACTCGGGCCCAACGCGCGGAGCAGAGTCGGGCGGATTTCGTTGCCAATGCCAGCCACGAGTTGCGTTCGCCGCTATCCGCCCTGATCGGCTTCATCGAAACCTTGCGCGGGCCGGCCCGCAATGACGAAGAGGCGCGCGACCGCTTCCTCGACATCATGCGCGGCGAGGCGCTGCGCATGGCCCGTCTGATCGAGGACCTGCTGTCGCTTTCCCGGGTGGAAATCAACGAGCACGTCCCCCCCCGGACCGCGTTGGATGTGCGCACCGTATTGGCCGCCACTTCAGACGCCTTGACCGGCCGGGCCGCCGCCAAGAACATGACCATTGTAATCGAAACCCCGGAACGGGTACCAAGCGTCACCGGCGATAAGGATCAACTCACTCAAGTCTTCCACAACCTGGTAGATAATGCGGTCAAGTACGGCCGAACGGGCAGCGACATCACGGTAAACGTCCGTCCCGTGGAGCGTTTGCCGGGAACCAGCCGACCGGGCTTGGCCATCAGTGTCACCGATCGCGGCGAGGGCATCTCCGCCGTCCACTTGCCGCGCATCACCGAGCGTTTCTACCGCATTGACGAAAGCCGATCGCGCAAGCTTGGCGGCACCGGCCTTGGCCTTGCCATTGTCAAGCACATCATCAACCGCCATCGCGGCCAGCTCAAGATTGTCAGCGAGGAAGGTATTGGCAGCACTGTCACGGTCCTGCTGCCGGTTATCGCTGATGCCGAAGTGACATCGCCGGAGCCCAGGGGCTCCCAGCGCGATGTCATGCAACCGTAAACTGACTGTAATATATATTAAGCCATCGTGACGTAGATGTTGTGCTGCCAGGGCGCGCGGCTTCTGCGGGCATGACAGGCGCGCGTTCAGGAGTGAGTGATCGATAATGGCTTCCGAGCACATTGTGAAGGCCTTTGACGAGCAGTTGAACCACCTCGATCACCAGATCGCCGAGATGGGCGGTTTGGCCGAACACCAGTTGGCGGAGGCGATCGCCGCTTTGGTCCGTCGCGACAGCGATAAGGCGGCCGCGGTGGCCCGTGGCGATCGGCGCATCGATGCCCTGGAAACCCAGGTGGAACATGATGCCGTGGCCCTGATCGCCTTGCGCCAGCCCATGGGGTCCGACCTCAGGGCCGTGATTACCGCTCTCAAGACCTCCGCGATCATCGAGCGTATTGGTGACTACGCCAAGAACGTGGCCAAACGGACCGGTGCTCTGGCGGAAATGCCGCCGATGCCCCCGGCCTTCACCGTGGCCCGCCTTGGCCACCTGGCCCAGGCGATGATCAAGGACGTGCTCGACGCCTATGTCGCCCGGGATCCCGAAAAGGCGGAACTGGTCCGCCGGCGTGATCAGGAAGTGGATGCACTCTACACCAGTATTTTTCGTGAGCTCCTCACGTACATGATGGAGGATCCGCGTAACATAACAGCCTGTACCCACCTGTTGTTCGTCGCCAAAAACATCGAGCGGATCGGGGATCATGCGACAAACATAGCCGAAAACGTGGTCTACTTGGTCCTGGGCACTATTCCTGCGGATGAGAGACCAAAGGGAGATGCGTCGAGCTTTACGGTTTTGACGCCGAGCGGTGAAGAGGTGAAGAGAAAATGAAAGTCATAAAGACCCGCATTCTTATCGTCGAGGATGAAGAGGTACAGGCAGAGATCCTTCATTATAACTTTGCGCGAGAAGGATTTGACCCGATCGTGGCCCGTGACGGCGAGGAAGCGCTTGACGCGGTCGACGAGAATATGCCCGACTTGGTGGTGCTCGATTGGATGCTGCCCGGCGCGTCCGGCCTCTCGGTCTGCCAGCGGCTCCGCAAGCGGCCGGAAACGCGGTCCCTGCCGGTGATCATCCTGACCGCTCGCGGCGAGGAAGCGGATCGAATTCGCGGCCTGGACAGCGGCGCCGACGATTACGTGGTCAAACCGTTCTCGCCGAGCGAACTGATCGCGCGGGTACGGGCGGTCCTACGTCGGTCCCGGCCGTCCCTGGCCGAAGAGCGTCTGTCGTATGGCGACATCACGATGGACCTGGCGGCGCATCGGGTCACACGTGGCGAAAAGCCGGTGCGGCTCGGGCCCACCGAATACCGTCTGCTGCAACTGTTCATGGAGCGGCCGGACCGGGTGTTCAGCCGCGAACAGCTGCTTGACAAGGTCTGGGGCCGGGATATCCATGTGGAATTGCGCACCGTCGACGTGCACATCCGACGCCTGCGCAAGGCCCTCAACGAGAACGGCAACAACGACGTGATCCGCACCGTGCGGGGTGCCGGCTATGCTCTGGACGCCACCGGTGCCTGAGCCCTGCGCTGGGCGTAATGTTGTCCCTGCGAAGCCAAAGCCCGTCAGTCGCCGGTGACGATACGGTCCACCAGCTGCCGGACCGTGGGGACGAAACCGTTGCTGTAGAACGGGTCGGAGGCAAACCGGTAGGCATTGTGGCCCGCAAACATGAGGTTGCTGTCGATATTGCCGCCATGGGCGATGGATTGCAGTGTCTTCTGGATGCAGAATGAGCGGGGATCGGCGAGGCGGCCCGTGGTACCGACGTCCGTTTCGGCCCAGTTGCTGAACCGGCAGGCGCTGAGGCACCCCATGCAGGCCTGCTGATCGCTCCGGATCTCCTGGGACGTCGCTGGCGAGACGAAGATCAGGGTGCTGTCCGGTGTCTTCATGGCTTCGCTGTGGCCGTCCTCGGTCCACCGATCAGCGCGGAGCTTGTCGGCCGCGGTGACGTAGACGATACGGTTGCGAGCCCCGATCGCCAGCGGCACCACGTGTTCGCCGACAGGGTCGCGCGTATAGGCAATCTGTCGCTCATTGCGCGCAGCAAGCTCGTTGAGAAAGTCGTTGCGAACCGCCGAAGAGTAGAACCCGGTCGGACTGAAGCGGTTCAGGAATACGTCGCCTTCCTTGAGCGTCAGCAGCCGCTGCTTCCACTCGTCCGATATCGGACTTTCCTGCGTCACCACCGGGCGTGTTCCGAACTGAAACGCGATCGGTCCGAGTTCCGGATTGCCGATCCAGTCGGCCCATTCTCGCAAGCACCACACGCCGCCCGCCATGAAGATGGGCGTGCCGTTGAGGCCGCAGTCCAGCATCTGCCGGCGGACGTCGCGCACCCGCTCGTAAGGACGTTCGGGTCGGCCGGGATCCTCGGAGTTGCTGAGACCGTTGTGGCCGCCGGCCAGCCACGGATCCTCGTAGACCACGCCCCCCAGGAGGCCGGCGTACTTGTGATATGAGCGCTTCCACAGGGCACGAAAGGCGCGTGCCGAGGAAATGATCGGATAGTAATGGATGCCGTATTGGGCGGCGATCTCCGCAATCCGATAGGGCATGCCGGCGCCGCAGGTGACCCCATGGATCAGCCCCTTGGCCCCTTCCAGAATGCCGTGCAGAATGCGCGAGGTCGCCGCGGCCTCCCAGAGAACGTTCATGTGGATCCGGCCGCGCCCGCCCGACATTTCGTGGGCAATCTGCGCCTGGCTGATGCCGCCCTGGATGGCGTAAGCCACCAGTTCCTCGTAGCGTTCCCGACGGGTCCGGCCGTGATAGACCTGAGGTACGGCCCGGCCATTCTCATCGACGGTATCGGCATTGACGCCGGAGAACGTCCCGACGCAGCCGGCCGCGGCAAATGCCCCGCAGCTGACGCCATTGGACACCGACACCCCCTTGCCGCCTTCGACAATAGGAAGCACTTCACGGCCAGAAATCTTCAAGGGTTCCAGATGAACCATCGCTCAATCCGTCAATCGTAAAAAAAGTCCCTAGCGGGGCATGAGTTGGCCAGCGCCGACACGCGGGTCGATCGCTTCGTAGCCGCTTGCCAGCATCCCCCGACGCTGCCCCACTGTCCATGCTATATATAGACGCTGAAGCCGAAAGCGACTCCGCATGCCCAGCAATGCACGAAACCATCCCTCCGCAGGAGTTTGTTCCATCCCGTCAGAACCGACGATTCTGGCCATTGAGACCGCTGCCGCCACCTGCTCCGTTGCGGTCCGACGGCACGCAATCGTATCCGCTCACGCCTCCAAGGCAATGGTGCGCGGCCACGCCGAGGCATTGATGCCGATGGTCATTCAGGTACTGGAGCAAGCCGGGCTCGATGCGGCTGCCATCGACCTCTTTGCCGTCGGGGTGGGCCCCGGCGCTTTCACCGGTGTCCGTGTGGGCCTCGCCGCCGCGAGAGGCATGGCGCTTGCCGCCAACCGACCCTGCGCCGGGATCGGCACGCTCGAAGCAGTGGCCGAAGGCGTCCCGATCGAACAGCGCGGAAACCGGCCGCTCCTGGTCGCCATGGATACGCGGCGGGGGGACCTGTATGTCCAGCTATTTGGACCGGCACAGGCTGACGGCGGGACGCCGACAGCCCTGCCAGCGACGGCGCTGGCGGAAATCTTGCCTCAGGGTCCGATCACGGTGGCCGGCGACGCCGCGGAAGACGTGGCTTCAAGGCTTCGCAAAGCCGGTCGCGCGGTACGGTTCGTGGCTGGCACCGACCACGCCGGGGCCGTGAACGTCGCGGCGGTGGCTGCACGGCGGTGGCTTGCCGGCGCGCGCTTCCCCGCCAAACCCGCTCCCGTCTATCTGCGCCCGCCTCAGGCGACACCGGCCCCAGCATCGTGCCGGCAGCGTTGATGACCGACCCTTCGGACCTGAGCCCCACGTCCAAATCCGGCACGCAGGGTGTCGGGGTGACCATCGATGGCCCGTTGGGGCCAGCCCATGCGGCTGTTATCGCGGCCCTGCACGAACAATGCTTCGATGATCCCTGGGCACCGACTGCCGTCGCCCGCCTGCTGTCGATGTCCGGAAGCTTCGCCCTGATCGCATGTGTGGAGCGGTTTCCTGCGGGGTTCCTTCTGTGCCAAGCCGTCGCTGGGGAAGCCGAAATTCTGACTCTGGGCGTGCCGCCGCGGCATCGCCGATCCGGCCTCGGGCGCGCGCTGCTGCGCCGAGGCTTGGCACTGGCCGCAGCCCAGGATGCCCGGCGCATGGTCTTGGAAGTGGCGACCGACAACGCGGCCGCGCGAGCGCTCTACACAACGTGCGGCTTCACCACCGTAGGACAGCGGCGCCGTTACTATAATGCGGCCGGCGGAGCGAGCACTGATGCGCTGATCCTTGCATGCGCTCTGGTGCCGCAATCAGGAGACGGCTAAGCTTCCCGGCGATTTTTACGTCGCCATCCTGGCGGACAGGGAAGGGGGGGCCACCAGTCATGACACGTGATCGCTTGGCGACCGTCTCGGGTGCAGTGTCGGGCGCCTACTGCCGTGCGCACCCTTTGTTGTTGTTCGCCGCCGGCTGCCTGATCCTGGTTGCTTGCGCCGGGTCAGAGCCGGCCCCCGCCCCGGAGGCACTCATCGGCCCCGAGTGGATCGCCCGCGAAATCGACGGCAGTGCGGTGATGGACCGGCCGCAATCCACGCTGCTGTTCGAAAGTCCCGACCGGGTCGTCGGCGATACCGGATGCAACCGCTACTTCGGGCCGTGGACGGTGACGGGCGCGCGTATCGCCATTGGGCCTCTCGGGTCCAGCCGACGGGCGTGCGCACCCGAGGTGATGGACCAGGAACAGCGATTCTTGGCCGCCCTGGAAGATGCGGCAACCTGGACCATCAACGCGGACGACTGCCTGTACCTTGGCGATGACAGCGGTGCCGTGCTGATCCGCCTGTGCCCGGCCGGCAGCATGTGAACCAATGGCAGGTGGGCCGTCCTTGACGCGACGGCAGGCACCTGTCCGCAGGAACGGGATCAGGCCAGAGCCGAACCGGCGACAGCGCCGGCAAATATCATCAGACCGACATCCCGGTTGCTCTTGAACACGGCGAGACAGTTGCCGGGGTTGTCGATATCCACCCGCTTGACCTGCCAAGCGAAATGGACCGCCGCCGCAGCCAAGGCCGCGAAGTATGGCCAGGCCAGTCCGGCGAGCCCACCTGCAACTCCTGCCAGCGCCACGGTCAGGCCATAGAAGACGGCAAGCCATGGACGGGTCGCCGCGCCGAGCCGGAGTGCCGTTGACTTGACGCCGATCAGCACGTCGTCCGCTTTGTCCTGGTGCGCGTAGATGGTGTCGTAGCCGAGAGTCCAGAAGACCCCGGCACTGTAGAGCACGACCGGCGCGAGCGACAGGTCGCCGCGCACCGCCGCCCAGCCCAATAGCGCACCCCAATTGAAGGTCAGCCCCAGCCAGAGCTGCGGCCACCACGTGATCCGCTTCATGAAGGGATAGGGTACCACGAGCAGCAGGGACACGGCCCCCACGGCAATGGCAAACGGATTGAACTGCAGCAACACAAGGAGGCCGATGGCCAGCAGAAGGGTCAGGAAAACCAGTGCCTGACGGACGCTGACCGCACCGCTCGGCAGTGGCCGGGAGGCGGTGCGGGCGACCTTGGCGTCGAACTCCCGGTCGGCGATGTCGTTGACAGTGCAACCGGCACCGCGCATCACCAGGGCGCCCACGGCGAACAGCAGCAGCAGCGCCGGGTCCGGCCAGCCCGGAGAGGCCAAGGCAACGCTCCACCAGCACGGCAGCAGCAGCAGCCAAGTGCCGATGGGGCGGTCGATGCGGGCGAGCCGGAGATAGGGCCGCGCACCCGCCGGAGCGATCCGGTCGATCCAGCTTGCGGTCGGCATGTCGCTGGCCGACAGATCTCTTGTCCTCGATTCCGGCATGCGTCCTCGGCTATGGAACAGTCCCGCCTGCCGGAAAGACTCTAGACCATGTGTCCCATGCCGCCCAAGGGCCTACCGAAATACCTGCCGAAAACGCGGCTCTACGTTCCGGATGCGCTTGTAACCGGGGCACGAGTCGCGGCCACACCAGGGCAAGCGCGCCACCTGCTGAAGGTCCTGCGCCTTGGCATCGGCGACCGGGTGGCCCTGTTCAACGGCCGCAACGGCGAATGGACGGCATCGATCGTCGAGGCTGGCCGCGACGCCTGTATCCTCGCTCTGGAGGCGCAACTCCGGCCCCAGCAGCCGGAGGATGGCCCGTGGCTTCTGTTCGCCCCGATCAAGAAAACCGGGGTCGACTTCATCGCCGAGAAAGCGACGGAATTGGGGGTCACCCGCCTGTGGCCGGTGTTTTCCGCCCACACCGCGGCCGAACGGATCAACACCGACCGGCTCGTGGCCAACGCCGTCGCTGCAGCGGAGCAATGTCGTCGCCTGACAGTGCCTGAGATCGCCGCACCGGTACACCTGACCGATCTGGCCGGGTGCTGGCCTGCCGACCGGGCCCTGCTGATCCTCGACGAGCGGGGCGGAAGCCCCTTGGCCGAGGTCCTGTCCACACTTCCGGTTTCCAACTGTAAGCCTCCCGGACTGCTGGTGGGGCCCGAAGGCGGCTGGGCACCGGGCGAGATCGGGCCTTTGCTGAAACGCGTTCGTGGTGCTTGCTCCGTCACCCTGGGTCCGCGCATTCTCCGCGCCGAAACGGCGGCGCTGGCCGGCATCGTCGGCTGGCAGATGCTGGCCGGCGACGGCAGCCGGCCGCCGACCGTGCGAGATCCGGGATAGGGGGCCGCGTCATGTCCGGTGCCGAAGAAACTTTCGGCGAGCCGATCACCGACCGCCGAACGCTGGTCGAACATCTGGCCGGCGGCTGCAAGCCGAAGCAAGACTGGCGGATCGGCACCGAGCACGAGAAATTCGCCTACCGCCTGGATGATCTGCGCCCGCTGCCGTATGACGGCGATCCCGGCATCCGCACCATTTTAGAACAGTTGGCGGCTGGCTTCGGCTGGGAACCGGTGCGCGAAGGTGGATTGCCATTGGCTCTCAAGGACGATGCCGGCTGCTCCATCACCCTGGAACCGGCCGGTCAGGTCGAGCTCTCGGGCGCCCCGCTTGCCGACGTGCACCAGACCTGCGGCGAGGTGTCCCGGCATCTGGACCAGGTCAAGACCATTGGCGCCGCCTTCGGCATCGGCTTTCTCGGCGTCGGCTACCATCCCAAGTGGCCGCTGGCCGAGATGCCGTGGATGCCCAAGGGCCGCTACGCCATCATGCGCCGCTACATGCCGACCCGGGGGCGTCTCGGGCTGGAGATGATGCAGGCCACCTGCACCGTGCAGGTGAACCTGGACTTCGACAGCGAGGCGACGATGGCGGAGATGTTCCGTATCGGCCTTGCCCTGCAGCCGGTGGCCACCGCCCTGTTCGCCAACTCACCATTCAAGGAGGGCCGGCCCACCGGCTACCTCAGTTACCGGGCCCATGTCTGGACCGACGTGGACCCGGACCGCACCGGCGTTCCCGGCTTCGTGTTCGAGGACGGCTTCGGCTTCGAACGCTACGTCGATTATGCCTTGGACGTGCCGATGTACTTCGTCTACCGACAGGGCCACTACATCGACGTCGGCGGGCAGTCGTTCCGGGACTTCCTGGCCGGGCGCCTGCCCGGGCTGCCCGGGGCATACCCGACCCTCGCCGACTGGGACAATCACCTGACCACCCTGTTCCCCGAGGTGCGGCTGAAGCGGTTTCTGGAAATGCGCGGGGCTGACGGCGGCCCGTGGGCCCGGCTGTGCGCCTTGCCGGCATTGTGGACGGGGCTGCTCTATGACGACCAGGCCCGCCGGGAGGCGGCCGATCTGATCGCCGACTGGACCGAGGAGGAACGCCTCGCGCTGGCCCGGGACGTGCCGCGCTTGGCTCTCTCGGCCAGCTTCCGCGGCGGCACCGTCGCCGATCTCGCGCTTGCCGCGCTGGAAATCGCCCGGAACGGATTGGAGCGACGGGGCGTCACCGACGGCCTCGGCCAGAGCGAGGCCAAGTATTTGATCCCCATGTTCCGCATTGCCGAGAGCCGGTTCACCCCGGCGGAGGAACTTCTTGCCGCCTACAGCCGGCGATGGCGCGGCTCGGTCGACCCTATGTTCCGGGAGTACGCGTACTGAATACGGATGCGCCGTTCTCTAAAGCGCGGTGCCGCCGACGGTCAGGCCGTCGATCCGCAAAGTCGGCTGGCCCACCCCAACGGGCACGCCCTGCCCTTCCTTGCCGCAGGTGCCGATGCCGGGATCGAGCGCCATGTCGTTGCCCACCATGGCAACCTTGGTCAGCACGTCAGGGCCGTTGCCGATCAGGGTGGCGCCCTTCACCGGCGCGCCTTTGCGACCCTTCTCGATGCGATAGGCTTCCGTGCAGGAGAACACGAACTTGCCCGAGGTGATGTCCACCTGACCGCCGCCGAACGACACCGCATAAAGCCCGTTCTCCACCGAGGCCAGGATCTCCGCCGGATCGTGCTGACCGCCCAGCATCAGGGTGTTGGTCATGCGCGGCATAGGTGGATGGGCAAAGCTCTGGCGGCGGCCGTTGCCGGTGGGGCGCTGCCCCATCAGCCGGGCATTCATCCGGTCCTGCATGTAGCCAACCAGGATGCCGTCCTCGATCAGCACCGTGCGCTCCGTGGGGCTGCCCTCGTCGTCGACGGTGAGGGAGCCGCGGCGGTCGGGCAGGGTGCCGTCGTCCACCACGGTGACGCCGGGGGCGGCCACCCGCTGCCCCATCAACCCGGCGAACGCCGACGTGCGCTTGCGGTTGAAGTCGCCTTCCAGGCCGTGGCCGATGGCCTCGTGCAGCAAAATGCCGGGCCAGCCGGCGCCCAGCACCACGACCATCTCCCCGGCCGGGGTCGCCACCGACTCGAGGTTGACGAGCGCTTGGCGCAACGCTTCGTCCACCGCCGCCTGCCACGTCTCCGGCTCCAGATAGCGGGCATAGGTGACCCGGCCGCCGGTACCATGAGAACCGGCTTCCCGCCGGCCGTGCTGTTCCACCACCACCGACACGTTGAGACGCACCAGCGGCCGGATGTCCGCCACCGGGTCCTGGCCGGGTCGCAGGATCTCCACCACCTGCCATTCCCCCGTCAGCGAGGCGGAAACCTGACGGACACGGGCATCGCGCCCGCGGGCATAGGCATCGATGTCCGCCAGCAGCTTCACCTTGACGGCGAAGTCGGTCAGCGCCAGCGGGTTGTCATCGGCATAAAACTGCCGGTTGGTGCCGGCCGGCGGCTCCATGAACGTCCCGCCGGCGCCGGCCCGGACCGCCTGAACGGTGGCAGCAGCCCGCCGGATCGCCTCCTCATCCAGGGCGGACGCGTGGGCATAGCCGGTGGCCTCCGCCGCCACGGCGCGGAGCCCGAAGCCCTGGGCGGTGTCGAAGCTGGCGGTCTTGAGCCGGCCATCGTCGAACATCAAACTCTCCGACTGGCAGTACTCCAGGAACAGTTCGCCGTCGTCACAACCGGCCAGCGCGTTATCCACCACGCCGTCGACGCGGGACCGGTCAAGCCCGGCGCGGTTGAAGAACAGGTCCTCGGCGGTCACAAGGTCGCTCAATGCGTTTCTCCGGATTTCCCTAAGCTGCCCCGCAGGGCAAAGCCTCTCAACAGCACGACTTGGGATATGGCGATCGGCACAGCCGCTGTCGACGGTCTGCGTACCGCCTGCGGAGTCACCGGGGCGGCCGGACCGCCCTACCCCGCCGAACTCAAAGATCGGCCATCGGGCTGTCCAGGAGGTCGTTTACCAGGGTGTCGATTTCCTCGGCTATCCCGGCTTCGGTGAGGGCGTTGCGGACCAGGGCGCGGGCGCGCTGGAACCGCGCACTCTCCGGCAACTCCACCTCCGCCGCCACGGCCTCCGCCCGCCGGGCGGCATCGGCCAGCGCCACGT